>NZ_CP160680.1:300000-600000 GCF_040784935.1 Lewinella sp. LCG006 | reverse complement strand
GCGGAACCCGCGTAATGGACGGAAGGGGCGGTTGTTTTGTGGTGGATTAGCTTCGATGTAAGCTGCAATTGCTTCCCGAAGTTCTTCACGACTGGCCACGGTTACTTCAGTCTCGTCGGGAAATAAAACCGTTACCGGGTAAACAAGGCTGAAGCAAGCACCACATCCCATTTCGCCGGATTCTTCCATGATGGTCAGGGCCTGGATGGTCACTTCTTCGGTGGTCAGGGTTTCATCGTCTTGGGTAGTACTTTTTTCACAAGCTGTAAAGAAGAGCAAGGAAGGTAGTAGGAGCAATAATGGGAAAAACCATTTTTTTTGAATTTGCATTTTCTTTTGTTTTTTGGATGAAAATTATGCTTTTCATCCCTATAAGACCGCAGGGTGGAAAAGTGTACTCATGCTTTTTTGATTTTTTTTGATTTTTTTTCACGAATGATTGAAATGCTGCCCTGAAGCGGGTCATTTGCAGACAAATGTGTAGTTTTAGCCCATTACAGAAGTTAAACCTGATACTTATTTTATTGTCTATTTGCACCGATGACCAATGATCAACAATTGTGGCGGGCCCTAAAAGCTGGGGATAAAAAAGCTTTGGCAGCGATCTATCAGCAAGAGGTAGATGCCCTGTTTAAGTATGGTTGCCAGATAACCGCGGATCAGGCTTTGGTGGAAGATAGTATTCAGGACCTGTTTATTGAGTTGTGGAAAAACAGCGCTACGCTCGGGGATACAGATGCTATCCGGCAATACTTATTGGTGGCGCTGCGGCGCAAAATTATCCGGCACCTAAAGCAAGGAGAAAACCGGACAGCGCGCCATTTGAAGGTTGTGGATGTAAATGCCCATACAGCAGCGGCAGACGAGGTATTGCTGGAAGCTGAGGAAACAGTAACCCAACAGCAAACAGTGGGTAAGGCCCTGAGTTTGTTGAGTGAGCGGCAGCGAGAAATCTTATACCTCCGGTATTTTGAGGAAATGGACTATCAGCATATTGCCACCGTTTTGGGTATCAATTACCAGTCAGTACGCAATACCGCTTCCGCGGGGATGAAGGCACTGCGTCAATTATTGGGCCTCTTGTTGATTTTTTTCCTTTATAAATAAGTACAAAACGATTCACTGCTGCCTTATAAAGGTAGAAGGTACAAGATATGAAGCAAGATTACTTAACATATACACCAGAAGACCTCGCCCAGGAAGACGCATTTCTTCAGTGGGTTCGCGGCGCAGCCTCTGCTAATGCCCCAGCATGGAAGGCGTGGCTGGCTGCTCATCCGGACCAGTTGGAGAAGGTGGAAACCGCTCGAGCACTGGTCGCTTCGGTGCAATGGGAGGTGCCTTCACTAGGTGAGGAGCGTAAGAAAAACCTTTGGAACGCGATCGATGCCGCTACAACTGAAGCACAAATTGAGCAGCTACCCCAGCGACGTCGTACCATGTGGATATTGGCGGCAGCTGCAAGCATAGCACTATTAATAGCCGCAGGTTGGTGGTGGACCAACGCCACCGTAGCGACACCAGTAATAGCAAGTACTGCACGTAAAGAAATCTCAAAAAAAATACTGCCAGATGGATCGGTGATAAGCATGAATGCAGTTTCGAACATGACTTACACCCCTGCCAACTGGAAAAAAGAAAGAACCATCCTACTGGAAGGGGAAGCCTTCTTTGAAGTAAAGAAAGGTAGCCCCTTTATTGTAAAAACCTCATTGGGGCAGGTAGAAGTATTGGGTACCAGCTTTAATGTAGAAGCACGCGAAGGAATCTTTCGTGTAAACTGCTACACTGGTAAAGTGAAAGTCACCACCAGCACCGGAGAAACGACTATTCTGACTCCTCAGGAGGGGGTGTTCCTGCAAGACGGTAAATTACAAGCACGCCCAATTAGCAACCGCAATGATATTGCTTGGCAAGATCAAATTCATTACTTCGATAATGTACCTTTGGCTGAGGTCTTTGCCGCGCTAGAACGCCAGTACGCCATTGATGTGCAGTATCCAGCGGAGATTGCAAAACGCCAGTACGCAGGCTTTTTCAAGAGCAATGACCTCGAACAAGCACTGCAAACCGTATGCTGGCCGTTGAATTTGCAATTTTCAGTGACTGGTCAGCAAGTGACGATCAGTGCCAATGGCCAATAACGCTTAATTAATGCCTGACTTATTGATAACTCAGAAGAGCTTTCGACGATCACCGAAGGTGATCAAAGAAGAAATACCTCTGCGTCCCTGTGCCCTTGCCTGCAAGGCCAGCTTGCTGGCAGGCAGGTCTACGCGACCTATGTTTGTTTCATTACTCCCGCTTTTTTTGCTAATATTCAGTGCTTTACCCCTGCTAGCACAGCAGCGGGTGACGGAAAATTTTTCTGCTACACCATTAGAGGAGGTGTTTCAAGTGTTTGGGGATAAATACGGTTTGCTTCTGGCTTTTGATCCGGCTATTGTACGGGGCAAGAGCGTCAGTATTCACTTGCAAGAAGAGGAAGTCGTGCGTTCTTTTTATCAGATCTTGGCGCAATCCGGTTTGGAATACCTTACCATTAGCGAGGGGCAGATTTTGATCCGACCTAAAGTGGTTTCCGAGCTTGCGCCAGCACTTACTTACTACCAGCTAAACGGTCATATCAAGGACGAAACCACTGGCGAACCACTGGCATACGCTACTGTTTTTAGTCCTCAACTGAACAAAGGAACGGTCACAGACGAAGCGGGTAATTTTCGCTTTTCTTGTCCTGACACCATCAAGGGAGATCTTTGGTTGGAAGCCCGCTATTTGGGTTATAAACCACAACAATTAAAGGTAGGAAAAGCTACCCAGGCCGTATTTACCTTAGCTGCTTTGCCCCAGTCAATTGGGGCCGTTATCATCGTCACTGATGAGGCGGCCACCCTGGGGTTGGCCCCGGGGGAACAGGCGATGGTCATTCGGCCGAACGACAAACTCCCTAGCTTGGGTGGAGCTACCGATGTTTTGCGCAATTTACAGCTCTTGCCAGGCGTAGCGGCTTTCAATGATGGCTCCGCGGCTTTGCAAGTTCGGGGTGGCAATGCCGAAGAAAACCTCCTCCTCTGGGATGGGATGTTGCTTTACGGCGTTGATCATTTTTTCGGCGCCTTTAGTGCCGTCAACGGAGCTTTGGTGAGTTCGGTAAAGTTGTATAAAAACACTTACCCCATCAGCTACGGTGGGCGTACCTCTTCGGTGGTAGTGATGGATTCGTACCCGATGACGACAGCACATCACGCTACTCAAATAGAGTTGAGTAGTTTGCTTGCGAATGCCAGTACGCGATTGAAGCTGACCAACAACATGGAACTACAAATTGGCGGTCGATCAAGCCTCAATAACCTGGCGAAGAACGATCTTTTTGGCGTTTTGAACCAGGAGGTTGATTTAGGAAATGGCAATCTTCTGGACTTGATTGAGGAATCCCGTCAGATACAAGTGCAGCCGGCCTACCGTTTTTATGATGCCAATGTGAAATGGGCGTGGCAAGCCAGCGAAAAAACGTACTTTGATTTTAATGCTTACCGTAGTGAAGATCACTATGATTATGATTATGACCTTGCTTTTCGAACCCGCAACCAAGGGCGTTTGATTACAAATACAACCCGTTTTCGGGAAAATAGCGACTGGGCTAACGCCGCTTACAGCTTTCGCTGGCAACAAGTATGGAGTGAGTCGTGGCGTAGTGAATTGACCCTGGGCTACTCCTCTTTCAGCATTGCTGAAATTACGAGTACAGAGCTTATCCGTGAACAACTGAATGGAGACTTTTTGTTTTTGATCAACGAAAATACCAGGAACAACGATTTGGAAGGTTGGCGTTTTAATTGGAGCCACGATTACCAACTTGATGATCAGCAAAAAATAGCATTTGGGCTACAGGGGAGCCAGGAAGCAGTAAGCCTACAGATTGCTGCAAATAATACGGCTACCTTATTAGCTAATGATGGTCGTGAAGATCAGCTGGGCTTATTTGCCTCCTATCAATGGGAAAAGACAAAGTGGCTTCTGGAAGCGGGGCTACATGCCACCTATTACAGTGCGACGGCAGCAGTGTACCCCTCACCACGTTTCCAGTTTGGCTACCAGGCTAATGATGCTTGGCGACTAAAAGGTGCTGTAAATCATTACTACCAATTTTTGCGAAGGTATTACCACGAAAACCGCTATGGTCGCAACTTCGAAATTTGGACATTGGCCGATGGGGAGCAATTTCCGGTGGGGAACAGTACACAAGGAATGTTGGGTTTTACGTTTCGCAAGGGTGATTTTTTGCTAGACGCTGAAGCATATTATAAACACAGCAACGGAGTACTTGAGCACACCACTGTGCTGAATGAGTTCAGCGGGCCAGGGGGCGTGGCCAATGGCAATGCCTTTTACCAGGTTTCTCAAGGCACAGGCAAAGTGGTAGGTTTAGACCTGCTGATCAGCCAACGCTGGAGCCATTACAGTACCTGGCTGGCATATACGCTGAGTCGTTCGCGGCGCACCTTCAACGAGTTGTTTCGGGGAGCTTCCTACGCTGCCCAGGATGATCGCCCCCACCAGCTACAATGGGTCAATGAATACGAATACCAGCGCTGGTCGCTGAGCGGGGTCTATATTTTTGCCAGTGGACGCCCGTATCTGGATCTCGCTGTTTCCGACTTAGCCAACGACCGCAGAGAGCGCAATGTGAGTAGCCTGCGGCGGATACCTGCTTACCATAGGGTGGATGTATCAGCTCGCTATACCTATCCTATGGAGAAAGGTGAAGTGTATGGAAGCCTTGGGGTCTTCAATTTGCTGGATCGCGCAAACACCCTTTATCGGCAGCGCATCTATTCCCTACCAGAAGAAAATAATCGAAACGTCCTATTGGGCAATGAGCTACAGCTGTTGGGGCGGACGGTGAGTGTGGCGGTGGGGGTGAAGTTTTGAGTGTTTTTCTTTGTTTAGGATATGGGATTTTATTTTATTAAATATTTGATAGATAGTGTTTTGTGGTGTTGTTTTGTTTTTTAGGAACTCAAAGAAATATTCAATTTTGGTTTCCCTTCTGCGAATTCCTCCTTTATCTTTACGTTATCATCAGCTATTCTAATTTTAGCTATATACAACCTGTTAAAGTGAAAATTGCTACAGTACCATCCGACAGGCATATTTATGACTACCGTCGTTGTCAGGATACTATAGCTTTAATATACTAAATTACTGTAATTTAGTATATTAGCTAAGGGTTACACTTTCAATGCAATCGAAACACCTCCGTAATACCAAAAACTCAGCAACTATGAAAACCTGTAAGCACCTCCTCCTGGCCTTAAGCCTCTTTTTCTTTTTTAGCATATCCCTTTCCGCACAGCTGCTCGAAGCAGTCGATTACACCCCGGCTCCCGGCGATTCGACGGTCTTTAATATCGAGCTACCGGCGCTGGTTTCCAAGACAAAATTCAATGCTACCCCAGCCTTCTACAAGCACCTCTTCATTTTTGGAGACGGTAATTTCCTGTTTGGCGAAAGCCAGGAGAAAGAGAGTTTTAAGCACCTTTATGGGCCGGCTGCTTCTACGCAGGTGCAGAATTATTTTGCGCGGGCTTATTCTAATGGTGCTTACAGTGATCCAGAAGAGCCACCACTTACGGGGACTGGGCCAATCATACCTCCTGCTTCCGGTTCTATCACCAATAAAACAGTCGTAGATTCTAACCGTTATCTAAAAATACTTCGTAATGTACAGGTGAAACCCGGTGATCCCTTTGTTTCTATCCTTTCCGTAAAAAACCCTAGTGATGCACCTTTTAGTGGACAACTCTTCTTCTTGTATAATGGTCAACTACGTACGGTATCAAAAACAGAAGTAACCAAGTTACCGGAGTTCAGTGATTTTAAAATTCGGGAAAATATGTTCCATCGCCCGGATGTGGGGAGCACCACTACTTTCCATTATTCAAAATTAGGGCCAGTAAATACAGCGTACAAAGGCTTACTGTTGGCGGAGATTTTCAACCTGGCTCCCGGAGAAGAAGTACACTATTTCGTGGATATGGAAGGAAATGAAGCGATGATGGATGTATTTGACGCAACAGTAAAAGCGGAAATGGACTTTGCCGTAGCACTGGGTACCTTCTCGGATGACAATGGTTATCCTGTTTTGACGCCGGAAAGTTTACAGCAAGAGTTGTCTAATTTGGGACTCAGTACTTTTGTGGGTGGACTGGCCCAAGGTATTCTTCCAGACAGCGTCCGGCTTTATACACAAAACGGAGATAGTACCGTGACCAGTAGTGACCTCTTCTCGCCTCAGAGCGGAGCATCCATAATATTGGATTATTATACCTCTACCGCCAGCCTCGTCAAATCACACGACCCCAACTTTATGATCATGGAAGCCTGTGCGTGCCCCGCAAAAAGTGATCGGTACCAGATTTTTACCACGGTACAGTGTGAGAATACCGGCTTCGGCGAAACCAGTAATATCTACATGGATATTAAGTTACCAGCTGGGGTCAGTGCAGATGACATTGTGGTTACGCCCGTTAAGTACCATCCCTATGGTGGCCCTGCGGATCAGATTTCTATGATTAAATTGAGTGATGACAGTATCCGTTGGGAATTGCTCAATTTTGGTATCGAAGGAACACCACTACATGGCGTGGGTGACCCTCGTACTTTTGCAAATGTGCAGTTTCACATGTACAGCAGTATTGAGCCGGCCTTGCTCGATTCTATTTATGCCTGCATTCGCTTTGATAATTTGAGTAACGATCCTGTGTGTACGGTTCCCGTTGCGGTAAGCATGATAACAGCGGATACTCAAGGAGGAGCGGTTTTGCAGTGTACTGTAGGAGATTGTGCCGATGACCCCAATCCCCCCGCTTGGCCTTGGTGGATTTGGTTGTTACTGATTCTACTGGCTATTCTAATCATCATTTGGTTAATCCGGCGAAATCAATCGGTGTAACGAAACGAGTCGAAATTTTTTCTTTTTTTACTAAAGCTTATCTACTTTGAATCACTTACAAAGGGTTTCCTGCTTATGCCTTATTGTGATGCTATTCGGCACAACATTTCTGCGTGCCCTCAACCTGGAGAATGAATACCAGGCCACAGTAGATCATATTGTAGAACTAGTGAAGCAACAAAATTTTGATCTTGCTTTAACGAAAACTGAATCCGCTTTAGCTCATTTAGAGCAAATTGATAGCTTGTACCTATTTCTGGATTTGATAAAATCAGTTGGCACTCAATTTAGAAAAGAAGGCCAGCCTAAGATAGCAGAGCGAATTTTCATTAATGCTATTCCTGATAAATTATGGAGAAAGCCTTTCTCCGAAGAGGAAAAATCAAAAGCGGCTTGGTTATATGTACAGGTTGGGTACAATTATTATGTGGAATTAGGAGAGTATCAAAAAGCTCGAAATGCCTACGAGTTTGCGCTTCAATATCTTCCCAAAACAGAATTGCGCGAAGATAAAGTTGCTAGGTATATCTTTAAAGAATTGGGTAATATCTATACCCGACTAGGAGATTACTCTGCTGGCGAGACGATGTTAAAGGAATATATCTCTGTAATGATTGAGTTGAAGCAATTTGATTCAGCAGCTAAAGGATACAATGATCTTGGGCTTTTGTGCCAAAATTGGGGGCATTTGGAAGCTTCCATGAAGGCATACCAAGCAGGAATAAGTTTACAGGGAGTTTCTAGAACTACTAAAGCACTACTGTATACCAATTTCGTAGATTCTTTTTTTGCTGATGGAAAATTTGTTGAAGCAGAAAGTGCACTTTCAAAAGCGCTGCAATTACTGGAAATTGAAGAAAAACTAGATAATCCATATCCTACACTTCATTTCTTATTTTCTCATGTTTTTAAAAAGCAATCCTTTCTCCACGCCGAACAAGGCGACTTCAAAGCTGCCTTAACCGCATTGGACCAAGAATTTCACCACCTCCAACTTTATTACCAAAACACCCAACGCCGAGAATTCGGCAAGCATTACGTCCAAAAGGGGTTGCTCTTTTCAAAGATGAAGGATTACCCCAAATCCCTCGCCCAGTTCCAGCTCGCCCTCCAATCGGTGCTTTACAATTATTCCCCCAAAGGACAACACGATCTCCCTTCTCCTGAAGCTTGCTACGCCGAAAATACCATTATGGAAGCACTGGGGGGCATGGCCACGGTTTACCAGGAATGGAACAAAGCGCAACCCAATACTTTTTACCTAGAGCAAGCCCTGGCCTGTTACGAACTGATGCATACCGTAGAACAGGCCTTGCGCCAAAGCTACCTCTACGAAAGCTCCAAACTCTTTAACCTGGAGGAAAGCCGCGAGCAAAGCGAAAATGCCATTCGAGTAGCCTATCAGCTTTACGAAAAAACGCACAACAAAGCGCTGCTCTACCAGGCCTTCGTTTTTGCGGAGCGCAACCGGAGTAGTCTCCTGCGCGAAGCTTTCCGGGCGAGTAAAGCCGCCGCACAGGCGGGCATCAGTGAGGAGGAATTGGCCGAAGAAGGCGAGCTGCAACGCGCCGTCAGCAAGGCCCAAGAGGAACTCTTCCGCCTGCGCAGCGAAGAAGGCGTGGCCGACAGCACCCTCCAGGCGGCCGAGCAAACCCTCCTCGGTGCACAGGACGCCATACGCAACTGGCTACAGGCCCTGGAAAGTCGCCACCCCCGCTATTATCAACTCAAGTACGCGGATGAAGTACCCACGCTGGCGCAGCTCCAACAAATGCTGGGCCGCAAGGAACAATTGATCGAATATTTCCTGGGAGAAGAAGCCATCTTCGTCTTCAAAATAGACCGCAAAGGGATTCAGCTCCAAAAACTCTCCCGGCCGGAGAACCTCACTCCACGAATACTCGCCTGGCGGGGAGCTATCGAGCACTACCAGATGCCCGGTGCAGACCGTACCCAACTTGCGGCCGATTACCAGCGCGAGGCTTATCGCTTGTACCAGGAGTTGCTGGCACCAGTACTGCAAGGTACCGAAGGGAAATCACTCTTGCTCGTCACCAGTGGAATGCTGGATTTGTTGCCTTTTGAGGCACTGCTCACGCAGGAGGTAGCGGCGGGCACCCCTTTCAATGATTATCCCTACCTCCTGCGAGACTATCCGGTCAGTTATACCTACGCCGCCAGCTTGCAGTGGGCCTTGCTACAGCTGCCACGCCACCAGGGAGCAATGGGAGGTTTTGCCCCCGCTTTCTCCGGGCAGTCGGGTTGGTCGGCCTTATCTTGTAGCGCCGATTTGTTGGAGTCTGCTATTGGGGAGGCTTCCGGCAATCTTTTCTTAGGGAATAGTGCTACCATTGAACAGCTGCAAGCCCAGGCAAAACGCTATCGACTTCTGCATTTGGCTACCCACGCGCAGGCCAATCCCGAGCAAGGTGATTTCTCTTTTATCGTTTTCAGCGACGGTGCTGGCGGCTACGATTCCCTCTTTGCCAAAGACCTCTATTTGTATGATCTGGAAACGGAGCTGGTCATCCTCAGTGCCTGTGAAACAGCGCTGGGAACCCTCTACAACAGCGAAGGTGTCATCAGCCTGGCCCGGGCCTTCCACTATGCTGGTGCCCGCTCGGTGGTGAACACGCTTTGGCAAGTCAACGAAAGCGCGAATTGCGATCTGGTGGAAGGGTTTTATACTTTCCTAAACAAAGGCCAAGATAAGCGCACGGCCCTTCAGCAAGCGAAATTAAGCTACCTGCAAAACGCCGACCCCCGAGGAGCACACCCCGTCTATTGGGCGGGTTTCCAGCTTTTGGGCAATCCAAGGCCCATGGAGGCTGGTTTCCCCTGGTATGGTTGGTTGGTTGGTTTGATGGTTGTGGGGTTGATGGTTGGATATTTGAGACGAAGAAGCAAGGAGAAGTCGGAGGTAGGAAGTGGGAAATCGGAATTGTTGCAGGAGGTGTAAATTTGATCGCTCCTCCCGATTCCCATTCATTATCCTTAATTTTGCAGCCCAATACTTTAAACCTCTTATTGGGAGGTAAAAGTAGACGGTATTTGGTATAGTGCCCTGATGGGGGATAAAAATCCCTATACCCTATACTAAGTACCTGGTACAATGATGCTTGCCTTGGTTTTTCTTACTTTTTGGGGATACAGAAAGGCAAACCTCATCACACAACAGCCAAAAAAATAAAGAAAAATGCTTCAGCGTCCACGTCGCAACCGCCGCTCTGCGGCTATTCGGGGAATGGTTCGGGAAACCCGTCTCAGTCCTTCCCAATTGGTGCAACCTCTTTTTTTAGTTCCCGGCAAGGGCGTAAAAACAGAAGTTTCTTCCCTGCCTGGTACCTATCGTTGGAGCATCGATTTGATGCTGGAAGAAATGGCGGCTTGTCAGCAATTGGGGATCAATAACTTTATTCTTTTCCCTGCGGTTCCCGACGAACTTAAAGACAAAGTAGCTACTTACAGTTACGATCCTGAAAACTTCTACTTGCAGGCTGCACGCGCTATCAAGGAGCGGTTTCCGACGATCTGCCTGATCAGTGATGTAGCAATGGACCCTTATAGCATCGACGGGCATGATGGCCTGGTGGGGAAGGGGCAAATTCTCAACGATCCGTCTCTACCAATTTTGGCAAAAATGGCCGTAGCGCAGGCCGAGGCAGGCTTCGATATACTGGGGCCCAGTGATATGATGGATGGCAGGGTAGGTTACCTGCGGGAAGCCTTAGACGATGCTGGTTTTACCCAAACGGGGATCATGTCTTATACCGCCAAGTATGCCAGTGCTTTTTACGGTCCGTTTCGGGCGGCACTCGATAGTGCCCCGCGGGAAGATGCCGATATCCCCAAGGATAAAAAGACTTACCAGATGGACCCCGCCAACGCGCAGGAAGCCCTCCGCGAGGCCAGGCTGGATACCGCCGAAGGAGCCGATTTTCTGATGGTCAAGCCTGCGCTCAATTATTTAGATATCATCACGCTGCTAAAGTACGAAAGTGAATTGCCCATAGCGGCTTACCATGTCAGCGGTGAATGTGCCATGCTTTTGGCTGCTTGCCGCAATGGCTGGTTGGATTACGAACAAGCCATGCCCGAAACCTTAGTGAGCATCCACCGTGCTGGGGCAGATGTGATCATTACCTATTTTGCTAAAGATTATGCCCAACGGATACATGATGGGAGGCTGAAGTATTAATTTATTCCATAAATTTACCTCTAGCTAAGCAGCGAAGTAAATGTAAGGGCGTTTGTTTAGTAGATTTTTGACGCGCACTCTGAGATGGTCACCCCCAATTAATGCATCAACAATCTTTTAGCTTATGTCTCAGAATCGCCGTGTGGTGTTTGCCCTCTTCACTTTGGCCCTAGCCTTCTCTGGCTGCAAGTTGGAAAACCTCAATGATCCGATCATTGTACCTTTAGTGGACAAGGAGTTTAGCCTTGATTTGTGGCAAATCCTGGGAGGGAATACCGCTTCCAATCTGGAGCTACAGATGTACACCATAGAGGATGAAAACTGCCTGAATACCAAAATTCTTAGCAACTACAATCGCACGGGCCGCAATATCAGTCTTACTCTTTACGATATTCTAGACCCTGAAGTTTGCGATCCTGGTCCTGCGCCTGCTTCCGGTGCTCAATTGGTGACCGATGCTAACCCAGATGTTTACACCCTTACCATTGAACTCCAGGATGTGGTGAGCAATGCAGGAACGCTGACGGTAACGGAAGAGGGTTATGAGGTGGTCATGCAGGAAGAGAACGGTATCACCTGGCTGCATACAGAACTAAAGAGAATACCCCGAAATGCTTTTTGGGGCTACCTGGTTCATAACAATGCAGAAGAAGCCAACCGCATAGCAGATTTAGTGGAAGCACTCAATAGTTTGGGCACCACACTCGATCTTAGCAAGGGGTATTATGGCTACTTTTCAATAAGCAACATCGGAGATATTACGGAATTTAAAGACGCCCCAACGACCAATAACCTGGTGGCCGTCATGATGAAATACACCGGCGAATCCACCCAGATAGATCAATTGATCAATGACTTTCTGGAAACACCAGGAAATGAGGCCATCCAATTGGTACTCTTGGACAGCAACGGGAATGAATGGCGGAATTAATTAGATAGCGAAGGTTTGGGATCTTTGCGTTTGCTTTCTTTCACCTCAAAAGAAAAACCATCCTGAAGAAACTCTTCGTAAGTTTGGCTATCAAACATATAAAGCTTGGCGGGGCGATGGGCAACACCTTCCTGCATTTCCTCTAAATCAATCAAGAGGTTCATCGAAAGGATTTTTTTGCGGAAATTACGCTTGTCCAATGCCGTTTCCAAAATAGCCTCATAGAGGTGTTGTAATTCGGTAAGCGTAAATTTAGGGGGCAGCAACTCAAATCCGATAGGGCGAATGCGTACCTGCCTTTTGAGGGTTTGAAAGCAAACATTGATCATCTCTTCATGATCAAAGGCCAAGTCCAGGTCAGAAATATCCGACACCCTGAACCACCGGACTTCTTTAGCGACGTCGTTGTCTGGTTTGGGATTGAAATCGGCAATTTTTACCAGTGAATAATACGCCACCGTAATTACCCGCCCCACGGGATGCCGGTCTACCGCGCCAAAACTCTTGACTTGCTCAAGGAAAACGTTGTCAATACCCGCTAGTTGTTTAAGCACTCGCCGGGCAGCTGTGTTCAGATCTTCATCGTGTAAGACAAAATAACCAGGAAGGGCCCAATGATTGTTAAATGGTTCTTCCTGCCGTTTGATCAGTAATATCTTAAGATCACTTTCATCAAATCCGAAGATCACATTATCGACTGTAAAAGCCGACTTGAAATAGGTATTAAGATTTTTCACGTATCCTGTTTGTTCGTCGCTATGCTTTGCGTAGCTTAACCAAGGGCTAAGGTAATAATTCTTCATGTTAAACAAACCTGTAGATGGCCCATTTAGTGTTATTTGTACACTAGGTAGTCGTTAGATTTGCAAAAGCTTTGAAAAAAAGGCTAAATTCAGGCCCGTCTAAATTAGTTGCAATCCTCCATGATGCCTGCTGCGCAGAAAATACCCTGGCGAGAAATTCCACTCTTGCGTCTGTTGCTGCCTTTTGGGCTGGGGATTTTTGTTGGCTATCATTTCTTACCGATCATCGGAGCGTTTTTATTCGCTGGAGGGCTAGTTCTCGGAGCTAGCTTGTTGTTGATGTATGGCTGGCAGTCGCTATCTGTTCCGAAAAACCGGTTGTGGAGCCTGCTGACGGTCTTTTGGTGCTTATGCTTTGGCATTTTTCTGGTGCAACAGCAGTATGAACTCACACAGCCCTCGCATTTTTCTCAACAACCTGCTTTTAGAGAGGATACCATGCTCAACTGGTCGGGAAAGGTAGGACAGTTGCGTATTGGCCCTGATCGGGTACGCTTGAGTGTGCATATCCAAGCGATCAACGATACTACGAAGACTACATCCTCTACTTGTACAGGACAATTACTCCTCTATTTACCCACGGATAGCCTCAGTGTCGGGCTATTACCGGGCCAGGAAATACAGTTCAGGGCCTCTGCCGAACAAATGGCCGCCCCGCCGAATCCCGATGCTTTTGATTTTTCAGAATGGCAGGCGCGGAAGGGTGTTTACCATCAAGCGCGTATTGCTGCTCAGGATTGGGTGCTGGTAAATTCAAAACTTTCCTTACGGGGAAGGGCCTACCGCTACCGGGAGGATTTACTCAAAATTTTACGCCAATACCTACCTGTAGGTTCCAACGAATTGGCAGTTGGTGCCGCATTGATTTTAGGTAAACGTGATGAGTTGAGCAACGACCTACGCAATGCTTATGCCGAGACCGGAGCGGTACATGTACTGGCGGTTTCTGGCCTTCATCTGGGGTTTGTCGCCTGGGGCTTGGGTTTGTTGTTCGGTTGGGGGCCGTTCAAAAAGCCGGCCTGGCGTTGGTTGCGCTTGCTGTTGGTACTGACGGGTATTTGGGGCTTTGCACTAGTCACAGGCTTATCGCCTTCCGTGCAGCGTGCGGCAGTGATGTTTAGTTTTCTTTGGCTAGGCCAAACACTGGGGCGACGGGCCAGCGTGTACAATTCTCTGGGGGCATCGGCCTTGCTACTCTTACTCATTGATCCTTACTTATTGTTCGATATTGGGTTTCAGTTGTCGTACCTCGCCTTACTGGGTATTGTTTTCTTTCAGCCACGTTTGTACCGACTGTGGTATTCGCCCTACAAAATGGTGGATTATGCCTGGAGCTTGACGACGGTAGCTATAGCGGCCCAACTCACAACCTTTCCGCTTAGTTTGTATTATTTTCACCAGTTTCCGCTCTACTTTTTACTTACCGGATTGGTGGTTGTGCTGGCCGCTTCGTTTATCCTAGGATTAGGAATTGTACTGTTTTTACTGCATTGGATTGCTCCTCTAGGGGCCTTGCTGGGGATACTTCTGAATGGTGTTTTGTGGTTAAACAATGCTTTTATTTTCACAATCCAAAAATTACCTGGGCATCTGCTCAGCGGCATTTGGATCAATGAATGGTTGCTATTATTTCTGTTTGCAGCCCTGTTTTTTCTCGCCTGGTACAGTGCCCATCGTCGTAATGTTTATCTCTTTGCAGGGTTGTCTGCATTGGTAGTGGCATTGGGAATCAACTTGTTTACCCAAGCAAGCTTAGCTCAACAACGTTCCTGGATCGTCTATCATTTGTACAAAAATTCGGTTATTGACGCTTTTGATGGTGGCCATCGCTACACTATTTCCACTTTAGATGACAATGATCCTGCCCTTGATTGGGCCGTGCATCCGCATCGCCAAAAAAGGGGAGTAGTACCTTGGCCTATCACGGCCCCACCGCTTCATTGGTACGAGCAATTTCCTGTCTACGCATTTTATGATCAGCGTTTAGTGATCATCAATCGTGATTGGGAGCTTGGGCTTTCGCCGGAAAATCCCCTTTCGGTAGATCTCCTGCTTATTCAAGATGCCCCACGTTTAACGCTAGCGGAGTTATCTACTTATTTTAAAGCCGACACCTGGATTTTTGACGGCTCCAACTATCCCGGTCAGGTGACCAAATGGTTGGAAGAAGCACATGAGTTAGGATTTTCGGTACATTGGACCGCCAGGGATGGTGCTTTTCAGCAAGCATTTTAAGAAACAGCGCAATACTAAAAGGATCATGGATAATCACTTTTTTTACTTTAGCAAAGGCGAACGCATCGGCATCTTGGTTTTGGTGGTGCTCTGTATGCTGCTTTTTATACTACCTGGTTTTTTACCCGATCGTAGCCAAAGCAACCCTGTCGACTTTTCTTCCTTGGCTGCGCAAATCGAGGAATGGGAAAATGTAGCCACTACGGAAGAGGGAAAGACCAACGCGCAAAATAGCGGGCGTACGTTGACTGCCCACATTTTTGATCCCAATCAAGCCACGAAAGAAAATTTGCAAGCACTGGGCTTATCGGCAGGCAGCATTCGCTCTTGGTTGAGTTACATAAGCAAAGGAGGGATGTTCAAATCATGGGAAGATGTAGAGAAATTTCGAGCACTTTCAGATCAGGAGAAGATCGCTATCCAACCTTTTCTATCGTTTGGAGGCGAGGCCGTCAGTGCCGATCAGCACCCTATTTCCATGACTGAAGCGCCGATGATGCAAGCATTCAACCCCAATGATGTCAGCAAAAACACGCTGCTGGCAATGGGTGTCCCCGAAAAGGCGGCCAACAATTGGGCCCGTTTCTTGGCCAGTGGGGGCCGTTTCCGCAAGCCGGAGGATATGCAAAAAATCTACGGACTGTCTCCTGATAACTACCAGCGGTTATTACCTTATGCGGAGTTGTCGGCCAATGTGGCGGAGAATAATTTGGCTGTAGCCGAAAATTCCCCCAATACCTACGAGGATGTTTCCGCCAAGGTAGTCGTCGATATCAATCAAGCCAGCGCCGAAGAGTGGCAACAATTGCGGGGCATTGGTCCCGCTTTTAGCAAACGCATTACCAATTTTAGAGATAAACTAGGCGGTTTCCAAAGCGTCCAACAAGTCAGTGAAACCTATGGATTACCGGATAGTGTCTTCCAGAAAATTGTTTTACAGCTTCGACCTTCCCCGATTTTGCGTAAGCTAAAAATAAACACTGCTACAGTGGAAGAACTAGCTGCCCATCCCTATCTCCGCTTCAATGATGCCCGCATGATTGTCAATTATCGCGAGGAACACGGGCCGTATGCTAATGCTGCTGATCTGGATAAACTGTATGGATTGGAAGAAAAGACCAAGCAAAGTATTCTACCTTATCTATCTTTTGAATAAAAAAGAGCAGGCCCACCATTGGTGGGCCCACTCGTCAACAATCCAATCGTTTATTTCCGGTTTGTGCCTAAAGGATGATTGGATAAATCTTTTAATCGCCAATACTCATAGACAGGCTGGTCGGTGCACCACCTTCGGGAATACTGTAAATCTCCGTGTCGGGGTGTGTTGCTGACCATGAGAACCAGTACATACTGGCACTCGGTAGCGGGTTGCCTTCCAGGTCGGTAACGTAGGCGGCTTGGGCCACAGGGACAAACTCAATGCTTATTTCTTGTCCGTTGACCATGTCTAATGTGATATGATTTTCCGCTTTTTCTAATGTTTTGTAAGGGTAAGCCTTGTATACGCCATCAATCTGCACGCCTACAATTCTTTCTTTAAGTTGTAAACGATCGTCACTGTGGTTCATCGGGAACATCAGCCGGTCGGTTGTGCCGTAGTAAGCGTAGGCATCCACGTCGTAATTGCGGGTGTAGCCGGTTTCTTCAGCCAAAAGCAAGGTTGCTGGGTAGCGCTCCTGCCATTCTCCCCAGGTGGTCAGCGTGGTAGGCAATAGATCGAGTTGTGCGCCAGCAACTGGGCCAGCTACCGCACGTCCCAGGCTTTGTGACCACAGGCTTTCGGTTTCCCGATCAAAGTACAGAGCGTTGTTGTTGTAGAGCAAGCCGGATACTGCCAGCTCCCAGGTCTGTTCGTGGGTTTCGGTGCGGTAAGCCATGGCACTGCCGCACAAGGGGCTGTAAGTAATGGCTACACGCTCACCCTTGAAGTCGTCATTGATGATTTCGTGATAATTAAGTACCCGAATCGGATAAGCTTTGGTAACGCCGTTTAAGGTTACCCCAATCACGAGGTCTTCTTCCGTAAGCCACTTGTCGGAACGGGCGGTAGTAAAATCGGGGTCGGTGAGGGCTGGAATACCATCCTTACCAGGACCACCCTGAATGATCTCCCAGGAAGGAAGTTCGGAATTAGAGAGGTTGAAATCCTCGTCGGCAAAAGATTCTTCAACAAAGATAGCGCGCTGAGCATTCAATCCTGTAACACACACGATCATCACAGCAGCCATCAGCAAAAAGGAGC
Source organism: Lewinella sp. LCG006 (assembly GCF_040784935.1). GTDB lineage: Bacteria > Bacteroidota > Bacteroidia > Chitinophagales > Saprospiraceae > Lewinella. The sequence goes on along the minus strand of NZ_CP160680.1, from coordinate 582,636 downwards.
GAAATACTTTATTCATCTTGGGTTAGATTTTGGAAATTTTTCTTGAAATAGTGTTCAAGTATCCCTTAATCCAAAAGCGTGCCAAAAATGAAAATCCATAAAAAAAAGGTGGAAACGCTGCATCGCAACGTCTCCACCTTTTATCGTACGGCAACGTCTGTACCGATTAATCGAAATTTACAGTAGGCGCATTTTCTGAACCCGCCTGCGCTTCGAATTGCGCTTTTTCGCTGAAACCAAAAATGCTGGCGAAGAAACTTCCGGGGAAGCGACGTACCTGTTTGTTGTAGCCCGTAACAACCTCATTGAAATTTTGACGAGCTACCGCAACACGGTTCTCCGTTCCTTCCAGTTGGGTCTGTAAATCGCGGAAATTGGCATTGGCTTGTAGCTCAGGGTATTTTTCTACCGTTACCAACAAGCGTCCTAAGGATTGCCCCAGCTGTGATTGGGCGGCTTGAAACTCTTGTAGTTTTTCTGCCGTCAAGTTGCTAGGGTCAATATTGACACTGGTGGCTTTGGCGCGGGCATTCACCACGGCTTCCAAGGTCTCCCGTTCAAAGTTAGCAGCACCTTTTACGGTGTTGACCAGGTTGGTGATCAGGTCTGTTCTGCGCTGATATTGTGTCTGTACATTGGCCCAGGCCTGGTCTACATTCTCTTCTGAATCAACAAAGCCATTGTAGCTGCTACAGCCACCCATGAAAAGAAGTAGTAAGAGGACTAGGACAACGCCAATAGTGGTAATAGATTTCATAATCGTTTTTTGTTTTTTCTTTTTAAGCTGACAAATTATTACAGCTTGTGCGAAAAATAAAGATTTTAGCCGAAATTACGTGAAAGTGCTTACTTTGGAACAGCACGAAAATAAAAAGCGATTTTGTTTTTCACAATAGTTAAATAAGCGCTTCATTTAAAGCGTTTTAACTATTTGAAAAACCTTAGAAAAATCGCAGTTTATTTTCTGCGCAATACTTTACGATAAATAGTGTTGGCTTTATTCAGACCACTATTCTCGAAATACGTCACCATTTTCTGACCATGAAGTTTCAATTTTCTACACCGCTCGAGGCTGCCAGCTCTAAATTATTCAATTGGCAACTCCGGGTTCCTGCCGATATTACGGCAGCTTTTTTGGCGAGCCCTACGAAAACGCGAGTCGTCTGTGTCCTCAATGGCCAAGACCCTCACCAGTGTGCACTCACGCCTATTGGCAGCGGAGTTTACGTCATTAAGGTCAATCAGGGGAGGATAAAAAAACTGGCGCTCGAAGAAGGGAAAACAGTGGTAACAGAACTGTTTCCAGATGATAGCAAGTATGGCCTGCCCATGCCCGAAGAAATGGCTGCCGTACTCGCTGAAGATCAGGAAGGTGATGAAATTTTCCATGCACTGACTCCCGGAAAGCTAAGGACCATGCTATACGTGGTCAGCCAGGGTACAGATAGTGATGACCGTATCTGGCGAGCCGTCCAGATCATTGAGCACTTAAAAAAACGCGATGGGAAAATTGATTTCAAAGCGCTGTATCAAGATTTGCGTAAGTGAGCTTGTTTAAACATTTGTCTTTTATTAACCGTTGTGTTTACTAAATTTTAGCTGAGCGTGAAAGAGATCAGAAGGATTATCCAGGAATATGAACAGATTGACTTCAGTGTAGAGCAAGCAGCTTTGGCCTCCGTAGTCAATGTAGAAGAATCTTCCTATCGGCGCATCGGTGCCCGCATGTTGGTGCGTAGCAATGGCTTGTGGACAGGCGGTATCAGTGGGGGCTGCCTGGAGCGAGATGCGCTGCAACGCTCACAGATGGCCATTTTCAAGAATGAAGCGACCCGGGTTTTGTACGATACCATGGACGACGACGAAAACCAGATTGGCGTCGGTCTGGGCTGTAATGGCCGCATCGAAGTAGTGTTTACGCCCCTCGATCCTGCTGATCCTAACAATGAAATCACCCAGCTCAAACGCATCATTAGTGCAGATCAGCCCGCGATCATGCTCAAGATCATTGACGCTGCTGATAACGCGGGACTGCTTGGGCAGCACCAACTGGTGGAAAATCCCGAAAATCCGGCCCCTTTTGCTGGCATTACTGCGGAAGAATTACGCCCTTTAATTACGGAAACCCTCGACAAAAAGAAGCCCCGGATTTTTGAATTCGATCAGGCAGGGCAAAAGATAAAGTTATTGGTAGAGTTTATCCGTCCGGAAACCCGCCTCATCATCGTTGGCGATAATTACGATGTGGTAGCCATGTTGGGGATCGCACAGGAGTTGGGCTGGGAGACTTACCTCGTTGGTAAAGCAAAAAAAATGTCGAAAGCCATGTTCGAAATCGCTAAACGAGTGGTGGATTACGATCAGGCCGACGAATTACCCGTACATGACTACACTGCCGTGATGCTCATGTCGCACGACTACAATAAAGACAAAGCCATGCTGCCGCTTTTTGCCGCTAAGCACCCCACCTATATGGGCATGCTAGGCCCCAAAAAACGCCTCCTGAAAATGCAGGATGATTTGGGTATGGACCTCGAAAATATGGGCATCCTTCACGCACCTACAGGGTTGGAGATTGGGGCAGAGTCCCCTAGCGAGATCGCCTTATCGATTGCTGCCGAGATTGTAGCCGTCTTTCGTGATAAACCAGGTGGGCTGCTCAAGTACAAGGAGGGCACCATCCACGAGCGCGATTAAAAGAGGAATTTTTACCTTTGCGCCTCAAAAAATCAAACCGACGCAATGCCCAACCGCCCCACGCTACTCATTTTTATCAAAAACCCCGAACTGGGTAAGGCCAAAACCCGTCTCGCACAGAGTGTCGGGCCAGAGCGGGCACTGAAAATTTACCAAGCCTTGCTGGGGCACACTCGGCAATTAACGCAAGCGGTTGACGCGCAGCGGATGCTTTTTTATAGTGCTTTTGTAGATCAACAAGATCAGTGGCCCAACTCGGATTTTGCCAAGTACTTGCAAGCTTCCGGTGGCTTGGGCGAGCGCATGTCAGCTGCTTTTGCACAAGCTTTCGCTGAAACGGATGGCCCTGTATTGATCATTGGCAGTGATTGCGCCCAACTTACGCCAGCAATTGTCCAACAAGGTATCAACGCCCTGGAAACCCACGACTTTGTCATCGGCCCGGCAGAAGATGGCGGCTACTACCTCCTGGGTATGAAGGCTTTCCATCCCGAAGTTTTTCAAGATATCGCCTGGAGTACCGAAGAGGTACTGCCCCAGACCCTGGAGATCATCAAAACCAACGATTGGTCGCATTCCCTACTCCCGGTACTTTCTGATATTGATTACGAAGAGGATTGGGAAAAACATGGCTGGGAAATAGACTGAAATCTATGTACCTTCTCCCAAAATGGCTGATGATAAGTTAGGTTTTGGTGCAAGCTTCGCCCTGGTCGTAGGCAATATGGTCGGATCGGGCATTTTCTTGTTGCCTGCTTCTCTTGCTATTTACGGAGGGATCAGTCTGATAGGCTGGGTGTTCTCCTCCTTAGGCGCCATTCTTTTAGCCCTGGTTTTTGGGAATCTAAGCAAGTGGTTGCCAGGAGCAATAGGTGGCCCCTACGCCTATACGCGTGTAGGCTTGGGCGAGTTTCCTGCTTACCTGGTGGCCTGGGGATACTGGGTGTCGATCTGGAGTACCAATGCGGCCATTACAGTAGCTTTGGTCGGTTACCTTGGGGTCTTTTTCCCTGTTTTGAAAGCGGAACCTCACTGGGCTATTCTTACCGGACTGGCTTTTATCTGGTTGTTTACTTACGTGAATACGCGCTCTATCAAGGTGGTAGGTTGGGTGCAATTGGTGACGACCGTCCTCAAGATTGTTCCAATCCTGCTGATCGGTTGTATTGGAATATTTTACTTTAAAGTAGCGCATTTTATCCCATTTAATCAGAGCGGAAGCTCCAACTGGTCGGCTATTACCACGACGACTACCCTGACGCTATTTGCTTACCTTGGCATGGAGAGCGCCACCATTCCTGCTGCCAAGGTCAACAACGCTACTACTACCGTCCGCCGTGCTACTATATATGGTACACTGCTCACAATTGTGCTTTATATCCTCAGTTCGGCGGCAATTATGGGGATCGTTCCCCCGGAGGTGTTGGCGCATTCTACGGCTCCTTTTGCTGACGCGGCGGCATTGTTTTGGGGAGGTGCTGCAGAATATATCGTTGCTGGCGGAGCAGTTGTCGCTACAATGGGAGCACTCAACGGCTGGTTGTTGATTCAGGGCCAGATTCCGCTGGCAGCAGCTGCCAATGGCTTGTTTCCACCCGTATTCGCTCGCCTTAATGATCAGCGGCAGCCTGCTATTGGTATTGTATTGTCTAGCCTATTGGTGTCGCTCTTGATGTTGTTCAGCTTTTCCGAATCCTTGGTGAGTGCCTTTACTTTTATGATGACGCTTTCTACCCTTTCCGTTATCACACCTTATTTGTTTTCTACAACCAGTTTTGCGTTGCTGGTTTTTGCTAAAAAAACAAAACACAAAAATCGACACTTGCTACTGGCACTAGGTGCTTTTTGTTTTTCTTTGTGGATCATTGTTGGCTGTGGACAGGAGGTCGTTTTTTGGGGTTTTCTGCTATTGATGTCGGGCATTCCTTTCTACGTATGGTTGAAAAGGAAGGAGCATACCTCCTGATCGTACCAGTGCGATTATACAATAGCCGTGTTTTCGGGGATTTACCCCCCGAATAAAGGGAGTTATAGTCCGTCAAGGTAGGATTTGTGAGAATTTGAAGACGCTATTTTTTCCATTCGCAAGGCGAAAAACGTAGGCAACGCAGCGCGTTGGCGTCCCGAAGCCTCGGGATCAACGCAGCGAAGGGGAAAAAGAGCAGGTCAAAAATCACAAATTCTACCTTGGAGGACTATATACTCAATGATGAAGGTCGAAATCAATCCTAACTCGTCGCAATATTTTATGAAAGCCAGCTACACTGTTCACCCAGATATCCACCAGGCGGAGACCCTGCCCGCAGCATTTTACCAAAGTGAAGAAGTATTCACGGCTATAAAGAACCAGGTATTTGCCAAGTCCTGGCAGTGGATAGGAGAGGAGCGCTTGGTTCCTAAAGCGGAAAGCCTCCATCCTTTTTACTTCGTGGATAACTACTTCCCTGAACCCATGCTGCTGAGTAGAGACAAGGAAGGTCATCTTCGCTGCCTCAGCAACGTTTGCACGCATCGCGCTAACATACTGGTTCATCATCCCACTACGGCCGATCAGCTCGTGTGTGGTTATCACGGTCGCCGCTTTGGCCTGGATGGTTCTTTTAAACGGATGCCTGAATTTAAGGAGGTGGAAAATTTCCCCCGTCCTTGCGATCATCTCCATCACTTTCCATTGGAAAAGTGGGGCCCTTTTCTTTTTACAAGCATCACGCCAGCCTTTCCGCTAAAGGTGGTCACGGATAAAATGGAGGAACGTATTGGCTTTTTACCTCTGGATCAATTTCGATTCGATAGTGCTAGCTCCAAGGAGTATCTGGTCAACGCGCATTGGGCGCTTTACTGCGACAATTACCTCGAAGGATTTCATATTCCTTTTGTCCATCAAGAGCTTAACCAGGCACTTGATTATGGAAGTTACATTACTGAAATCTACGATTATTGCAACCTGCAAATCGGTTACGCCAGTGGTGCCGAAGAAGTCTTTGATTTACCAGCAGACCATCCCGACGCAGGTAAAAACGTGGCGGCCTATTACTATTGGATATTCCCCAACCTGATGCTCAATTTTTATCCTTGGGGTTTATCCGTCAATGTCGTTCGCCCGCTTACGAAGGATAAAACCAAGGTGTCCTTTTACACCTACGTCTACGATGAAAGCAAAAGGGATCGTGGCGCAGGAGCTTTGCTGGATAAGGTAGAAAGAGAGGATGAATTTGTAGTTGAAGGTGTTCATCGCGGACTGCAATCATCTGTCTACCAAACTGGCCGTTTCTCTCCTCGCAGAGAATTGGGGGTGCATCACTTTCATCGTTTACTGGCGGCGGCCTTCGACCAAGGATAGGTTTTGGGGCCGTGCCTGCGCGGCGTTGCATTGCAAACGCCACTACGGCACCGGGCTGTACGGCATTCTGCCCTACTGCGGCAGTAGGGCTTCAAACAACACCTCCCATCCCTCGTCCTCTTTATATTAAAGAAGCGCATATTTCGCAAGGCCGAAGCGCGAGGTACTGCTCCGTAGTGCAGGGGTTCATACCCTGCATAAAGGTTTCATACCCTGCTACGCCGTGGGATGGAACCCGCTCCGTAGAGCAGGTTTTCATACCCTACATATAAGGAGCAGTGGATAACCCGATTCCCAGGAACGATGGCACAGCCCCGCATTTTAAAATGTTTTTTTAAAAAAAGTCCTCCTCATTACCCAAAGTACCCAGCCTTAGCTATCTTTGCGTGCGGTCAAAACGAAACCGCAATCTATGGCAAATTCTTCGCTACCCCCCGCCATCCTTTTATTGGAAGATGGTACTGTCTATCGGGGTAAAGCCGCTGGGAAAATTGGTACTACTACCGGCGAAATCTGTTTTAACACCGGGATGACCGGTTACCAGGAAATTTTTACGGATCCTTCTTATTTTGGTCAAATCCTTGTGATGACCAATGCGCATATTGGTAATTATGGTGCTAAAAAAGAAGAGGTAGAATCCAACTCACTCAAAATCGCGGGCTTGGTTTGTAAAAATTTCACGGTGCCTTACCACCGTCCTCAGGCGACTCAGAATATTCAGGAATATTTTGAGGAAGGAGGCATGGTTGGTATTTCTGATGTGGATACCCGTGCTATCGTACGCCATATTCGCGACAAGGGTGCCATGAACGCCATCATTTCCAGTGAAGAATTGGATGTGGAGGTTTTGAAAAAGCGCTTGGCCGAAGCACCTAGCATGGATGGCCTGGAGCTGGCCAGCAAGGTAAGTACCAAAGAAAGCTATACCTACGGTGAACCAAACGCCAAATACAAAGTAGCGGTGCTTGATTATGGGGTGAAAGAGAACATCCTGCGCAGTTTTGCTCAGCGAGACTGTTACCTCAAAGTATTTCCCGCGAAGACTTCTATGGAGGAGTTGACCGCATTTGAACCCGATGGTTATTTCCTGAGCAATGGCCCGGGCGATCCAGCACCAATGGATTATGCTACCGCAACGGCCAAAGCTATTCTAGCTGCTGAAAAGCCTTTGTTCGGAATTTGTCTGGGCCACCAAATTTTAGCCCAGGCCCTCGATATTCCTACCTATAAAATGCACAACGGTCACCGTGGGATTAACCACCCCGTAAAAAATCTGGTGACCGGAAAGTCTGAAATTACCAGCCAGAACCACGGTTTTGGTGTTAGTCCTGATGCCATTAGAGCCAATGCAGACAAAGTGGAGATTACACACGTCAATTTAAATGACGAGACCATCGAAGGTATTCGGGTAATCGGTAAACCAGCCTTCTCGGTACAGTATCACCCCGAGGCGAACCCTGGTCCGCACGATGCTCGCTATCTTTTTGATCAGTTTGTAGCCTTGATGGCCGAATCGTAGTAGACGTTACACTGCAACGTCTCCACCCGCAACAGGAAAACTATTAATTAAAAAAAACAAAAGCGATGAGTAATATTCTTGACATTCGCTCTCGGGAAATCTTAGATTCCAGAGGCAACCCTACGGTAGAAGTAGAAGTACTGACCGAAGAGGGCATTATTGGCCGTGCAGCAGTTCCTTCGGGGGCTTCTACTGGCGCACACGAAGCGGTAGAGCTAAGGGATGACGACAAAGATCGCTTTCTGGGGAAAGGTGTTTTACAGGCTTGCCGCAATGTAGAAGAAGTCATTGCTGATGAACTCATTGGCGTGAGTGTTTTCGAACAGCGCTACATCGACCAGATCATGATCGATCTGGATGGCACAGCTAATAAATCCAAGTTGGGCGCCAATGCGATGTTGGGCGTAAGCCTGGCGGTAGCCAAAGCTGCCGCTGCTAGCAGTGAGCAGCCGCTGTACCGCTACATCGGAGGTGTAAATGCTCACGTGATGCCCGTGCCTATGATGAACATCCTCAACGGAGGTTCGCACGCAGACAACAGCATCGACTTTCAGGAATTTATGATCATGCCCGTAGGTGCAGATCATTTTTCTGAAGGATTGCGTATGGGCGTAGAAATCTTCCACCACCTGAAGACCGTACTGAAGAAGAAAGGCTACAGTACCAATGTAGGTGATGAAGGAGGTTTTGCACCTAATATCAAGAGCAACGTAGAAGCCATTGAAACCGTGCTTATGGCGATCGAAGCCGCAGGGTACCGCCCTGGCGAAGACATCATGATCGCGATGGATGCCGCTGCTTCCGAATTTTACAACGAAAAAGAAAAAGTATACCACTTCCACCAATCAACCGGCGATAAATTGAGCCCTTCAGACATGGTGTCCTACTGGGAAGAATGGGTGAATAAGTACCCTATCCTCTCCATCGAAGATGGTCTGCACGAGGACGATTGGGATGCGTGGAAGTTGATGACCGATCGCATCGGCAGCAAGGTGCAATTGGTTGGTGATGACTTATTTGTCACCAATACCAAGCGCCTGCAGCGCGGTATCGAAATGGGTGCTGCTAACAGTATCCTCATCAAAGTCAACCAAATTGGTACCCTTACGGAAACGATTGATGCCGTACAGCTTGCTACCCGCAACAGCTACACCAGCGTCATGAGTCACCGTTCCGGAGAAACCGAAGATACTACCATTGCTGACTTGGCAGTAGCATTGAATACCGGCCAAATCAAAACGGGTTCTGCTTCTCGCTCCGACAGGATCGCGAAATACAACCAGTTGCTCCGTATCGAGGAAGAACTCACCGATGCGGCAGTTTACCCAGGTAAGGCACTGTTGGGCCAGTAAGCCAGCTTAGTAAAGAGATGCGTGGCGATAAAATCGCCACTTGAGGTAAAGGGTAAAGGGACGTTGGGGGCGCTAGAAAAAACTGGCTTTTCCCTTCCCTTTACCCACTACTCAAAGGACGCAAAGTGGCCTGCATCCAATATCTCCGTGCCTCATATGTTTGCGGAAGAAAACAGGAATAGCCACTAAAGCTCCAAAATGCACACAAAATATTCCATGCTATTTTGTGTTTTCGTGTTTTTGTGGCTAAAAATAACTCCGTGCCTTTGTGCCTCCGTGGCTAAAAACCTCAGAGTCTCTAACGGAATTTCACTGGAAAGCTCGCTATAAAGCCCTATCTTCGCGCCGTAGAAAATCCCAACCCTATGGATCAGGTTATAAAAGACCTCTGGAATAAATTGCCGACTCCCTTGCGGAACCGCTATTTTATTACAGCCATTGCTTTTGTCGCTTTTATGATCTTTTTTGATCGGCATGATGTGCTCACACAAATTCACCTGCAAAGTACCGTGAACAAACTGGAACAAGACAAGGTGTTTTACGAGGAGCAAATTCAGCGGGAAGAAGAAAAACGCCTGGATATGGAAATCAATCAGGAGCGCTTCGCCCGCGAGCAATATTACATGCAACGCAACAACGAGGATGTGTTCATTATTAAGGAGGAGGAGAATAATTAAGCAGTAGATTACTGCGTAACGATAATAGAACCAAAGTAACAATCTTAGCTTCATGTCTGTACTGATTAACAAGGATTCAAAGATCATTATTCAGGGCTTCACCGGTAAGGAAGGAACCTTTCACGCCAGCCAGATGATCGAATATGGAACCAATGTAGTAGGTGGTGTAACACCCGGTAAAGGTGGCCAGACCCACCTCGACTGTCCTGTTTTTAATACGGTAGAAGATGCCGTTGTACAAGCGGGTGCTGATACTTCCGTTATTTTCGTACCCCCACCGTTCGCGGCGGATGCGATCATGGAAGCTGCGGCCGCTGGTATCAAAGTGATCATTTGTATCACTGAAGGCATCCCGGTACAAGACATGGTGAAAGCCAAAGCCTACATCGAAGATTTCGATTGCCGCTTGATCGGCCCCAACTGTCCAGGTGTGATCACGCCGGGCGAAGCCAAGTGCGGCATTATGCCTGGTTTCATTCACAACCCTGGCCGCATCGGCATCGTTAGCCGTTCTGGTACCCTCACCTACGAAGCAGTAGATCAAGTAACCAAAGCGGGTATGGGCCAAAGCACCTGTATCGGTATCGGTGGCGACCCCATCATTGGCACCACCACCAAGGACGCTGTAGAACTACTGATGAACGATCCCGATACTGACGGTATCATTATGATCGGAGAAATCGGCGGAACCATGGAAGCCGAAGCTGCAGAGTACGTCAAAAACCACGGTACCAAGCCCGTTGTTGGCTTTATCGCTGGTCAGACGGCTCCTAAAGGTCGTACCATGGGTCACGCGGGTGCTATCATCGGAGGCAAAGACGATACGGCCGAAGCCAAAATGGCAATCATGGAAGCCTGTGGCATTCACGTGGTTCACTCACCAGCAGAGCTGGGAGTAACGATGTTGAAGGCGATGCAAGGATAAAATCGCTTTCTGCCGGAGTAATCTTGTAGAAAAAAATAAAAAAGGGTATAGTGCTGTTGATCAGTGCTATACCCTTTTTTATTTTTTAAGGAGATTATTGTTTTTCAAAGACTTGGAAACTGTTACATGAGTCGTGAGCAACGAGGTATCGGTCATTAGTATAAGGCCTATTAACTCAACAACAAAGCCAACACAATCACCATCACCAACAACAGCGCTGCCGTTATCAGGAAACCATTGGAATTGCGGTATTTGTCAAAGAGGTACTCCACGGCTTCGTTCCATTCCAGTTTGCGGTAGAGGGGCTCGATGATGAAGACGTGGTAGCGGCGATCAAAAAGGCGAGAATTGCCGTGTTTTTTAAGGATAAAGAACTCCTCGTCGAGGAAAGCCAGGTCAAACACTTCGCCGTCGCAGGAGCTGGAGCCGTAGACAAATTTGCCGTTCATGTGTCGCCACTCACCACATTCGATATTGCCATTGGTAGAACGTACGTATTCGCCACCGTCGTCAAAAACGTGGAGGATCACTTCGTGGAAGTCTTCCTCGTCGCGCAGTTCAATCCAGTTGCGACGCAGGAAAAATTCTTCCTCGCGCAAATCTTCACTGTGCTTACGAATAGCGGGCAGCACCTTGTCCAAGGCATCATACAGCCCATCCACTTCCGGAAGTTCTACATTGAAAGGTTTGGCAACCTTATCGAGCATCTTATTATCCACAGCTGCACTTTTTGAAAAGAATCACTAAAGATAAGCGGATTAAGCCAGATTCGCAAGAGACCTGGATTTGAACGCAATTTGGATCACCCCCGTTCGGCGTTGGCTGTGCCTACGCCGCTATGTCCAAAAAAAAACTCATTCCACATTGAAAGGCTGAATTAGAATAGCACCACTCTCACGGAGGTTGGAACTCAATACAATGATTTGTTCCTTCACGCCATCATCAATGGATACAGCTACCGTGTTAGGCGAAATATCCCCCAGGTCATCTGCATGTAGTACAAGGAGATTGTCTCCGTGTAAAACATCAACAGGAATACTCCATTTACGTTTGTTGACGCGGTATTCGTGCAATATTTGCTGGCCGTTTAGGAATAAGGTTAAAACATCACCATCTACAATGCCATTGTCCCAGACTTTTATGCGGATTTTATCACTGCGCACTTTTAATACCCGGTCTACTTTCACGCTGCGGCCCGTAGTTTCCTGATAGGCATCGGCGTGAGCGTCTACGTAGGCTTGTACCATTTGCGTCATTACTGGCTTGGTGAGGAAAACTGTCCCTGGCGCACAAGCACCGGTGGAGGCCGTTTTGTTTTCCAGGTACCCTGCCCAATTGCCCGAAAGTTGATAAGTACCATCCTCTCTGTTCTGCTTAAGCTGCCCATTTTTTAGGCACCATTTCCAGTCGGGCTCCGTGCGTTGGGAAACATTTTCTTCCGAAAAATTAATGCCCTCGGCGGTTTTTTCCCAGCGCAGTTGATGGATCGCTTCACCGCCAGCTCCTTCGCTAACGATCGAGGAATGGCCGTGCCCGTTTTCCTCAAGGATGAGTTCATAGTAAAACCCATAATCACGATCCGATTGCGACAGGTACCCCGTCCAGCGACCGGGATAGCTGAAAGGTATTTCTTCTTCGTAACCCCCCACTTTGGTCATACGTATCAAGCCCGGTTGGCATCCGGTAGCTAACCAGCTTCCTTCTATCGTGAGCTGGTTTTTACTCAATTGAGCAGTAATAAATTTCAGGCACCACGAAGGGCTTGCCGGAGACAACTGTTGGACCTCCTGGAGCTGTAACTGCCCCTCTGCCCAGCGACCACTAATAACAAAAGTGGCACTGATCTTGCCATCTTTGGAGCGAGAGGTGGCTTGCCCAGCAACAGCTTCTCCTTTTTGCTGGAGCTGCAGTTGATAGGAAAAAGTATCCTTACTGTTGGTCTGCCACACCACACCTTGCCATTGTCCAGAAAGTGACTGTCCTGTGACAATAGATAGTGTGTTGATTAATAATATGATTATCAGTGCTTTGTATAGGGTCATTGGTATAGAGGAATAGTTTTCTGCCTGAAAAACGACATTGTTTACCAAAAAATTGGGCAGACCCCCAAAAATGGGGGTTGTACTTGCCTTGCTTACTTTCTACATTTGTGATATATAAGGATAAACACTTACCCTATTATAAAGATTTTAACAAGGGGGACATCCACATTAAGTTGATGCCAGATTCAGAGAAACCCGGTGTAAGCCGGGTTTACTTCTTTTCTTACTCCTCATTTTTGTGTTTTCGAACACAACACCCCATACCAACTACCCCGTACTAACTTAGTAGCTTCTAACCCAAGCAATTTTTCCCTGATAATTTTTGTACTTGAAGGATGACAAAAATTTTCAGGGTATTTTCCGGCTTCTACTGTTTAAGGGCCAATACCTAAAATTCATTCTCGTTTTAATTTTTTGAATATTCTCCAATACTAACCACTACCTTGTTGCAACAATAATGTTGACGGAGGGTTCCTATTATTGGTCGATCTGTGCTTGTCACAGTAAAATCCTTATCGTCCGACCATTTTATGGAGAAATCAGAACAACTGGGGCACGCACCGATTGGACAATTGCTTCGGCAGCAAGCAATACCCGCGTCCATCGGGATTTTAGTAATGTCCATCTATGGAATCGTAGATACCATTTTTGTAGGCAATTTTGTGGGTCCTATTGCTATCGGCGCAATCACGGTTGTCTTGCCTATCACTTTCCTCATTTCCAGTATAGGCATGGCGGTAGGAATTGGTGGCAGTTCCATTGTTTCGCGTGCTTTGGGCCGAGGCGACCGCCAGCGCGCACTGGAAACTTTTGGTAACCAGGTTGCGCTTACAATCGTCATTGCAGTAAGTGTAGTGGCAATGGGGGTTTTGTTTCAAAATCCAATCCTCAAACTTTTTGGCGGGCAGGGAGAGACCCTCGCTGCCGCTCAGGAGTATTTCGGTATTGTTCTTTTAGGGATTCCTTGTCTGGCTTGGGCAATGATGTCGAACACCGTAATTAGAGCGGAAGGCCAGCCTCGGATAGCGATGATTTCGATGATGGTACCTGCTTTGGTGAATCTCATACTGGATCCCATTTTTATTATTTGGTTCGACATGGGCCTGGCAGGGGCTGGCTGGGCTACTACCATTGCTTACTGTTTTGCGGCACTCTTTACCAGCTGGTATTTCTTTTTTAGTGGGCGTTCGTCGATGAAAATCAATTGGATTTATCTGCGCTTGCAGTGGGATATCGTTAGAGAAATTTTTTCTCTCGGCTCCGTGACCTTGGCCAGGCAGGGGGTGATCGCCGTGCTTTCAATTGTCTTAAACAATACCCTTTTTGCCTACGGAGGAGCTTTAGCAATGTCGGCCTACGGTATCATCCAACGCATGATGATGTTTACCAATTTCCCGGTGCTGGGTATTACCCAAGGTTTTTTACCTATCGCTGGTTATAATTATGGTGCTAAACGCTGGGATCGAGTACGACAGACCATCCGGCTGTCACTGCTTAGTGGAACCATCATTGCCTCGTTCACCTTTGCGGCAATTATGATTTTTACCCCGTCTATCGCCCGTCTTTTTACCAATGACCAAGGATTAATCGACCTTACCGTACCCGCCATACGTGCCAGTTTTCTGGCTACTCCACTCATCCTTTTTCAATTGATTGGTTCCGCCTATTTTCAGGCTATAGGCAGAGCAGTGCCGGCTATGCTATTGACGCTGACCAAACAAGGTTTTTGCCTCATTCCCTTGCTGTTGGTTTTACCCCCAATTATGGGGCTCAACGGAATTTTTTATGCCTTTCCCATCGCCGATGTGATCTCTGCAAGCATCTGTTTCTTTTTCCTTTGGAAACAAATGCAAAAAATGACCCCAGATACAGTTCAACCAGCGGCAGAAGAAGTAGAAACCGTAGTAGATAAGCTGTAGTGAGCTCTTCTGTAAATTTCTTTAACAAAGTCGGAGGTCGGAAGTATTTGGTGCCCCCAACTTTTACACTTTTCCACCCTTAAAACCATCTAACCAACCCCTAACCCTCCTCAAATCTTTGCTTGAAAAACTGCAATTGATAATCAATAGCCTCTTGCCAATAGAGCCAGTCGTGGCTGCCTGGGCGGGCGATATAAGTATGGGGAATGCCGCGCAATAATAATACCTGGTGTAAGGCTTCATTTTCGGGCAGCATTTGATCTTCCGTACCACAGTCAATCAAGAGATGGGGCGTCTCTCGTACCTTTTCTGCCATCGCTACGATTGAATGCTCCGCCCAGCGGGTACTATCTTCTGCGTAAGGGCCCAGGTGTTGGCTGATTTCCCACTCGTCGGTATGTGCCCTTAGGTCTACAACACCACTCATACTACCTGCTACCCCAAACCAATCAGGGTGCTGAAGGGCAATACTCAGGGCACCATGTCCCCCCATGCTTAGTCCAGCAATTCCCCGGTAACGGGCGTCTTGGTAAGAACGAAAGTGCTCGTCAATATAGCGAGGTACTTCCTGGCTGATATAGGCATAAAAAAGTTGGGTGGAGTCGGTATAGCTATCAAGGTACCAGCTATTGAAATTACCGTCTGGGGTAACGATGATCAACTCATGTTCGGAGGAGAGGTCTTTGAGTTCGGGAACTCTATCGTACCAATTGGCATAATTGCCGGAGTAGCCATGCAAGAGGTACACGACAGGGTAAAAATTCATACTGGAATCCTTAAAATAGCTTTCCGGTAAGATGACATTGGCATTGAACACTTTCCCCATGGTTACACTGGGAATGGCCACTCTTCGTACCAGGGAATCCAGGGCGATGCCCACTTCTGGCCGCTCGCCATTATCCTTTGGTTTGAGACGGCAATTTTGCAAAATGAATAAACAGATCAGCAAAGAAAATAGCAGGGTAGTCGTTCGTTGCATAAACCGAGGGGATTTTTTGCGATGGGTGTAGACTCTTAGTGACGGAACACAAATAACTGATTCCATTTTTGATTCGCTAAAATTTTCTAAGCAAGCAACTAAAAGGAGCTTGCGTGAAAATATTCGCGAATCGTTGAAAAAAATGGAATCAGTTATTTCCGTCAAATTACTAAAGTACTTGTTTTCGCTGAAAACTGTGTATTTTCGAAAAAAACTAACATGATTGAAGATTGGCAAAAAGACGCTGAAGAAGTGCTGATCCGCTATTGCGGCTCCTTCTCGCCCCATTTGATTGAATCAGCGAAGGGCAGTTACGTATATGCTACTGATGGGAGCGCCATTCTTGATTTTACCTCCGGACAAATGTGTTCTGTTTTCGGGCACAACCATCCCGATATTTTGGCCGCACTACAACAAGGGGATACGAGAGCTATTCATTTGTTGAGTACCATGCTGTCGCCAGAACTCATTGCTTTAGGTAAAAAGATGAACGAGCTTCTTCCGGAAGGACTGGACCGGAGTATATTTTTGAATACCGGCTCAGAATCCAATGAAGCCGCTTTACGGATGGCCAAATTGCATACCGGTGGTTTTGAGATTGTAGGTTTTGCTGGCTCTTGGCATGGCATGACGGCGGGGGCACAATCGCACACCTATTCACTCACTCGGCGGGGTTATGGGCCAGCCATGCCCGGCAGTCTGATGCTGCCAGCGCCTTACAGTTACCGTTGCCCCATTCAGCATTGCCAAGGGACCTGTGATAATAGTTGTCTGGAGTTTGGCATGCAAATGGTAGACCAACAGTCTGTGGGTGCTTATGCTGCGCTGATCGTCGAGCCCGTTCTCAGCGCTGCGGGGATTATCCCCTTGAGTCCGTCCTACATGAAGCGCCTGAAGGAACTTTGTGAAGAAAGAGGCTTGCTCGTGATTTTTGATGAAGCCCAAACCGGATTGGGTCGACTGGGGTGGAACTTCGCTTTGGAGGAATACGAACTCGTGCCTGATTTTCTGACCTTGTCGAAAACGCTAGGTGGTGGTCTACCTTTGGCGGCAACAGTGTGCAGCAGGGAGATGGAAGATTCCTGTTATGAGAAAGGCTTTATCTACGTTACTTCTCACGTTTCTGATCCCCTTTGCGCAGCAGTTGGCTTGGCGACCCTGGAAATTCTGACCAGAGATGCCATGGCCCAACGGGCACAGGAGATGGGAGCCTATCTCAAGCAGCAGCTGGTCGCTTTGATGAGCCGGCATGCATGTATTGGTGATGTACGAGGCAAAGGGCTCCTGCTAGGTATGGAGATCGTTAGGGATAGGGAAACCAAGCAGACGGATCCCGAGTTGGGTAGTCGAATTGCGGAAGAATGTCTGCGCCTCGGGCTCAGCATGAACATTGTTCGTGTAAAGGGTTACGGTGGGGTATTTCGGATTGCACCTCCACTGACAGTTACGCGTGAAGAAATTGATCTGGGCGTAAGTATGTTGGACCAGGCAATTAGTAATTGTACCCAGTAAAAAAGAAAGGAGTTAGCCATTCAGGCTAACTCCTTTCTTTACAAGGGCTTGATCTTAACATACGAGGTTGGTGGACAAAGCTCTTGAAACTAGAGGAATCTCGTCTTCCAGCCTCACTGTAGGAAGTACTTAGTACCAGGTTTTTAAACCTGGTCTCGCATTAAACTAAGGCTTCGCGATACTGTCTTCTTTCCACTTGTCCAAGTTGGGGCATTCCTGAAAGCGGCTATCAATCTGAATGTAGGTTGATGCTACTTTTTTCTGAATCCACTCACTGAGGAATTCATTCTGCTTGGAGTCTTTGGTGGCCAACATGATTTTATTGTAATCCTGTTGTAGGTTCGCCCGGTGGGGCAGGGTTCTTGATTGCAATTGAACAATCCGGTAAAAGGTTTCTCCAGTAGGGCTGGCAAAAGGGAACGGAGCCGTTAAGCCACCAATTTTTAGCGTATCAATTGCGAAATAAACATCAGGGTCAAGATCCGCAACTTCGTAGAAAGTATTCCCTGTTGCGGGGTTCATCATCCGTCCATCATTATTGAAACTCTGGACATCTTCGTCTCCGAAGCGTTTTACGGCCATGGAAAAAGTGATGGAGTCATTGACAATCAGGGTACGCACAGAATCCAGGTGGTTGCGAGCCAACTCTAGGTCAGCATCAGTAATTTCTGGACGAACCAGGATATGGCGAACACGGATGGTATTACCGCGGCGTTCCAGCAGTTGGATAAGGTGAAAGCCAAACTCGGTTTCTACCACCTGGCTAATTTCGCCTTGCTCCAATTGGTAGGCAGCAGCTTCAAATTCCGGGACAAATTTACCACGCTTCGCCCAACCCAGATCACCTCCTATTCTGGCAGAGCCATCGTCGCTAAACTTTTTGGCGGCTTCTTCAAAAGTGGTCACACTGGTCGTGATCTGCTCTCTTAGTTTTTCGAGCTTGGTAATCGCTTTTTGGCGCTCTTCCGCGTTGACTTTAGGAACATAAACGATTTCTCCTACTTCTACCTCAGAACTGAAATAGGGAAGACTGTCAACAGGAATCTGGTTGAAGAAATTTTTGACCTCAGAGGGCGTAACATTCACACCACTCAGTACCTGTGCTCGCATTCTTTCTGACAACAGCTGAGAGCGCAAGTCTTCGCGGAATTGCTCTTTTACCTGCGTCACTGTTTGGCCATAATAGGCTTCAAATTGCTCTAAGTCACCATTCATATAGGATAAAATCCTTTCAATCCGGGCATTAAGTTGTTCTTCAACTTCTTCATCGGCAACAAGGATACTATCGAGTTTGGCCTGGTTGACCAGCAGTTTGTTAGAAAGCAGCTGATCCATAATGTCACAACGCAAACCTTTACCGAGGCTAGGGTTCTGAGCCTTGAGCAGCGCATTTTGCTCTTCCACTTCGGAGAGAAGTACAATCTCACCACCGACCATGCCGACGACCTTATCGATCACTTCTCTTTGCGCAAAACTTATTTGGACACAAAAAAGTGCAGCGATCAAAAAACAGATTTGCTTATTCATAAATCAAAACTTGTACATTGTTTATATAATCAGTAAAAGGTTTCTACATTCTTTTCCCGCAGTTCCCTTTGGTAAATGTCTTCTTTTACTTCCTCCACCAATTGTAGTTTACGTTTGTGCAGAATCACCTTGCGGGCCTGCTCTTCGACGTAAGACAATGGGGCAATTTCTTTACGGTTTTTCAATTCAAAAAGCCGAAAATAATACTGATGGTGCTCGTCTCGTTGGGTAAATTCTCGCTTGGAACCAATATTCTCAACGGTCAGTGTACCTTTCGGTAAACGTTCAGCGACTTCTTCCACGGCGTACCATAAATTCTCTTGAAGGAGTGCTACTTCTGCGTACTGGTCACAATAAGCCCTAAGATCAGCCAAGTCACCTTCATCAGCCTTATTCCACAGGTTGCGTAAGCGATTTCCCTCAGGGGTAGGAATGGGCACCTTAATAAAAAGACAGCGTGCAATAGGCTTTTGAAGCTCGTAAAGCATCTGGTTCTCTTTGTAGAAAGCTTCCAACTCCTGCGCTGTGACAACCGAGTCGAGCAGTTCCTCCACCAGGATTTTCTCATAGTTGGAACGAACTAAGGATGCTCGGTAATCCCTGACCATCTTGTTGATATTAAGATCGGCTGGAATATTGCGTTCTGCTTCGTTAAGTATAGCAGCTTCTCGCACCCAACGCCCTACGTAGGATTCGATGACTAAAACGCTGTCTTCACCCGTTATCCCTTCAGGAAACATGCCTTCCATCTCTGAAATGTAAAGGGATTTACTGCCCACTTGGGCGAGTAATCGATCCTTGCTGTTTTCAGCAGCAGAACCCACTTCGCTACAGGAGGACAAACATCCTAAAAGTAAGATGACAACCGAAGGTACCAAGCACCAATTATTCAATTCCTGTATCAATTATATTATGAAATATCCCGATGACGAAGTGGTTTCACTTCGAGGCTGCTTCACCGCTCCCTGCCGGCTATGCTGGCAGGGAGCGGTGGGCTTCGGGGTGGGCTTTTGCCCTAACCATCTCTATCGTTATCGGATCAGGCTCTTGAAAACTTTTTGGTTGATTTTCACTTCGTAGCTCTTACGGAGTTCCTCCACCCATTCTTTTTCCAGTTGGTCCTGATAGTCAGCAATAACGTATCCGCGGGCTTCGCTTAGCGTTTTATTACCTTCAGGAAGAAGCTCTTCGATTTTGAAAAACTTCAGGCTGCGGCTGCGGTCATTTTCAATCATATCGGTTACGACCCCTACTTTCCAGTCGGCATCCGAAAGTTCAGTATTGCGGAATTTTTCGTAAGTGGCTTCTTCCGTAACGACTTTTACCGTGCCGTCGGTGTTGAACATTTCTTTCACTTCGTCGGCGGTGTGGTTCATGGCATAACTACGGATATCTGGAGCCAGTTCTCGGTTGTTGATACCAATACGGTAAACCGTTGTTCTGGCACGTGGTGCCCAACGGTACTTTCCTTGTACCCCGGTGAAGAACTTTTCGAGCCCTACAGAATCTTGCGCAGCCTTGTCCCAAACTTCCATTTTTGTAGCCTCAAACAAAAGTATTCCTTCTTCGTATTCTCTCATTAGATTACGAAATTCGGGGTATCGCTTTTCCAACTGTGATTCTTCGTATTTCAATAGTTGATCATCCACAAACTGCGCATACAGTCTACGAGCAACCGATTCCTTGTCTCCTTCCCGGCCGTAAGTCACTCGCTCACGCGTTGCTTTGCCCAAGTACGATTCAAAGTCACCTAAAGTTACCTGATATCCTCCGTCCAGGCTGAAGAGCACCTTGTCAGATGCCATCGCTGGGGCTTTCCAACGGAAAGTAGTAAAGGTATCGGGTAGGCTGCCAATGTAGCCGTCTAACAAAATGGTGTTTTCGTTAAAGTTGTTCTGGCTGCGGATATTCCGAAGCAAAGCTTTCTTCGCCTCTTCAAAGCGAGGGTCTTTTCTGACGTCGCCCTCTAAACGAGGCTTTTCTGCTGGGAATGGTTGTATCTCTTTACGACTAATTCTTTTGATGATGTGCCAGCCCAAGCTGGTTTTTACCGGTTTACTGTAGTCGCCGTCTTTGGCAAGCGCAAAAGAAGCATCCTCGAAAGGTTTTTCGTAGCGAGAAATGCCAAAGAATCCAAGGTAGCCATTGTTGGCGGAGGTACGTTTGTCCTCGCTGGTCGTAACGGCGAGTTGTTCAAAATTGGCACCACCTTGCAGTGCTTGGTAAATACTGTCGATCTTGGCTTTGGCTGCGGCTTCTCCCAATGGTTCTTCCCGCACCAGAATATGGGCTACTTCCATTTCGCCGCGCGCTGGTCGGCGCTCGTGTACGTACAAGAGGTGATACCCCGCATTGGTACGAATGGGCATGGTGACGGTTTTGAGCGGTGCATCATAAGCAGCATACTCCAGGTTGTGCAAGCCAGCGGGGTAAAGTGCGGTAGTGAAACCAATGCGTCCGCCCTTGTCTTTGCTGTAACGATCGGTAGAAATCTCTTTGGCGACATCCGCAAAAGCAGCGCCCCCTTTGATACGGTTGTAAGCAGCCATGATTTGCTGGTAAGCGGCCAGGGTGTCGGCAGGAGGGGCATCATTTTTGAGACTTACGAGGATATGGCTGATGTCTACATCTTCCTGGAGGTGCTCATAGGCCTCCATAATAAGTTTGTCACCAATAGCACGGTCGATGAGATAGCTGTCGGCCAACTGGCGGCGGTAGCCCGCCAACTCTTCCTGAAGTACTTGGATGGTATCGAGCTGCATTTCTTTAGCTCGCTGTACCTTGAGTTTGAATTTTACGTAGAGATCCAGGTATTCTTGTAGGGAAGCTTCAGAGAAATCAGCACTTTCTCCGTTGGTTTTACTGTAAATGTAGTTGAATTCTTCTACCGTTACAGGCGTGTCTTCTACTGTGAATAAAACGCGTTGATCATTATTTTGGGCAAATAATCCGGCAATGGTCAGGCTGATCAAAGCCAGCAGCAACGTCCATTGTTTTGTCATGAGTAGCCAGTTTTTGTATTATCAAAGAAAAAAGCTTCAGCCAGAAAGCAGATCTTCTACTTTCTGGCTGAAAAACGACGCAAAATTAGAAAAATTACCCCAGTAAAAGGGATAAATCTTTATGCTAGCAGGGTAAAGGCACTAAAATAGTATGACTCCCAATTCTGTAAAATGACCAATTTCTACCAAAACAGCTGAATTTCTCCTATCCTTTGACAGAATTATCCGATAGGTTGCTGTCCGAGTCCGATACTTTTATGGGCAGATCATCCACTTTTGGGTTGTTAATAAAATTGGATACTTAGTTGAACAAAGAAGATGAACTAAGGCCCAGTTTACAAAAACATTACCCGATGAAATCTTTACTAATCATCTTAATGATGAGCCTGTGTGGCTATGCCTTATTTTCTCAACATACCATTACCGGGCAGGTTCTCGACGAAAATCGTGAGCCGCTTGCTTATGCGAATGTCCTATTACTTAACCCCTTAGATAGTAGCTTAATAAAGGGTGTCGTTACGACCGTTGATGGTATCTATGAAATGGAGAATATTACAGCGGGAGACTACCTCTTGTCTTTCCTGATGATTGGCTACGAAAAACAAAACCAGCTGATCCGGGTTACGGATGAAAAATCGCTGTGGGTATCCGAAGTAGTCATGATGTTGCCGGATGTGTCCCTGCTTGACGAAGTGGTGGTAAAGGCCAAGCGGCCTTTGTACGAACACCAAATAGACCGTCTGGTTGTCAATGTGCAAAGTAGTGTTACCTCGGTGGGGGGGAATGCACTACAGGTTTTAGCTAAATCGCCGGGCGTACGCATCGACGGCATCAATAACCAAATTACGCTGGAAGGTAAACAGGGTGTAATGGTGCAGATCAATGGCAAGCGCACGCGCATTGACGGCGATGCCCTCCTGCAGTTACTGGAATCCATGCCCGCCAGTAATATCGAGTCGATAGAGCTGATCACCACGCCTCCTTCGTCCTACGATGCGGAGGGGGTAGGGGGCATCATCAATATCGTACTTGTCCAAAACCTGGAAGAAGGGAGCAATGGCAATGTTTCCCTGAACGTAGGTTACGGCGAACGCCCCAAGTTTGGCGGCTCTATCGACCTCAATGTGCGCAAAGGTAAGGTCAATATATACGGTAGCCTGGCGGCCAATAACAATTACTTGCAAGAGGATGTGACCATCACTAAGCGGATTCAGGATGGTGAGACTTTCCTGGCAACGGACTCGTACAGTAATCGCCCAGCTTTTCGGGGATTTTACAGTGGCAGGGTAGGAGTGGATTATGAAATCAACTCAAAAACAACTTTAGGACTTTTGTTCTCAGCGTACACCACTATCTGGGATTTGGATGCCAATACTGCCACTACGGTGCTGGCCAATGGCGAGCTGAGAGAGCGTTCAAGCCTGCGGAGTTTGGAAGAAAACGACTGGAAACATTGGATGACCAACATCAACCTTCGGCATTCCTTTGCTAAGGACTGGAAACTGTCGTTGGACTATGATTACCTCGACTATACCAACAAAAACCCCGCTGATTATACTGATATCACAACCGACGCTACCGGAGAAATCATGAGCAACGAGGAATTCATTTCCCGTAAGGAAAACCCTATTGAATTCCATGTCTTTAAAGCTGATGTGAGCAAGGCCATTCAGGAGGATTGGAACGTGGAATTTGGTGTGAAAGGATCATTTTCCAATTTTGTTAATGACAATTTGGTGGCGGATATCATCGGCGGTCAGCAGCTTAACCGACCTCGGTACACCAATTTGCTGAGCATGGAGGAGCACATCTATGCCACCTATTTGTCTACCGATTTTAAGATCAGCGAGAAGACTACCGCGAAAGCAGGCCTGCGCTATGAGTACACCAACATTCAATTGGATAGTCTGCAGGAAATCCTGACGAGCCGCAAATACGGCCGCTTTTTCCCTACCTTCTTTTTGTCGCACACCATTAACGACGACAACTCCCTGCAATTCGCCTACAGTGAGCGTATACAGCGGCCAAGTTTGAATGTACTGGCTCCCGCATTTTTCTTCTTTTCGCCCAATACACTTACTACGGGTAACCCTCAAGTGAGGGCTTCGTTTTCCCGTCAGTTTCGATTATCCTACCGCTATAAGTCGCTCATGCTGACGGCGCAATATAGCCAGGAGGAACACCCCATTTTCTGGGGGCAGTTGGACATTTTAGCGGAAGAAAACCTCACCATTACTCAGCCAGAAAACATGAAGGACGCTCAGTTGGCGTATCTCTGGCTTAGCTTCCCCGTGAAAATAACGGAATGGTGGGAAAGCCGCTACGAAGGCGGGATAGCCTGGCAGCAGCAGCGGCCTTTTTATGAAGGAGAGTTGTTGAGTTACGAAAGCTTTTTCGCAGCCTTTAATTCCACCCAAACTATTACCTTAAGCAAAGATTTAACCCTCGAAGTAGATGGCTATGTGCAATCGGGGATGACTTACGGCCTGGCTGATATTCCCTGGCAAGGCGGATTTAATATGGGGCTGCGGAAGAAATTCAACAGCGGAAGCAGTTTAGCCCTAACCTGGGAAGATGGATTTAATTTAGGGTCTTTCTGGACGCAATCTTACAACCAACCTGAACTTAACCTTGTCCATAGGCAAGAGTATCAGCAGGAGGGATCTATTTTTCGGCTGACCTATACTTATCCCTTTGGCAACAATAAAATTAAGCAGCGGGAAGACCATAATGGGGCTTCTGTTGACGAACGTAACCGTGTGCAATGATTAAAAGAATTTTTATATACTACTTTGTTCGCATTGTCGCCATTTGGGCGACAATGCATTTTGTGTTCCTGGTACCAGGTCAGGCGCAGTACAGCTTCCTCTACCGTACGCCTGTTTACCTCTTTGACCTACCCAATAGCCTGGAAGGTAATGAGGTGCAGGATATTTATCAGGATCAGGCCGGCTTTATGTGGTTTGCCAGCAAGGCTGGGCTGGTTCGCTACAATGGTCGTGACTTCAAGGTCTACAGCCATAACATTGCCGACAGTACGACCATTTCCAGCAACGCGGTGGAGGTGATTCTTGAAACCAAAGACGGAAACTTTTGGGTGGGTACCTGGGGCTCGGGATTGAATAAAATGGATCGCAAAACCGGGAAGTTTACCCGTTACCAGGCGCATAATAGTGGATTGAGTAATGATTTTATCTCCGAATTGGTGGAAGACGACAAAGGCCAACTCTGGATTGCTACCCGCATGGGACTGAATCGTTTAGATTTGGCAACCGAGACTTTTAAAGTCTTCTTACCCGAAGCTGATGATCCTGGTAGTTTAAGTTATTTCGAGATACGCAGCCTCTATATTGACCAGCAAAAAACGCTCTGGGTGGGAACGGGTTACCCTTGGGAAGACAACGCTTTCGGTGGACTGAATAAATACGACCCGAATAGCGAATCTTTCACGCATTACCAGGCAGGACGAGGAAATGCCACCAGCCTGAAAAATAATAAAATCACCGCCATTTTTGAAGACAGTAAGAACAATTTTTGGATAGGAACCAAGGACAATAAAGTCCACTTGATGGATCGTAAGACGGGAGCTTTCCGTTACTTAGATCAACTTTCCAATTTTGAGCGCGAAAACGATAGCATCTCTCATATCCGGTCTTTTTTCGAAGCGGATGATGGCAGTATCTGGGTTTGTAGTTACGGGAGTGGCTTGCGTAATTATGATTTGCAGAAAGGCTACTTAAAAGACGAATTATACAATGATAACAAGGATGGGAGTACCTTTTTTCCTTTGAACCAGGCTTGGAAAATCTATCAATCCCGAGACGGGACGTTGTGGATTTGCACGGGTGATATTGGTGATAATGTTTTCAAATCCAGCCCGGTGTTGCCTAATTTAGGCCTTGTTTATCAAGGTGACCAGATTCAGGCAATTCACGTTAATCACCAAACTAATTCTACGTGGTTAGCGCGTCATTATAATGGCTTAAATCGGAGTAATTGGCAGGAGCCGATTTTAGGAAACACTTGGATCAAGGGCCCCACTGACGACTATCCCGGTTCGTGGTCCTTTCAGGACAATACCGAATCCAACGGACTCTTTGATGACATTTTTACGATGCGGGAAGATCTTTATGGGGCACTATGGTTTGGCAAGCATGAGCAAGGAAACGGTTTGTATCGCTTTGATCCTGCGGCTAAGCAGGTTCGGCAATTTAAACACCACCCCGATGATACCAACTCACTGGCGGATGATGTTGTTGTCGATATTAACTGTACTCCCGATGGGAGAGCATTGTGGGTAATCACCGCCGATGGTACGCTGCACCATGTAGATGTAAGAACTTTTGCCATCACTCGTCTTAATACCCAAACCCACGCCAATTTCCCTAAGGGAGTGAATATCGCAAAATTGAGTGCTGACGGTCTGCTTTGGATGGGGGGCGTGAGTGCTGATGGTGAACTCTTCTTGTCTTCTTTTGATCCAACAAAACAGTTGATCGTTTACTATCCGCTTACGCGTTTATCCACCCCGGCGGCTAATAACCCGCTTACGGGGATAGCCATTGATGGTAACAACAATATATGGCTGACTTCTGAATCTCTAATTGCTAAGTTGGACGCCGACAGGAACGTAAGTGTGTATCCCGTCCCAGCGGAAAACAACAGCCGAATCATCTCGATGTTACTGGATGAGTACGAGCACTTATGGTTGGCCACGAGTATCGGCATTTCGGTATTTAATCCTCAGGATAGTTCCTTTTATACTTACCCTATGGATTATGAACTTTTTGCCTTACCCTATTCCTTAAGAGCCGCTGATGTGCAGATTTCCGGGGAATTGACCTTTTGTGGGCGAGGTGGCTGTACCTACATCAATGATGCAACCAAGAACAATTATAGAAACAACTATTTGAAACCCAAAACGATCCCTTCTGCACACATCTTGTACACCGGTTTTTTACTGAATGGCAAAGAAGTAGAGTCGGGGGCTTATGCAATGGATAGCATCTTGGTCAACCATCAGTTGACGCTCAATCACCTGGAGAATAATTTTTCGATTGAACTGGCTTTGCTCGACTTTAAGCAACCTGAAAAGAACCGTTTCGAGTATTTTCTGGAAAACTATGATAACTACTGGCGGGAGTCGGGCGATAAGAATACTGCTTACTATTCTCAAATTCCTCCCGGCAACTACCGTTTGCTGGTCAGAGGCTACAATGTTGATGGCGAGTATGGCGAAGCTACACCTTTGAACATCACCGTTTTACCACCCTGGTGGAGAACGTGGTGGGCGATTGCCTTGTATTGCCTGACTTTTTTTGGTTTGATTTACACGGCTTACCGTTTCCAATTGAGTCGTCAATTGGCCAAGTCTGAGACCCAACGACTGCAAGAGCTGGATATCGCTAAGACCCAGTTATATACCAATATCACCCACGAGTTTCGTACGCCATTAACGGTTATTCTGGGGATGGCCAAACAACTGAGTGGCCAACTGCCGAATGCACAAAATATGATGGTAGAAATGATTAGCCGTAACGGGCAAAATCTACTCAATCTGGTGAATCAAATGCTTGATTTATCTAAGTTAGAGTCGGGGCAAATGACACTTCATTTACAGCAAGGCGATCTCATCACTTACCTCAAGTACCTGGTAGAGTCTTTCCATTCGTACGCGGAAACCCGTAGCGTGACCATTCACTTTCTGTCTGATTTGGAGACCCAGTATATGGATTTTGATCCCAATAAGATTCAGCAAATCATCTCCAACGTGCTGTCCAATGCCATTAAATTTACCCCCGTAGGCGGTAATATCTACTTGTCGGTGGATGTGAGCCAGGTAGCGCAGAACCAACTTGTCATCCGGGTGAAAGATACTGGAGTGGGGATTGAGCCAGCGAGGCTTCCTCATATTTTTCAGCGCTTTTACCAGGCTGATGATAGCCATACCAAGGAGTTTGCGGGCACTGGTATAGGCTTGGCCTTGGTAGCAGAGTTGGTGAAATTGATGAACGGTGAGATCAGCGCCAGGAGTGAATTGGGTAAAGGCACGGAGATTTCCATCATGTTGCCCATTTCTACCAATAGCCAAAAAAGTACGGACTTGTCGTACTTTGACCAGGCGATGAACCAATTTTACCGGGAAGGCGTAGCACCTCAGGAACGGGAACGCATCTTACTGGCGACTTCCGCCAAGGAAAAACCGACGATCCTGATTGTTGAAGATAATTATGATGTGCGCACTTATATCTGTGCCTGCCTTTCAGAGTCCTTTAATTTATTGACAGCGGAAAATGGCCAGCGAGGGGTCGAAAAGGCAATTGAGCATGTCCCCGACTTCATTATCAGTGATGTCATGATGCCCCTAAAAGACGGCTATGCGCTGGTGCGCGAACTGAAAGCAGACAAACGCACGAGCCACATTCCGATCATACTGTTGACCGCCAAAGCTGATATGGACTCCAAGTTGTTGGGGCTCAAGCAGGGAGTAGATGCTTATCTGGCTAAGCCCTTTCATCCCGAAGAATTGACCATTCGCGTGAATAAGCTTCTGGAGTTGAGGCGAAAACTGCAACAGCACTTCCTGGGCCACTCAGCAGCTGCGGACGAATCTTTAGATCCTGAAAGCATCACGGAGGAACATCAATTTGTCCAGCAAGTCAAGGCCATCATCAACGCCCATCTGGACGATATGGAGCTGGATGTGAAAACCATTTGTCAGCAGATGAATATGAGTCATTCCCAGCTCCACCGCAAATTATCCGCGCTGACAGGTCTTTCGATCAATCGTTATATCCGACACCTCCGCCTGGAGCGTGCTAAAGCTTTGCTGCTTGAACCAGGGCAAAGCATCACGGCCGTTGCCTATGATACAGGCTACAAAGACCCTAGCTATTTTGGCCGGGTCTTTAAGCAGGAAACAGGTATGACGCCTGCGGAGTGGCAGAAGGAGGGGATAAACGCACAAACGACTTAACGAGCGCTTCAGCGGATGCCGAAAGTCTAGCTAAGTCGTTTGTCTTGAAATGAAGGTCTAACTAAATCTACTTTCCTCCCACCTTCCGGCCAGAAGCAACGCGGGAATTAACATCTACGCGTTGTAGCCGCTCTAAATCAACCATCAGCGCGGTATAAGCATCGTTGGCGTCTACCGTCCATTGCTGGCCGGCGTAAGTAACGGCGCCTTGTTGCCGATTCCAGTCGCTGGCCAGCAATACGTAGCGGTTGGCTACTTTTGGGTTGGGGCCGAAAATCAGGTAGCGGTCATCGCCGCCGTCTTCGAAACTTACCGCGAAACGATTGGTTTTGGGGCTGAAAAGAAAAACGCCGGGGGTACCACGGCGGAAAGTGATTTGGTCGCGTTTGCGGCCATTGACGACTTTGATTTCTCCTTGTACAATTTCTGAGTTGCCGCCGGTAAGTTCGCGGTAGAGGACAATGTCGTCGGAGAGGTAGAACTGGATTTTGCGAAGGTCGCCCTCGGTCCAGTTGTTTTCTTCGTAGAGATTTTGGGTAAAGGGGCTGAGGGTAGGGCTGCAAGAGGTAAGGAATGTTCCAAAACCAAGGAGCAGCAAGCAGTATTTGATCATCTTCATGGTTAGAATTTTTTTTCGAAGATAGGGGTGTTCACCATGTGCTGCTTGTGCGTTAAGAATCTTTAACGCGAAGTGTTAAGAGGGTTTAACTTAAACGAGAAATAAAAGCGGGTTGCTGACGTACCTGTGCCAGCAACCCATTGTGTTTTAATGGAAAACTTCAATAGCAGCTTCTAGTACTTTATCTTGTCCTGAGCGTAATTCAGTCGCTTGATTTTGAATAACGAGCGTGGGTGGAATGCCTCTTCCTTCATAGCTCGTACCATCAGCGGCACGCCAGTCGCCAATACTCATACTGTAAAGCCAACCATTGGGCAATTCTCGATTGACCGCATTGGAAAAGGCACCCGTAGTTGTATCTCCTAGTGTAGTCAATTGAGGCAAAATGCGCATGGCCAAGGCCAGGGTTTCTCCTGCACTAACGGTAGACCGATTGGTGAGGAGTACGAGCGGTTGTAAAAGAGGACTGCCTTGCGGGCTAAGGTACCATTCTTCCGGAGGGGTGAAGTCGTCAGGGCCAGGGCCGTTTTTGATAGAGGTAGTCATGTACAAACGGGTCTGGTCTGTGAAATAAGAAGCAAAAGCCTGCCCTCCACGGTCTTCACCGCCCGTATTGCTGCGGATGTCAATGATGATTCCTTTGGCATCGCGGAAAAAATCGACGATGGTTGGCATTGATTTATGGATTGATTTTTCCTCGGGTTCCCAGGCGACATAGAGGTAGCCGATGCTGTCATTGATAAATCCGTAGGTGAAGGGGTCAGCCTCTATCGGCACAGAGAGGTAATTGTCTTTAACGATATCAAGATTGAAATCACGGATGGTATCAATGCGTCCTCCAATGCCGCCCTGGAATTGGGGTAAATCACTATTGGTGGGAAGAAGGCCTACGTGACTGTCATCAAGTACGCTGAGCATACCGACCATTACATCATACAGTTCACCTTCGTGCATATCGTTATCTACTTGAGGACGATAGATTTGGTAAACGCTGTCCCAGTCGAGGTTGCGGACTTTAAATAATCCGTACAGTTGATCAAATTCGGTCCACATGGATTCAAAGTTGTCAACGGGTTGGTTACTGTAGGTAAGGTCAAATATGACTTTTTCGCAAGCAAAGAAGGAGAGGAAAAGCAGAATTAGAAAAGCAGTATTTTTCATGGTGTTTTTTTTTGCGTGAGGTGCCTGGAAGGTGGCCCGGTGAAGGGCCAGCCCACAGGGCTGAGGCGAAGGCCGAACCTGGAAGGGACCGACCCCGCCGGGGTGAAAGAATGAAAGGGGATACCCCGATGGCGGGGGCACGCCCTACCAAAAATATTGAAGCTGAAGACCTTGCTCAAACATTTTTAATGGACGCGGGAAGGAGTAGGTTAACCAGGCGAGTTGGTAGTTGATGCCAAGGGTTTTTCCTTTGGAGAGCGGGTGGTTGTAGCCGATTTGGCAGCGAGGATTGAATAAGCGGCGGAGGCTGGTCATCTTGCTTCCCTTACGTAAGTACCCCTTGAAATAATTGGTCTCATCGGGCAGTGAGGGATCAACTGCCCAATTGGGGCGAACCACACCGCCAACGACAGGTAAGCTCAAACGAGCCTGTAGCTGTCCTGATGATATTGGCCGTTGGTATTGGTATTCAGGGGCGAAATCGATCTGTGCATACTGCCAGGTGTCGCCGCTCATACCCGCCAGATCATAGCGAAGGTTGATAGAAGCACCCACCGAAGAATGATCAGTAATCTCCTTGATGACCCGAAGGTGAAAACTGCCACCGAAGCGAGACAAGGAGGGATTGACGACAAAGTCATAGGAGTCTTGGTTGCCAAAAAGATCGGGTGTTTCGTTGAAGGTACCCGACCGTTTGCCAAGATGATGGGCCTGATGATTACCAAGTTGGAGCAGGAAAGAAAGTTGTAATAAGAACTTGCCTGACCTTTGGAAACTACTCCCAACATTGAGTAGATCAGATCGGTAAAGTAAAGGGGAGGTATGCTGGTCTAGCACGTAAGCTTGTGACCAGCCCGCGGTAATACCCCAGTGGTTTTCAGCCTGGGACAGGAGAAAGTGGGGTAAGAGAACCACAAAGAAGAAAGCCAGGAGCAGTGGTGATTTCATGATGCCATTTGATTTTTGTTATTGACACAAACATGAGGTCTTTAGGGAAAAAAGGCGTCCGAAATTGTTAACTACAGGTCTGAAAGGCTCCAGTTTTCAAGGATTTTTGTAAAAGTAGCTATGTTTATAGCTCAATTGCCGGACGCTTGGGAGGAGGAGAGGTCCTTGAACTGCTTTTGATAAGCGCTGGGAGAAAGTCCGGTTGTTTTCTTGAAGGTAGCGTAAAAAGTAGACTTGGAATTGAAACCCGCCTGGTAACCAATGGCCAATAAGCTGTAGGTGCTGAAGGTAGGGTCGAGCAGTAGGCGTTTTACCTCTTCTACCCGATATTGGTTCGTGTATTCAGAAAAGTTGCTGCCACAACAGGCGCTTAGTTGTTGGGAAAGATAGCCACTGCTGATCCCCAGTTTTTTTGCGACCATGTCACGATTAAGTTGGGGATCACGGTAGAGGTGGTCTTTTTGCATTAGTTGTTCCAGGCGATGAAAGTAGAGGTTTTGTGGAGGCGTTGTTTCCGTGGTCGCTGATGAATCGTTTGTTTGGTCTTGGAGATAAGTCGATAAAATTTTACGAATCTCGAACTTTTCTTCGGCCAGTTTGAATTGCAGTACGCCTCGGTAGGTCACCCAGAAAAAAAGAATGCTTACAGCAGCAAAAATGTATCCTTCATAATCTTTCTGAGCTGCTTCGTAGCATAACCACAATCCAATCCAGAGTAGCATTACTCCCGTTGACCACCACCAGAATTCTCGGAACCAGGAGGTAGCAAACTTAGGAGGATATTTTTTAATCATTTGCCAAGACCAGCTAAAGGTAAATACGGCAAAAATGACGGTGCCAGCGTCTTCGAAAAGGTAATAACTTTGAATAAGAGGATCATTATGCAGAAGCGAGAAGTGATAAAGATGGAAGTCAACATCTAAGTCAATAATAACATTGATCAGGAGGGTGAGAGTAAAAGGCAAGTAGAGCCAGTATTGTTTAGCTGATTTGGCAAGCGGGTGATCAAGGGCATAGGCAAAATAGAGGAGCAGGGTAGTAGGGAAAAGGTATTCCCACATGATATCATATACTAAGGTGAACCAATTGTTTTGGATCCCAGACATGACAATACTGTAATTGGCACCCAGTATTGCTGTTGTCCAAAAGGTGTAACTCAAAAATCGATTGGCCTGGCTACGGAAATAAGGAGAAACAAGGAAGATAAACCCAAGTACGATGCCTTGCAAAACGCCAAGGAGAATGGTAAGGTTACTGATAGATAATTGCAAATCTAATGAAGGTCTTTTTAAGATAGATGCAAAAAACTAACGCTTACCCTGAAAAAAGCTCGACATTAAAATACTACACTCTTCGTGCAGCACGCCGTACTCTATTTTGGTTTTAGGATGGAGCAGCTCTTTGCCAAAACGCATGAAGCCTCTCTTGTCGTCGCCGGCACCGTAGACCAGGCGGTCGAGCTGGGCCCAGGCAAGTGCACCAGCGCACATGACGCAAGGTTCGAGCGTGACGTAGAGGGTGCAGCCCTGAAGGTATTTTCCGCCCAGGTAATTGGCGGCAGCGGTAAGCGCGATGATTTCCGCGTGGGCGGTGACGTCGGTCAATTGTTCCGTTTGGTTGTGACCACGAGCGATAATTTGCTGGTTGGCCACCACAATCGCTCCCACGGGGATTTCTCCAGCTTCGGCAGCGAGTTGAGCTTGTTTGAGTGCTTGGCGCATGAAGTGTTCATCACTGTTGACCGATAGCATGGACTTGTCGTATTGTTTTGGCTTCTTGCTCACCTTCTGATTAGAAAATTACCAAGGAAGGGGAATCATTTGTCAAAGGTAATACAGAATGTAAATTACACCGTGGAAACCTTCCTGAAAAAACTATCTTTCCTGATATAAACTTGCTCCAGCGATATGAATAATAAGAACTACCTCTTCTTTGTACTTTTGATTTCAGCAACTTCTTGCCTATCTGGCCAAATAGTGATCAACGAATTTTCGGCAAGTAATTACCGACAGTTTTTTGACGCCTTTGGTGGTGATGAAGACTGGATAGAGCTCTATAACCCTGCCAATGTAGCGGTAGATATCAGTGGTTATTACTTGAGTGATAAGCTAGATAATCCCACGAAATGGCAAATTCCTGCGGGTACGATTATACCGCCTAATGGTTATTTTCAAGTGTGGGCCTCTAGCCGCGATCAGTTTGATGGGGCGAGGTGGCATACCAATTTTAAAATTACCCAAACGCAGAATAGTGAAGCGGTCGTACTGGCCAATGCAGCCGGAAATATTTTGGATAGCCACGAATTGGATATCCCCAATCAGGCCGGGCACTCCCGTGGGCGCTTTCCCGATGGAGGAAGTGATTGGTATGTGTTTGTGAATCCAAGTCCTAATGCGATTAACCTTGATGCTCGACCAGAATATGCTGCGAAACCTTCGATTCAGCCAGCTGCGGGATTTTACCCAACGGGAACAGAAATAAGTATTTTGGTAGGCGACCCCAATGCAAATATCTATTATACGGTAGATGGGTCTACACCGTCTAGTGCCAGCACGCCATATACGGGCCCTTTTTCCATTAACACGACAACGGTGATCAAAGCAATCGCTTACAGTGAAGACGCTAATGTACCGCCCAGCTTTGTGGATTATCAGACCTTTTTTATTAATGAAACCTTTACGATTTCTACGATCTCTATTGCTGGTGATGAAGTAGAGGTATTGATCAATGGTGCTACCTTTTTGGAACCCATTGGCACGCTCGAACTGTTTACGGCGGAAGGTAATCGCGTGGCGGATGCCAGTGGTGATTTTAACAAGCACGGTAATGATTCGTGGAATTTTTATGATCAACGCGGTATTGATTTCGTTACGCGTGACCAATTGGGCGATGATTATGCGGTGAAGCACGAAATATTCCCCGGTAAGACCGATCGGGACAAATTTCAACGACTCATATTGAAAGCTGCGGCTAATGACAATTATTCCTTCGAGGAAGGAGGAGCACATATTCGAGATGCTTTTGTCCATACGCTTTCTCAGGAAGCCAACCTTCACCTGGACGAGCGGACTTACGAACCCTGTGTGCTCTTCGTCAATGGGCGCTATTGGGGCGTATACGAAATCCGTGAAAAGGTAGATGACCATGATTTTACCAGTTACTATTACGGGCAAAATCGCTTTGAAATCGATTTTATCAAGACCTGGGGGAATACCTGGGAAGAGTACGGGAGTATCAATGATTGGGATGCGTTGACCGCCTATATTGGTGCCAATGATATGGCCGACCCCGCTAACTATGCCTACGTAGCTGAAAGGCTGGACGTAGAGAGCCTTTTAGATTACATCATTCTTCACTCCCACAATGTATCTGCCGACTGGCTCAACTGGAATACAGCTTGGTGGCGAGGACGTGATCCTGATGGAGGAGCTCAACGCTGGCGCTACATCCTCTGGGATGAAGACGCTACGTATGGCCACTATATCAATTATACTTTTATCCCTGATCAAGGGCCCTTGGCTGATCCTTGTAACATAGAATTTATTTCTCCGACTACGGACTTTGAAGGACACTTGACGATCTTTTCACGCTTGTTTGAAAACCCTGATTTTTTTGCGCTTTACATCAATCGCTACGCTGATTTGACCAACACTTATTTAGGCTGTGATTTTATGTTGGAACTGTTGGATAGTATGATCGACCGAATCCGCCCGGAAATGCCCCGTCAGATCGACCGCTGGGGCGGAACCATGGTAGAGTGGGAAGAAAATGTAGAAGACTTAAGAAACTATATGTTGACCCGCTGTACGGTCATCGCTGATGGGATGATTGATTGCTAC
Source organism: Lewinella sp. LCG006 (assembly GCF_040784935.1). Classification (GTDB taxonomy): domain Bacteria; phylum Bacteroidota; class Bacteroidia; order Chitinophagales; family Saprospiraceae; genus Lewinella. The sequence continues at coordinate 547,602 of NZ_CP160680.1, read as the reverse complement.
GAAGATGATGGTATTACTGGCCCGTTTGAACTGATGATTAACGTAGAACCAGCAGGAGCAGGTCGGGTACGTGCCAATACCGTAGAAGGCTTGGTATACCCCTGGGCTGCCACTTATTACGGCGGGATAGAGATTGAGTTAGAAGCGCTGGCGAATGCAGGCCACGAATTTGCGTACTGGGAAGCAGCCAATAATATTTTTGCCCCCGACCAGTTTGCGGCAGCTATTCAGATGAGTCTGGAAAGTAATGATGATATCACGGCCTATTTTACGGGTTTTATTCCCTGCCCTGAGGCAATCGCCGTACAAATTGAAGGCAATTACACCAGTGCTGGCCTGAATTGGCAGATCAATGGCGACCCATTGGCGTATATTGTTCGTTACCGCCCTTTGGGAACAGCTGAATGGGAGTCGCAGGCTACCCAGGATACAGCCCTGGTGTTGCAAGGGCTCGAATTTTGTACCACTTATGAACTACAAATACAAACGGTATGTAGCAGTTCTACCAGTGAGACGACGATCTATTATTTCGAGACGGATTGCACCAATGGCGCGGAAGATTTGGCTCCTATTGTGGATATTCAGGCATACCCCAATCCCTTCCAGCAAGCTTTTCGCGTAGATGTAGTGCTTGACCAAGGTGGTAAATTAGACTGGCAGTTGTTCAATGCTCAGGGGCAACTGATTCGCCAGGAATTGGGTGTTTATTTTTCTTCGGGGCAACACCGTATTGAAATAAATGACCTCGACCAGTTGAGCAGTGGTGTCTATTGGTTGCGCCTTGCCCACGAAGGTGATTTCCGACAATTGCGGATGATAAAAATTTAATTATCGTACCCTTAGAGACGTTGCACTGTAACGTCTGCATGGTTACACCCGGATGGTAATGTCTACTCACAATACCCGCGCACTGTAACGTCTGCTTGTAGGTAGACGTTGCAGTGCAACGTCTCTAAGGGGAAACGCGATGATTCTCCTATAAATGTTTACCTTAGATTAAACTATCCCCTAAAAATGGTTTTTTGTTCTGGCCAATCAATACCTTGGACAAATAGACCACCGTGTAAATCATCATAATCATGCGAGCTGCGATCCTGGATCAATTAACCTTGATGGACAAAGAACTAGACCAACTTTTTTCGGAATTAGACCATTATTCTTCTGAACAGTTAAATCGTTCCCCGGCACCAGAAAGTTGGAGTGCTACCCAGGTCTTGAATCATCTTCTGTTGTCGGAAAAATATTCTCTTCAATATTGTGAGAAGAAACTCAGCTTTGAGCCGAAGCTACCCAAGGCGGGGCTTGCAGCTGCAGCGAGAGCAGTATTTGTACGTTGGTACTTGTTTTTCCCTTTAAAGGTAAAAGCACCTGCCCTGATTAGTACTTCCGCTTTACCCAAAGAAGATAAGCTGGAGAACATCAAAACGCAATACCAAGCACAACGCCAGTTGCTTCGAACCTTTTTAGAACAATTGGAAGAAAGCTACCTTGATCGCGAAGTGTATAAACATCCCTTTGCTGGGCGCTTGTCTTTTCCTGGGATGTTTAGTTTTTTCACTGCGCATTTTCGCCATCACCGCAAGCAGATTTTTAGGGCATTGGCGTAAGAAAAAGCCTCGACATGCACTAGGCATTTAAGAAATCCTTCGGGTTTTTACCAAATCGTTCCGTGAATTTTCGGGTAAAATAGGAGGTACTCCTAATACCTACGGCAAACTGCGCTTCCATGACAGTAGCGCATTGGCGCTGTGCTAGTAGAGTACGAGCTTTTTGTAAGCGAACCTCTAAAATGAATTGTACGGAAGAAAGCCCCGTATGCTTTTTTATCAAACGCCCCATTTGTTTAGTGCTGTAGTGAATGGCTTCAGCTAAATCATCTACTTTGAAGTCTTCTTCATCCAGTCTACTCAGTAAAGTGTCTTCCAGTGTTTTTAGTAAATGCTGATCAACAGAAAGTGAGCTTGTGTCTTGGTTTTTGCTAGCGAATTTTTCCCTCTTGTGCTTGTTTTCAATAAGGTTGTTGATTCTAGCGAGTAACTCTTTAGTACTGAAGGGCTTAGTGATGTAATCATCGATGCCAAGTTGAAATCCGCGCAATTTATCTTCCTCCAAATGGCGAGCTGTTAGCAAAAGGAAGGGGATTTGTCGCCATTCTTCTTTTTTATTGATGGCTTCTCGAAGCTGAAATCCATCCATGTTAGGCATCATCACATCGGAGGTGATGGCCGAAAATGCAGAAAGGCGTAGTTGTTGTAGTGCTTGCTGTCCATCTTGGGCTAAAACACATTGGTAATGCGTTGAAAGGACTTCTAGCAAGTATTTACCCATTTCAGGGTGATCTTCCACAATCAAGAGCCTTGCTTTGTCTCCCTGGATACCCAGTGGCGCGTAGTTGGGGACACGTTGCGTTGGGCGAGTTTTTTCTTCTTGCTCAAGTTGTGCGAGTTTTGTTAACGAGGAAGATGCCGCAACACTCAACGGCAGGCTCAATTGAAAAGCACTTCCTATTCCCCATTCACTACTTACCGTAATATGCCCGCCGAGGAGTTGGCAGAGTTCTTTGGCTAGCGCAAGACCTATTCCCGTGCCGCCACGCAGATGATCACTTTTGGACGATTGGTAGAAACGTTCGAAGATTCGGGCCTGGTCTTCCGGGTGAATGCCCTGCCCGGTGTCTTTCACCGTAAAGGTGTAAATACTTTCAAATTGCTCAACGGTTAAACTTACCCTTCCCTGAGCTGCTGTAAATTTGAGGGCATTGGAAAGCAAGTTGTGGAGAATTTTCTCAAACTTATCAATGTCTAGTACTACCATCAAATCTTCGCACTGGAAAACTAACTCGTAAGTGATATTGCGGAGCTCAGCCAATGACTGGTAGGAAGAAAAAATTCTTTTCACCAAAGATTCCAGGTGAACAGGACTTTCGTGAGTGGTCAATTTCCCTACTTCGGCCTTGGACAAGTCCATGATTTCATTGACCAGGTTTAGTAATTGCTGTGCATTGCGTTGTACGATGCCTAGTTTTGTCTGTAGTGGCTTTCCTTTAATGTGTTCTAGTACATCTGCCAAAGGGCTGAGAATCAGCGTGAGTGGGGTGCGTAATTCATGAGAAATGTTGGTGAAGAAATTCGACTTTAACTCATTAAGTGCTCTCAATCTTTCGGCTTCTCTTGATTGAAATTTTAAGGCCAGCTCGGTTTTGTCTTTATTCCGCTTTTGGCGGTAATAAACAATCTGAAAACCAACCAGTGCCAGCAAAAGCACAAAACCCATGGTTCCGAGTATCCGGTTGCGAAGGTCTTTTTGCTTGATAATTTCCAGCTCTCTTTCAGCGATGGATTTTTCCAGTTGTTCGTTTTCGTAACGAGCATTGCTCTCGGCAATTTGTCGATTGAGGGTTTCGTGAAAGGTAGAGTCTTTATAGGTTGTGCTTTGCTCTAAATAATGGTACGCCTCGTCAAATTCACCTAATTCAGCATAGGCTTCAGCGAGTGCAGCGGTAGCATCCCTAATGTTGGGAAACAGAGGAATTTCTTGAGCTAGGTGCAAACTCTCTAGAAGGGGGGCAATGGCTGCCTGGCTTTCATGTTGGGCAATATAAACCCATCCTATTTCCAATAATATATCAGCAACACCTCCTTTTAAATCGTTTTTACGATGCAGTGCTAGCGCTTCTTCGAGTGCTGCCCTAGCTGCAGTTAATTGTTGTTGCTCACGATAAAACCTGGCCAGATTGTAATAGGCCCACCCTAAGCTCACCTCGTCTTCTTGTTGATCGTACAGATCAATAGCTGCCAGCAAATAATTTTCTGCCTTGACCTTGTCCTTGGTGTAGCGTGCAATTCTCCGCATGGCAGGGGCCATCATTGTTATATCCCCTTTACGGGTGAAAATATCGAGCGCTTCTTCAAGATATTGCATCCCTGTAGCGTCGTCTAGCTTATTGTAATATAAGATGAAATAGCCCATCGAATAATAAGCTTTGCCTAACAGTAAAGAGTCGTTTAAGGTGGTAGCTAGCGTTTGGCAGCGTTGCAAAATTGGCCACGACTCTTCCGGACGATCTGTGGAATTGAGGATTTCTTGCTGGAATAACAAGCAATGGAAGAGCTGTTCTTTTTGATTTTTTTCAGTTGCTAAATCTATCGCAGGGAGGATAGCCCTTTCTGCTTCCCAAGGTTGACCCAAATCATAATAATTACGAGCCAGGGCATAGCGGCATCGACAATGAAGCTCCGGGAAGACCGCCGGATCACTCTGTTCTACACACTTACGAGCGGCTGCTATGGCTGCCGATAAGTTGCCTAGTTCGGGATTGTTGGCCAGATGGAGGTAGTGCTGAAGAGCATCCTGGCTGCTGCCGGCAACGCACACAAGAATAGACAGGAATAGCAATTTGAGTTTGTTCCGCATCGTACCGATTTCAGCAAGGGGTTTGCCGCTGGTGATTTGTTGGTTACTAAGTTAATGTATTCCCAGGTAATGATGTTACGAATGTAAATGTCTTCAATCATGTGATTGATGCAGTGTTTTTTATCAGAATGGGCAAGTTCTTGTCTGAAATGAGCAATCTGCCCCTGGAGGGATGGAAGACTTTTGTGAAAAATCAAATTATCCTCTTGGTTCTAAAACCTGGTCAGGATGAACATTAACAAGAAAAGTCTAATTCCCGTACCTATGAAACGATTACTCTGCTTTGCGCTTTTGTTACTGGCTTGCGCCGGAAGTGTCTATAGTCAGGCACCAGAAAAATTCAAATTTCAAGCGGTTGCCCGCGATGCCGGAGGCAGCCCCTATCTCAGTGAAAATTTAGCGATCCGAGTGAGCTTGGTTCGTGATGGTGTTTCTGGATTGGTTGATTATGCCGAACGGCACGAAGTTACTACCTCACCTTTAGGCGTTTTCGATCTTGAAATTGGTGGCGGCTCAGTACTGTCTGGTATGATGAGCAACCTGGATTGGGGCGCACATGCTTATTATCTAAAAATAGATATAGACCCTAGTAGTGGGACCAATTACACAAATTTGGGAACCAGTCAATTACTATCAGTACCCTACGCCATTTACGCCAGGGAAGCTGCTAGTGGTCCCGGGGGAGGAGACCCCACTGATGAGTTGCAAAACCTCCTTTATGACCCCGCTACACAAACGCTGACCCTGACGGATGGGAATTCTGTAACCCTTTCATTTCCTGGAGGCAGCGATAGCCAAACACTAGTATACGACCCTACCACCGGCAACCTTATGATTACCAATGGAAACGCAGTGAATATTCCTGCTGGGGCTACCGGGCCAACTGGCCCACAAGGCCCTCCTGGTGCTACTGGCCCGATGGGGCCGACAGGTGCCCAGGGGCTCCCAGGCCCCGTTGGCCCAGCTGGTCCACAAGGCCCGGCCGGACAGGATGGTACCGGTGTGCAAATTGTGGGAACGGTAGCTACTGTAGCCGATTTGCCTCCAACCAGCATGCAGGGTGATCTGTATATCGTGCAAGCCGACGGCGATGGCTATGTTTGGGACGGAAGTATGTGGGTAAATGTAGGTCAAATTCAGGGCCCACAAGGGCCACAAGGTGCTCCCGGCCCCACCGGCCCGCAAGGAAATCCCGGTCCGCAAGGCCCACAAGGAGTAGCTGGCCCCACCGGTCCGCAAGGGCCCCAAGGCCCGATAGGCCTTACCGGGGCGCTTGGCCCACAAGGCCCGCAAGGTACTACGGGCCCTGCTGGAATAGTTGGTCCTACAGGCCCTCAGGGAGTGCCTGGCCCAATCGGCCCGCAAGGTCCCGCTGGGCAAGATGGTACCGGTGTGCAAATTATTGGTACCGTAGCTTCCGTAGCTGATTTACCTCCAACCAGTATGCAGGGAGATTTGTATATCGTGCAAGCCGATGGGGATGGCTACGTTTGGGACGGAGCCATGTGGGTAAACGTAGGCCAAATACAAGGCCCGCAAGGCCCCCAAGGTACTCCAGGCCCTGCTGGCCCCCAAGGCCCGCAAGGGAATCCGGGTCCGATAGGTGCTACGGGCCCGCAAGGTTTACCTGGCGAAACGGGCCCTGCTGGTGCTACCGGTCCACAAGGGCCCGCAGGCGCAGTTGGGCCCCAGGGAGATCCTGGCCCTGCTGGCCCTCAAGGAGCACCAGGCGCAATAGGTGCTACCGGTCCACAGGGACCTGTTGGAGCTGCTGGCCCAATGGGTGCTCCAGGCCCACAGGGTGCTACGGGTGCACAAGGTCCACAAGGAAATCCAGGCCCTACGGGTGCTACAGGACCTCAAGGTCCACAAGGCCCAGCAGGAACCTACACTGCTGGTGCGGGTATTCAAATCAGTGGCGGGGTGCTCTCCGCTACAGATGCCAGCACTACCAACGAATTACAAAGCCTCAGCCTGAGTGGTTCGAACCTGCAGATTTCGGGCGGCAACAGCGTCAATTTGTCTGGGCTGGGTGGCAGCTCTCCTTGGAGTACGAGTGGTGCAAACATCTTTTACAATGGTGGAAATGTGGGTATAGGTACGGCCAGTCCTGGCAATAAACTGCATCTGTTGGGCGACTTTAGGCTTGATGACGGAACACCCTCTGTACAGTTTTATAATGGCAATAGTTGGTATGGCTACCTTTTTCATGACGGGGCGGATATGCAGTTGGGTAACTTGTTGAATAATGCCATCCGGTTGCAAATTTTGGGTGCCGATGTAGCTACTTTCAATGAGGAAGGACTGGAATTAACCAGTGGTAGTAGTTCGCTGCTCCTCAAAGCTGTTGATGGTATTCCAGCACCTTCTATTACAGCCGGTAGTGGCGATGATTTACGGTTGATTACCTCGGGCGTATCCATTTCGGCGTCCGGTTCAGTGACGGCCAGCCCTTACGTGTTACGAGTGGTGGAGTCATCCATTTATGGACTCAATATTTACAATGCCAGTACCGAATCCGATTGGGAGCAGTATGTGACAGGAGGCGGTGCTTTTTCACTTTATGCAGACAATAATTTCCGAGGTTCTTTTGATGCGACTACAGGAGCTTATACCGCTGCCTCAGACCGGAGATTGAAGAAAGACATTCACCCACTAGAGGCCAGCCTGACGAAAGTACTGGCACTACAGCCGTCTCGTTATGTTTATCGAGATAATAATCCGGAGGGGAAAACCTCGATCGGATTTGTGGCCCAGGAGGTACAAGCACTTTTTCCGGAGTTGGTACTGGAGCAAAAAGGCGAACGAGACCAAGGCTTACTGTCGGTAAATTACGGTGGTTTTGGGGTGTTGGCTATCCAGGCTATCCAGGAGCAACAGGTTCAGATCGAACAACTCGAAAATGCGTTGGAAAAAGCATTGGCACAACAGGCCGCACAGGAGGAACTGATGAAGGCCGTTGAGCAACGTTTACAACAATTAGAAGCTATTATTAGGGAGTAGTCAGATAACCTGGTACGCCCGCTAGCCCTCAACGGGCGGCGGACGTACCGGGTTTTATGCTCTGGATGAAAGATCGGGATGCGCCGTGCGACCCTGCTTGGTTTGTACCTATTAGTCGTAGGTGTTTTGTTGAGGATAAGGTAAGGACGGCAAGAGCGATTCCGTGAAATATTAATAAGGAACAGTACGGAAATAAAAATCACACTTTATTTTTTGCGCAATACTAATACCAAAATGAAAAAATATCTATTGTTTTTTTTAGGCTTCAATGCCTTGTTGATGAATATGCTTACAGCTCAGGATATGCCGCGCACGGTAGTGGGGAGCGCAGGCGATTATTACCAAAATATACTGGTCGGCAACCTGCATTGGACAGTAGGTGAAATTGCAGTTAGCCGTCACGAAAATGGACTAGAACTGGGCGAAGGATTCCATCAGGTATATTATGACCTGTTGGTGTTGGCTGAGGAGGAACTACCGGAAGATTGGGAGATAAGCGTTTATCCTAACCCAACTACGGCCTGGTTAAAGGTTCGTTTTCCGCAAACGGAGACCTTGTCAATAAAGCTCTTTGATCTTCAAGGGCGTTTACTGGCGAATGGGGGCACAGTAAGTGGCGAGGCTACGCTAGATGTTGAGCTCTATCCCGCAGGCGTTTACCTGCTACAGCTACAAGCAGAGGATGGCCGCCAGCGAACTGTGAAGGTGATGAAGTTAGCAAGGTAATTGGGTAAGCTCCGCCACTTGTTGTTAAAAAAACAAGTTTAGCGGAGTACCGCAACAGGCATTCGTTGGTCGTAATTTCCCTGAATAACGGGGCTTTGTTGGAAGCGGGTATAAGCCGTAACCTGTTCCCCAATGTAGCGGTAAAGTTCTTGAACCCTGATGACTCCATCGCCATCCTGGTCGGCTTCCCCCTTGAGGCCACGAAGTAGGAAGTGGCTGAATACCCCTTGGCGGAGGCCACTGGATTCGAGCGATGTTTCTTCTGCTTTGGAGGACATGATCAGTGCTGTACCCCTTTGAGCATCGGCGAGGTTTTCGTAGTAACGACTTAATACATCCGGAAGTTGGCCTCCGCGGGCAGCAAGGAGCCCTCCAGAGTGGCAGGCATCCGCCAGGCATAGTTTGTAACCAGCAGCACTGCGATCCAACATTTGCTTGATTTCCTGGTGGGTAAGTAAATTGTCGGCACCGTTGTAATCAATGGGCAAAAAAGCACCAGGAATGCCGTGGCCGGAAAAATAGAGGATCAAGAGATCGTCAGGCCCTGCTTGGAGAAAGAGCCGTTGCATGGCTTCCAGGATATTTTTTCGGGTGGCATCTTCGTCGATCAAGACCTGGATGCGTTGGTCGGGGATAGCTCCCCCCTGAGGGCTTTTTAGGAAGGCAAACAAGCGGTAGGCATCATCATCGGGAAAGCGAAGAGCAGGCATGTGTTGGTAAGAAGAGACGCCAATGATGAGGGCCCAGGTTTTGCCACGCTGGGTAGCACCAGAAGGCTGGGGCGTTGCGTTGGTGGTGCGGGTGTTACCGAGGTATTTGCCCGCGGCCCAAAGGCCTTCAAAGATATTGCCACTTTTTTCGTAGTAAGTGCCATAGCCGGAAAAAGCACCCGCTTCCATCTCGCCTTCGTAACGATCGCCGTTTTGATATTGCACCAATCCATGACCGTGGGGCTTGCCATTGAGGAAGCTCCCTTCGTAGCGATCTCCTTGCTGGAAGCGATAGGTGCCGAAGCCGTTTTGGCAATTGCCACTGAGGCATCCTTTGGTTTGGTCGGCGGTTCGCGTAGGGAGGAAACCTCCTTCCAGCCAGTCACCTTGCATGATATTGCCATCCGTACAAACTCTGCGCCCTTGTCCATGGGGTAGGCCATAGGCAAACTGTCCACGGTAGTAGTCGCCGTTGGGATAATAGAAAACGCCCTGTCCATGGGGTTGTCCGGCAAGAAACTGACCTTCGTAGCGGCTACCATCGGCATAAGCATAGATGCCTTGTCCGTCTTGACAGTTGCCCTGCAAACAGCCCGATTGCAAAACGAGGGTACCATTCAGCGAAAGGAAATCTTGACCAGCTCTTTGGTATAAGCCATTTTGGGTAATAGGCTGCCCTCGTCGCCATTGTCCGCTAAATTGCTGCCCATCAGGCCAAATTTTGGTACCATAACCTTCTGGATAGCGGTGTTGCCATTGGCCTTCGTAGCGGCTACCATCGGCATAAGTACAGATGCCTTGGCCATGGATCTCGCCATGAAGGAATTGCCCTACGTATATCGCTCCACCAGGAGTGAGGTAGGTACCGGTGCCGTTGGTGCAGTCTCCCGCCACGCAACCAGGCTGAGCCGCACCTTTGGGTTGGTTCATCACAGGGTGATCTTTTCCCTGGATCAATCGACCATTGCGCCAGTAACCTTGCCGGAAACTTCCGTCAGCGTACCAGTAAATACCTTGTCCGTGGGGCTTCCCTTCGTAAAACTGACCTAGGTATCGCTCGCCATTAAGATGATAAAGGGCCCCTTCACCAGCGGGTTGAGCTTGCTTGAATGTGCCACTATAGCGCTTCCCGTCGGGGTAACGAAAAATACCTTCCCCATTCTCACAGTTTCCTTCGAGGCATTGAGACTTTAGTGAGTGCCCAAATACCAAGAGAAGAAAGGGGCAGATCAGTAAAGTTGACCAGGGCATCGAAAAGAAGCTTTTGTGGGATAGTTGCATGGGGCGTTTAGTAATTTGACGGAAATAACTTATTCCATTTTTTCCAACGATTCGCGAATATTTTCACGCAAGCTCCTTTTAGTTGCTTGCTTAGAAAATTTTAGCGAATCAAACCTGCCTACCTGCGGTACGCAGGCAGGAATGGAATAAGTTATTTTTGATCCGTCACTTATCGGATAACGGAAACGGGCATATTGTCGTCAAAGGTTCCGGTGAGGGTAGGCGTTTGAACGTTGCCAGTATATTGTCTTACCCTTTGGTGAACAAAGTTAAACAACTCTCTGACGGTGATCAAATTATCGGAGTTGGTATTCGCCTCTCCTTTTAATCCGCGGATGAGGAAGTGACTGAATATCCCAGAACGTAAGCCGCGGTCTTCCAGCGAATATTCTTCGCCTTTAGACGATAGCAAGAGCGCAGTGCCGCCACTGCTGGCATTCAACGCGTCATAATATTCTTGAAGGGCAATATGGATAGGTGCACGTGCTGCCAGGAGGCTACCTGCGTGGCAAGCATCGGCCAGTACAAGCTTGTGTTTGGCGCGACTTTGGCGCAAGATGTCTCTGATTTCTTCGTGTTCCAGGCGGTTAGCAAACCCATCATAATCTACAGGGAGAAAAGCACCTTGTAAGCCGTGTCCGGAGAAGTAGAAAAGGATCATATCATTGTCGTCGGCTCGAAGAAAAACGGAACGCATCGCATTGAGAATTCCCTGGTGTGTTGCATCTTCATCAATCAAAAGTTGAATCTGATGATCAGGCAAGGCACCTCCTTCGGGGCTTTTCAAAAAGGCATACAGTTGGTAAGCATCATCATCGGTGTAGCGCAAAACCGGCATGTGGGTATAGCGAGCAGCACCCACAACTACGGCCCAGATTTTTACTTCTGCACTCCTATCCACCCTTACTGTTGCTTGTGCTTCTTGTTGAGAGGTAAAGAGTTCGCGAACGGGAACACCGTGTTCCCAAATGGCGCCTACGACCTTGCCGTTAGCGTAGTACATCACTCCTTTACCGTGTGGCGCGTGTCGATTCCACCCCCCCTCATAGCGATCACCGGAGAAATAGTAAACAGAACCAATACCATCAGGAATACCCTGGCTGAAATCACCGTAGTACTGGGATCCATCTTGGTAACGGAATTTACCTTTTCCTGAATCACAGTTTTGGGTATTGCAGTCGCGCAGGCTGGTGGTATCACCGGAATAGGCCATCCGGCCCCAGTCAGCCAGGTATTGATTGTTCTCCCATTGGCCGTTGATTTGTTCACCATTATTGTAGTAGAGTGTACCTAAGCCTTGCCGTTTATTGTTTTCCCATTCCCCTTCATAGCGGCTGCCATCGGCGTAATACATCGCACCAGTACCTTGAAAAAGGCCGTCTTTCATTTGGCCTTCGTAGCGATCATTGCTTTGAAAACTGTAGGTTCCTTGGCCATTAGGCTGACCGTTGCGCCACTCGCCATCGTAGCTGTTGCCATTAGCATAATTCATGATTCCCTGACCATGGAATTTTCCAGCTTTGAAAATGCCAAAATATACATCGCCATTAGCAAAGGTCATACGTCCCTTTCCCTCACGTTCCTGTTCTAGCCAGTTGCCAACGTATTTAGAACCATCTGCATAGTAGAGAATGCCCTCTCCGTGCATTTTCCCTTCTTTGAAATCTCCGATATAGCGGGCTCCTCCAGGAAAGCTATAAGTGCCATAGCCGTTGAGGCAATTGCCTTTGTTACAGCCAATTTGCGCGGACAGTGCCAAACTAGTAAATATAAACAGGCAAAAAAGAATGAGCGACTTGTTCATGATAAGATTGTTTTAGGGACAATTGGATTTGCAAAAATAGCGAGAAGCAGATTGAATCAGGGTGTCATAAAAACCTTATTTTGAGTATACTTATTGCACCCTTTTTTGGGAATTAATACTTTTTTAAGTCAGTGATCACAGGTGTTTTAAGGGAACGGTGGGTTTTTACAAGAAACCGGTTTGGGGGGTAATGGATTTTAACATAATTTATCTACAATTACTTATTTTTGCAGAAAAAAAACATGAAGTACTTTTTTCAATTATTTACATTCATCGCTATTGTAGGATTCGGAACAGCTTGTGGTTCCACTGGGCAGTCTAAGGCCATGGCTTCTGAAAATGCGGAATCAGGCGACCAAACTTTTGGCGCTTCTTTTACGCCTAAGGCCATCGTTGCTTATGAGGACTTATCGTCAAAAGTGACAGATACCGACAGTTTGGCTGTTACGGTGCAAGGTACTGTGGCCGAAGTTTGTCAAAACAAGGGGTGCTGGATGAGCATCACCAACGGTGAGGGAGAAGACATGATGGTCCGTTTTAAGGACTATGGATTCTTCATGCCTAAAGATATTTCTGGCCGGGAAGTGATCATGAATGGGAAGGCTTTTTACCAGGTTACTCCCGTAGATGAACTTCGTCATTACGCAGAGGATGCGGGCAAATCTCAAGAAGAAATTGATGCCATTACCGAACCCAAGCGGGAATTGAGTTTCCTTGCCGATGGCGTTATTTTGGTAAAGAAATAATTATAAAATAATAGGAATGGGGTTTCCTCATTCCTATTATTTATGTAGATTAATCCCCATTAATGCAACACCCGTAGGGTGCAGGTCGTTAATGACACAAGAATTGCTACAGTAATTACAGTATGGATTACCTCGGTGCTAAGGCTGATATTTTAGGGAAACTCACCAATGAGTTACCCCAATCACTTTATTACCATGGCTTGCACCATACACTCGATGTATTATATGTAGCGGAGGAGTTGTGTGCCCTTATGCGCATCTCAGCCTACGAGACGATGCTTTTAAAAACCGCTGTTTTGTATCACGATGCCGGGTTTATGTTTTCCAGTCTTGATCATGAGTTGCGGGGGTGCGAAATTGCTCGGGAAGCCTTGCCTGCATATGGTTATTTTGCTTCAGAAATTGAACGAATTTGTGGAATGATCATGGCAACTAAAATTCCACAGACACCTCGTAATCCTCTAGAAGAGATTATTTGTGATGCAGATTTGGATTATTTAGGTCGCCCCGATTTTTATTCCATTGGTGCTACTCTTTTCAAAGAACTAGAAGCTGCGGGTATTCTTAAATCCGAGGAAGAATGGAACCGTATTCAGGTCCGTTTTTTAGAAACGCATGCCTTTTTTACGCCCGTCAATATACAGCGACGCCGGCCGAAAAAGCTACAGCATTTGGCCAACTTGAAAGCCTTGGTTGCGACCTATTCGTAGATGATCGTTCATCCTGAAAAAGGATGCCTCCCCTTCGTTTTAGCTGTAAATTGCACTACGCTTGCCTGTTCTGCTGCAAGTGATATTTACCTTGATTCTAGAAAAATATCGAAAAATTGTATTTCACTGGCAGCGTTGCCAATGTTTGATACGTTTTTAGAGCAGTTTGATGATATAGGCGTTGAAATTTTAAGGAAAAGCAGTCCCAACTTTATACTCACTAGTTATTCCAACACGAAGTAGGGCCTGCTTTTCTTATTTCCTTTTCTTATCTTTCGGATTCATCCAAAATCCAAAACACCTATGTCTACAATTTCTGTAAAAAGTGGTAAGGGAGAATTAACGCTGCACAAGAGTAAGCAACTTGTAGGCTTGAAATCAGTGGCCGCTCGCAGCCTTGAAAAACAGGCGTTTGTGGAGAAAGAAGTGCTGGCAAATCTGGGTGGATTCCAGGTGGTTACGCTCGAAGGCCAAAATAATGACATAGACGTCCAGTTAGACAAGGTACGTAAGGAAGACGTCGTAGCAGTAGGTACCCACGTGTATTTTGCAGAAGGGAGTAACCGCCCAATGATTCCAACGGGAGAAATTTATATCACTTTTGAAGATGGGGTCGGACCTGACGAGCAACAAATAGTGCTGGATGAATATGCTTTAAAGATTGTAGACCGGCGTTCGACGACCTTCCTGGTGGCAAAGGTGACTGCTCAATCGCCCAACCCGCTAAAAGCAGCAGCAGCGTTACAGGCACTTTCCTTGGTGTCGACGGCAGAGCCGGATATAGATATGCCAATGGATGAATATGCCTTCGTTGCGCCCAACGATAGCCTACTCACACACGAGTGGCACCTGGATAACCCGGGGTTTGTGATTGATGCCAATTTTCAGCTAAAGAAAGGCGCTGATTCTCGGGTAATAAGTGCCTGGAATCGATTAGGAAATACCGGTAGTTCATCCATCACAGTGGCGGTCATCGATAATGGTTTTGATACCAACCATCCTGATTTGCGAGGTAAGATGCACAAACCTTATGATCTCTGGACGCGTACTTCTCAATTACCCCAAGGAGATACTCGGTTTACCCATGGTACACCTTGTGCGAGTGTAGCGATTGCTGCCAGTAATGGACAAGGTATTGTCGGTGCTGCTCCAGGTGTGCGATTTATGCCGATCCACGGTACGTCTTTCAGTGCAGCCACGACGGAAGAAATGTTTGACTACTGTGTGCGAAATGGTGCTGATGTGATTAGCTGTTCTTGGGGGACAACGGATGCTCGGTACAGTTTGAATGCCGTAAAAGAACAAGCTATTGCTCGCGCCGCTCAACAGGGTAGGGGAGGAAAGGGCTGTGTTATACTCTATGCGGTAGGCAATGATGATCTTAATTATGTGAATTATTATGCAGCTCACCCGGATGTCATTGCGGTGGCGGCGAGCACTAGTCAGGACACCCATGCCAGTTATTCTAATCGCGGCCGGGAAGTGACCATCTGTGCACCATCAAATGGTGATTGGCCCATCATCGCAGCCCGAGCTTCCTGGGATGAGGGGCTGACTTGGGAAACGGGTAACTATAAATTTTGGCGAGACGGACGAAGCCGTGGTGATAATTACAAGCACTTTGGAGGAACCTCCAGCTCGACACCATTGGTGGCGGGAATTTGTGCGCTTATCCTGTCCGCTAACCCTTCCTTGACAGCGAGAGAGGTAAAATCTATCCTACAACGTACCGCAGATAAAATTGGTGACCCCTCAGAATATGATAGCAGTGGGCATTCGCTGAAGTATGGATTCGGCCGAGTCAATGCAGATAGAGCTGTTGCCGAAGCACTTCGATTAAAAGATGCCGCACAAACTACGCCTCCTGCTCCAATTCCAGAGGTGACTGACAATATCAGTAGTGGTCGAGGCTTATTTCGCTTTGACGTGCGCAAGCAAGATGCCAAGGGCTGGGGAGTACAGATTGGTGCTTTTTACGAGTACGGTAATGTGTTGATCCAGGCCGAAAAATTGCAAAAACAATTTAATGCACCGGTGATCGTGAGCATTAATGAGCTAAATGGTAAAACGGTCTATAAAGTTACCATCGGTGCTTATGATTCCTCAGCGGCGGCCAATGAGTTATTGAAACGCGTAAAGGGCGCCGGGATCAGTTGTTTCTTACGTAATCTGTCCGATTTGGCTTAACCAAAGGAATTGTTTAGTTGCTACTCCTTCTTTCTATTGAAGATATCTCGAGGAAGAAAATATTGCTCTTCTTCTTGTTCCATTTCATAGCTGGGCTTTCTGCGGATTTCTGCTTCTTCAATACGTTGGCGAAACCAGTAGGCTGTGAATATCCCCACAAGAGCTCCGAGCAAGTGCCCTTCCCAGGAAACACCCTCTTGGGTAGGAAGTACCCCCCAGATCATGCCACCATAGTAGAATACAATAATTAAGGAGATCGCAATAGCTCGGATATTTCGCCGGAAAAAGCCGGTAAAAGCAAGGAAGCTAGCCATCCCATAAACCACCCCGCTGGCGCCGATATGATAATTGGCGCGATTAAAAGTGGCAAAGAGTGCTTCAGGGTCGGCAAATAGCCACATGGTTATCCCTGTCCCCAGGTAAATGAGCAGGAGTACAGAAAATGCCACCCTTGGATAGAAGAAAATAATCATGGCCATTAAAACCAGAAAGGGTGCCGAATTGGACAAAAGGTGGGCCCAGCTGCCGTGCAGGAACGGAGTAGTAAAAATACCACGTAGCGCATAAGTTTTACGAGGTGCAATACCATAAATAAACCACTCGGAAGCTGTTGCTTGTTCCAGTATGAAAACCAACCAAATGATGGCTAACAAAGCCAGTGGCCAGCCTATTGCTTGCTTAAGTCGTTGGGTGAAAGCCATCTTTGAATATAGAATTAGGAAAAAAATAAGCATCATTAGCTTGGCGAATGCCAGGCTAAAATAAAGATAACAACTAATTCCCCTTTACGGCGGTGTTAACCTACCGATTCTCGTGCTTTTTCTACGAAACGTTCCTGTGCACAGGATGAAATCAATTATTTTCTGCCAAAATCGGCTGGAATTTCTCCCCAACTTTCGGTATCCCATTTTAGGATGGGATTAGAATAAGTGTTGGTTTTTAACCAATTTTCACCTCTGGTTATTAATTCGTAGAGCGTGGCAGTCCTAGCATCGTTAACAAGATTGGTCTTAACCTTTTTATTCCTGACCCAGGCTATAGCAGTAGCAGAATCGGTATAGATGGGTAGATTGGGAAGATTTTGTTTTTGTAAGAGGGCTAATCCGTGCACAATGGCAAGAAATTCTCCAATATTATTGGTCCCTAATGGAAAAGCCTGGTGAAAAATTTGGTCTTTACTTTTGGTGTCAACGCCCTGGTATTCCATTGGTCCGGGGTTGCCGCTACAGGCCGCGTCGACGGAGAGGCTCTGCCATACAATCTGGGAGCGAGGTGTTCCACCAGTTGACTTCGATTTTGGTGCACCACTACTCAGATAGGTTTTGGGGCCTGCTTTTAGTGCTTGTTCGGCTTCTTTTATGGTGCCAAAACTTTTGAACAGCGCACCTTGGTACGCTTTGATTTGTTCCTGAGCTTTGTTCCAGTCGTCATAAATACCGGGCATATGCCCTTTCCAGATAACGTAGTATTTTTTCTTTTTTGCCATGCCGCTAAGTTAATGTAAACAATGGTCAGAACCCACCAAAAAACATCCAAATAGAATCTATACCTTTGCGGGCAAGAAAAATATTGGAATAAATATGTTGATTGATACTCACGCTCATTTATATGCAAAAGCTTTTGAAAATGATCGGGCAGCGATGATTGAGCGAGCGGAGGCTGTTGGTGTTAAGCAGTTTTTGCTGCCAAATATTGATGAATCATCGATTGCCGGCATGTTAGCATTAGAAGCAACTTATCCAGGGCGTTGTTTTCCAATGATGGGATTGCACCCTTGTTCGGTAAAAGAAAACTATCTTACCGACTTGGCTTGGGTGAGAGAATGGCTAGAAAAACGCGATTTTGTCGCGATAGGAGAAATTGGTATTGACCTCTACTGGGATAAGACGTTTATTGAAGAGCAAAAGGCGGCATTTCGACAGCAAGTGGAATGGGCTTTGGAGTTTGATCGGCCGATTGTTATCCATGCAAGAGAGTCAATTGACTTGCTAATCGATATGATTAAAGAAATTGGTGATCCTAATTTGAAAGGCGTTTTTCATTGTTTTACAGGAAATGTAGCCCAAGCACAGACAATTATGGAATTAGGGTTATATTTAGGGGTTGGTGGCGTTTTAACCTTCAAAAATGGGGGGGTGGATAAAACTTTATCAGAAATTTCTTTAGAGCGAGTAATCCTAGAAACAGATGCGCCTTATTTAGCTCCTATTCCTTATCGAGGAAAACGTAACGAAAGCGCTTACGTTCAAGAGATAGCAGTTAAATTGGCGTCAATCAAAGGATTGTCTTTGGAAAAGGTTGCATCAATTACCAGTGAAAATGCCCAGAAATTGTTTAACTTACCGACCTTACAAGAAAATTAGTAAAGGATCTGCAAGGAAATAATCAGGGAGGAAGGCTTAAGTGTTTGCCACTGAAACCGAAAAAAATTTTGATTATTAGCTTCTTTTTACAATTTTTGCGAATGTTTGTTACATCTTACAACCCTATTTAAAAAATAACCGGAGAGGTGCTCGAGTGGTTGAAGAGGCACGCCTGGAAAGCGTGTATACGGTAACCCCGTATCGAGGGTTCGAATCCCTTTCTCTCCGCAGCAAAACAATACAACTTACTTTAAACAAAATCGTTAAACCTCGTTGGCTATGCGAAAATTATTTGCGCTGCTATTGATATTTAGCTTGGCAGCTTTCACGGTAAACACCGTTAGTGCTCAAGAAGACCAGACTGCTACTGAGCAAATTCAAGATGCAGCAGAAGATGCTGGACAAGCAATTGAAGGAGCAGTAGAAGATGCTGGTGATGCAATGGAAGAAATGGTTGATGACGCAGCAGCAGCAGCGGAATCCATGACTACTGTTGACGAAGGCGAAGCACCTACAATGTTCCAAGTCCTGAAGAAGAACTTCATCGACGGTGACTGGAAATTCATGTCTTTGGTATTGATTACCCTGATTCTGGGTCTTGCGTTCTGTATTGAGCGTATCCTGACTTTGAACTTGGCGACTACCAACACAGACAAATTACTCGAACGCATTGATGAGCGTCTAGCTGCCAATGATGTCGACGGAGCTATGGAGGTTTGTAAATCTACTGCCGGTCCTACCGCAAGTGTGCTTTACGAAGGCCTACGTCGTTCTGGTGAAGGTCCTGAAGCTGTAGAGAAAGCTATCGTTTCTTACGGTAGTGTACAGATGGGCTTGTTGGAGCGTGGTCTGGTATGGATTTCACTTTTCATCGCGATTGCACCGATGCTTGGATTCATGGGTACGGTAATCGGTATGATTGAGGCCTTTAACCGGATTGAAGCAGTAGGTGACCTTTCTCCAGCAGTAGTTGCTGGTGGTATTAAGGTAGCCCTTTTGACCACTGTATTCGGTCTTGTAACGGCCATTATCCTGCAGATTTTTTACAACTACATCGTTAATAAAATTGACGGTATTGTTAACCGGATGGAAGATGCTTCTATCACCTTGGTTGACATTATGGCTAAGAACAAAGTATTTTAATCACCCTGTAATCTAATCTTCCATGTATAATTTCTTAAGCAAGAACGGACAGTTAGTTGCTTTTCTAATGGGAGTGGTTCTGGTTGTGATTTTTCTAGCCATAGCTGTTCCCGGAGCAGGGGATTACTATTTTGATTCGATGGATGATGCCGAACTTTTCGGTGTAAACGTCTTCAATTTTGGTATTCTAGCTGCCATTGCCCTTTCTGTACTATGTGCAGCGGGTATCCTTCTGTTCGGTTTATTTCACGTTGCCTCCAACCCTAAAGGGTCGATCAAAGGCATCCTCGGCGTACTCGTTATTGCCGCGCTGATGTTTTTGTTCTACACAATGGCGTCTGGCAGTGCTGACCATGACACTATTAAAGGTGCTATTGAGAACTATGAAACCTCTGCAGAGGGGCGTTTCATTTCTGAAGGCAACCTCAAGTGGATTGGAAGTGCTATCCGTATGGGGTTACTGATGGCTGGTCTGGCCTTTGTTGCCTTGGTAGTCATGCCGATCATTTCTCCAATTATTAATCGCGTTAAATAAACTGCATCATGGCAAAGACGAGTTCCAGAGATCGTATGAGCAATGAAATCAATGCCGGCTCTATGGCTGACATTGCATTCTTGCTGCTGATTTTCTTCTTGGTAACCACTACGATTGCGGAGGATAAAGGTATCCTCGTAAAATTACCGCCATGGTCGGATGAAGTACCGGATATTACTCAATTGAAAACCCGTAACGTATACTCTGTTCTGGTAAACGCCCAGAATATGTTACTCGTTCGCGGGGAAGAAATGGATATCGATGACCTACGGGAAAGGACGATTGAGTTCATCTCCAATCCACAGCGGAGAGAAGACTTGGCAGAAGCTCCCAATAAGGCCATCATTTCTCTTAAAAATGACCGAGGTACCAGCTATGCTACCTATCTAGAGGTTTATAATGAGCTTAAAGCAGCTTATTATGAACTTTGGAATGACCTGAGTCAGCGGAAATTCGGTGTAGATTACAGCGATGATATGCCGGTTGCACAACAGAGGGTTATCAAAGGAGAAATTCCATTTGTAATTTCTGAAGCGGAACCCACTAGTTACGGTGAAGAATAAGCACGTATCGTCTTAAACTACCAGTTTATTCGTTAACGGTTATTGCCTCGTAATTCTTCAAGGCAATATAAAAGCAACGCAAGATGCCTAAATTTCAAAAAAAGAGGGGAAAAGCAAAACCAGAGGTTTCTACGGCTTCCCTCCCGGATATTATCTTCATGTTGTTATTCTTCTTCATGGTGGTAACAGTATTACGCGATGCCGAATTAAAAGTAAAAGTGACCACTCCTTACGCTACGGAACTTACCAAGCTGGAGGAAAAATCACTAGTGAATTACCTTTATATCGGTCGTCCTGAGAAAAAGTATCAGTCAGTTTATGGTACGCGGCCACGCCTCCAACTCGGAGACGCTTTCGCTACTGTAGATGATATTCCACTCTTCCTCGAGAAGCATAAAGTGAAAGTTCCTGAAAACAAGCGGGCACGGATCACTTCATCTCTTCGGGTAGATGGAGAAGTAACAATGGGAATTGTGCAGGACGTGAAAGTCAAACTGCGTAAATCCGGCCAATTGAAGGTCAATTACTCGGCGAAGAAAAAGCCAGAGTAAAATATCTCCAAAGGAAAAAAGCCCTGTCAGCATTATGTTGACAGGGCTTTTCCGTTTTAATCGGTATAAAAAACATACCGCTTCTTTATAAAGATATAGTATAGTTGTAAGAATTTCCTGAATCCTTATCTTCTTCTACGACCTCTGTCTTGCTTGAGGTAATTGTATAGTTTAGCTCAGTGGCAGGAGCAGGAGCTTCCTTAGGGTAATGAAAATGAATATTAATGGTCTTATGAAAAGTGGCTCGGATCTTGCGTAATTTGGGTAATTGAAAGGTTAAGAGCTTGACAACACGTTGCGCTTCCTCATCACAACCATAACCCAAACCCGCTAAAACCTTTGTTCCAACAACCTTTCCTTGGTAGTCTATATCCATTCTAACCCTTACGGTTCCTTCTATTTTTTCAGCCTTGGCAGAGGCTGGATAACGAATGTGTTGGGAAAGAAATTTACGCATAGCTTTTGGTCCTCCCGGATAGCTTGGTTTTTGTAAAAAACTTTCTGGCTTACGTTCTTTTTTCATACAAAACTTAGGTCTAAGATTGCTTTTTTGCGGGAATAGGACTACCTTAATCCTAGGGTTAAAGATAGACAGAATATATGGATGTGAATGGATTTATAAGGTATTTGGAATTCGAGAAGCGCTTTTCTGAGCATACCCTGAAGGCTTATAAAAACGATTTATCCCAATTTGAAAATTTCATTCAAGAGGTTTATGGACGATGCCAATGGTCTGAGATTATTGCTAGTCAAGTGAGGTCTTGGATGGCTGTTTTATTAGAGCAGGAGCATGCGCCTGCGAGTATTCGACGTAAACTATCCAGTATCAAAGCTTTCTATCGTTATTGGCGGCGGCAATTTCCTGATCTTTCGGATCCAACAAAAGCAATTCAAACACCAAAGCTTAAAAAGCGATTACCTGTAACCGCTGATGCTACCGCCCTGGCAAGATTGTTGGCTTCCTTTCCTGAAGCACCTGATTTTTCTGAGGCTAGAGATAAGTTATTGCTAGAGTTGCTCTATGGCACGGGGTTAAGGCGTTCGGAGTTGTTGCAGCTAAAAGAAAAAGATGTTCTGCGTGCAGAAAAGCGTTTGAGAATATCAGGAAAGGGAGGGAAAGAACGTTTAATTCCTTACGGAGATGCTGTTCATCAGGCATTACTCGTTTATCAAAAACTTAAGCATGAAGCCTTTCCCGATGTTGAAATATTGATATTGACTAACAAAGGAAAGCCGCCTTATCCCAAGTGGATGTACAATAAAGTAAAACAATATTTGGGAACGCTTCCTTACTTGGAACGCGCGAGCCCACACGTTTTACGGCATTCATTTGCAACCCATTTATCCGACGCTGGAGCTGATCTGAATGCTATTAAAGAATTGCTTGGACATAGCAGTTTGGCAGCTACCCAGGTCTACACCCATAACTCTATTGAAAAGCTGAAGAGGTCCTACGAACAGGCCCATCCTAAAGCTAAATTGAACGAATAGAGGGGAGAAAAAAACTCCCTTGTTTTATAGGAAAGAACCAAGTAAGCTTGGTTCACAAAATGTAACTACATGAAAGTATACACAGAAGCAGTTCATTTCACAGCTGACGAAAAATTGATTGACTTCATTGAGAAGAAGCTGGGAAAATTAGACACCTTTTTTGATCGCATTATTGAAGCCCGAGTAAACCTGAAGCTGGAGAATTCTGGCCAGGTGAAAGACAAAATTGCGGAAGTACGAATTTCTGTTCCCGGTGACATTCTGGTCGCCAAGTACACGGATAAGACTTTCGAAGCCTCCATTGATAAAATAACCGATATGCTTAAGCGTCAGTTGGTGAAGTATAAAGAACGAATGCGCGAAACTATTTAAGGCAACGTTGCGTTAAGAAAACAGCGTCGGTGATGGCAAATCACTGGCGCTGTTTTATTTGGTAGAGGAGAAAAGACGGTGACGCTTGGTGTAATCCTAGTACGCTGGGAAAACATTTTTCAATCTTAGAAAAAAATCTTAGCAAAAGTTTTTTCTTTTACCGAATAGATATATCTTTGCAATCGCTTTGAGAAAATGATCTCTTAGCAACTTCCAAAGGGAAGATAAAAGCATCAAATTTACCAGCTTACTTAAGTTAGGCGAGCATTTTCCGATTAGGAGTGGTGCATTCAACCAAAGTGTCCTTTAAGGCTACTAAGTTGAAAGTCTAGCGAAAAAAATGGTAATAATGCCAGCATAGCTCAGTTGGCCAGAGCAGCTGATTTGTAATCAGCGGGTCGGGGGTTCGAATCCCTCTGCTGGCTCTTTTTTTGCTCTTTGAAAGTATGGGGGTGCGCCGCAGTTGGAGAGGCGGGCTGGACTGTAAATCCAGTGCTTCGGCTGAGTAGGTTCGAGTCCTACCACCCCCACTATTTAAGCGGAAGTAGCTCAGTTGGTAGAGCATCAGCCTTCCAAGCTGAGGGTCGCGGGTTCGAGTCTCGTCTTCCGCTCCTTTTTTTAGCGCAAGTGCTAGAAAACCAAATAGTTATTGCCGATGTAGCTCAGGGGTAGAGCACTTCCATGGTAAGGAAGGGGTCGGGAGTTCAAATCTCCCCATCGGCTCTATTGCCGCCACGTAATTGTGCGTGGCCGAGCTATCTGATTTTCAAAATTGGCTCGCACAACCGTTATTTATTGTTAAACTTTGTTTCCAACAAAAAACAAAACTGATGGCTAAGGAAACTTTTGAGAGGTCGAAACCTCACGTAAACATTGGTACTATCGGTCACGTTGACCACGGCAAGACAACCCTCACCGCGGCAATTAGTAAAGTACTTCACGAATTGCACGGAGGTGCTGGAAAAATTGCAGACTATTCTAGCATTGACTCTGCTCCAGAAGAAAAAGAGCGTGGTATCACGATTAACACTGCTCACGTAGAATATGAAACAGCAGATCGTCACTACGGTCACGTTGACTGTCCTGGTCACGCCGACTATGTAAAGAACATGGTAACGGGTGCTGCTCAGATGGACGGTGCGATTCTGGTTGTTGCGGCTACAGATGGCCCTATGCCTCAAACTCGCGAGCACATCCTTTTGGCTCGTCAGGTAGGTGTTCCTGCAATCGTTGTTTTCATGAACAAGGCTGACCTTGTTGATGATCCTGAAATGTTGGAACTGGTAGACATGGAAGTTCGTGAACTTCTTAGCTCTTACGATTACGATGGCGATAATGCTGCTGTGATTGCAGGTTCTGCCTTGAAAGCGATTGAAGGTGATCCAGAAGGTGTAGCTCAAGTTGTTGAGTTGATGAATGCTGTAGATGAGCACATTCCTCTTCCTGAGCGTGATGTTGATAAGCCTTTCTTGATGCCTGTAGAGGACGTATTCTCGATCACTGGTCGTGGTACTGTTGCTACTGGTTCTATTGAGCGTGGTGTTATCAACACTGGTGACGAAGTAGAGATCGTTGGTTTGATGAAGGCAGGTGAGAAGAACTTGAAATCAGTTATCACTGGTGTAGAGATGTTCCGCAAAATCCTTGATCGTGGCCAAGCTGGTGATAACGCAGGTTTGTTGTTGCGTGGTATCCAAAAAGATCAAGTTAAGCGTGGACAGGTAATTTGTAAGCCTGGTTCAATTACTCCACACAAGAAGTTCAAGTGTGAGGTATATGTTCTTGGTAAAGATGAAGGTGGTCGTCACACACCATTCTTCAATGGTTACCGTCCTCAGTTCTACTTCCGTACCACTGACGTAACTGGTGATGTTGTATTGCCAGAGAACGTTGAGATGGTAATGCCTGGTGACAATGTTACCTTGGAAGTAAACTTGATCAACGCTATCGCAATGGACAAGGGTCTACGTTTCGCTATCCGTGAGGGTGGTCGTACTGTAGGTGCTGGTCAGGTAACTGAGATTATTGAGTAAGCTGTCTTTTAACAGACGTTTACTGTAAGCATAGAGAAAGTGGAGTCGGGAGGTGATATTTTCGCCTTCCGATTTCTCACGTTTTAAAATATGCACGGATAAAGCTTCCCGATTAAAAATTGGGAGCAGAGCACTTTTGACATTATACACGGGTGTAGCTCAATTGGCAGAGCACTGGTCTCCAAAACCAGGGGCTGGGAGTTCGAGTCTCTCCACCCGTGCAATTTATACTTTACCTCATAGAGCAATGGATAAGATTAAGCTGTATTTGCGGGAGAGCTACAATGAACTGGTGCACAAAGTAACCTGGCCTACTTGGTCTAGCTTACAAAGTAACACCATCCTAGTTATTGTTGCTTCAATTATTTTTGCACTGTTGATTCTTGTGATGGACGCCATCTCTAAGTTTGGTACCAACATGATTTACGGAGTTTAATCCTAAGAAGGTAAACAGTAATTACAAGACATTATGTCCGAGGATAAAAGATGGTATTCATTAAGGGTTATTAGCGGCAAAGAGCGCAAAATCAAAGAGCGAATTGAGCTCGAGATTTCTCGTTCCAAGTGGAACGATGCGGTTACGCAAGTACTGGTACCTACGGAGAAAGTTTACAAAATCCGTAATGGCAAGAAAGTAATTTCTGAGCGAAACATTCTTCCTGGTTATATCTTGATAGAGGCAATACCTGCAAGGTTTTCTGGTGAAATCGTTCAAGCTATCGCCAACATCCCCAATGTTATTCATTTTTTAGGTAAGACAAACCCCATCCCAATGAGGGAATCCGAAGCTAATCGGATGTTGGGTAAAGTGGATGACTCCCAGGACATGGGGGAATCCTTAATCGAACCATTTATTGTTGGTGAGACAGTAAAGATTATCGACGGGCCTTTCAGCGAATTTGTTGGAGACATCCAAGAAGTAAACGAAGAGAAAAAGAAGCTGAAGGTTATCGTAAAGATATTCGGTCGTGGAACCGAAGTTGAATTGAATTTCATGCAGGTTGAAAAGACCTCTTAAGTATTTTAATTACTGAGGTAGGGAGGAATGACTTAGGTTAGCTTTTGGTTCTGAAATTTTTCAGGAACGCTTCCCCGAAACATACCAGTGATAAACTTCCGAAAAGAAAATTGCAATGGCTAAAGAACTCGAAACTTTTATAAAACTACAGGTACGTGGTGGCGCTGCCAACCCGGCTCCTCCTGTAGGTCCTGCCTTGGGTGCCAAGGGGGTTAACATTATGGAGTTTTGTAAGCGCTTCAACGCAGCAACGGAAGATGCTCGCGGTAAATTATTACCAGTAGTTATCTCTGTATACAAGGATAAGTCTTTTGATTTTGTGATCAAGACGACTCCTGCAGCTACGCAGTTGATGGAAGCTGCAAATATTAAAAAGGGAAGTCCTGAATCTAACCGTAATAAGGTAGGATCAGTAACCTGGGATCAAGTAAAAGCAATCGCTGAAGATAAAATGGCGGACTTAAACGCTATGACAATCGACTCAGCAATGAAGATGGTCGCTGGTACTGCACGTAGCATGGGTGTTACGATCAGTGGTACGCCTCCCTGGGAGCAAGACAACTAATATTTTTCAATAGTAGGGAGTTGCGGATATTTCCGGAACGTTACTACCTCAATTATTTATTCATGGCTAAGATCAGCAAAAAAAGAGCAGCGGCAAACGCTAAGGTGGATGCCACCAAGCTCTATGATTTGCCAGAAGCGATGGAATTGGTAAAAGATATTAATCTTACCAAATTCGATGCTTCTGTAGACGTGCACGTTCGTCTGGGTATCGATCCACGTAAAGCTGACCAAGCCCTTCGGGGAACGGTTACTTTACCACACGGTACCGGTAAAGTAAAGCGCGTAGTGGTTTTCTGTACTCCTGACAAGGAGGACGAAGCTAGAGAAGCGGGTGCCGACCACGTTGGACTCGACGATCTGATTCAGAAGGTAAGCGGTGGCTGGACCGATTTCGACGTAGTGGTTGCAATGCCACAAGTAATGGCTAAAATTGGTCGTTTAGGTCGTATTCTAGGCCCTCGTGGCTTGATGCCTAACCCCAAGACTGGTACTGTTACGCCTAATGTAGGTGCGGCTGTCAGCGATGTGAAAGGAGGTAAAATTTCTTTCCGTGTTGATAAATTCGGTATCGTTCACTCTTCTATCGGTCGTGTTTCTTTCTCAGCAGAGAAATTAACCGATAATGCTAACGAGTTGTTAGGAACACTTGTTCGCATGAAGCCATCAACGGCTAAAGGTAACTACATGAAAAGTGTAACCGTTGCCAGTACGATGAGCCCCGGTATTAAGATTGAACCAAAATCTATTCGTTAACTTCTAAAATTGTCAAACAATGACCAGAACAGAAAAAGTAGCTGCCGTTGAAGTACTGAAGGAGAAGTTTTCGAATACAGAATTCTTCTATCTTACAGATGCTTCTGCATTATCGGTAGAAAAAATAAATAGCCTGCGTACACAACTCTTTGAAAAGGGAATTGAGATGCAGGTTGTTAAAAACACACTGGCTCGTAAGGCGATGGAAGCTTTACCTAATGCTAGTAGTTACGAAGGCCTCTTCGATGCACTCAAAGGGCCTACCGCAATCTTGTTCACTTCGGTAGCAAATGCTCCGGCTCGGGTGATCAAAGAGTTTCGTGGCAAAGCAGAGCGTCCTTTTATCAAGGCTGCTTATATCGATACGGCGATCTATCACGGTGATGATCAGATTCAAGTATTGGCTGACCTCAAATCTAAAGAAGAACTTCTTGGCGATTTGTTAGGCTTGCTACAATCTCCAATCCAGACTGTAATGGGTGGCCTTCTATCAGGTGGCAACAACATTATGGGTCTTTTGAAAGCCCTCGAAGAAAGAGAGGGATAATTATTTTAAATTAATTAATTGGCTTCCAAGCTGTTTGCGCACGATTAATTTTAATCGTCCAACACTATAAATATTTTTACAATGGCAGATCTTAAAGTAATTGCAGAGCAACTGGTTAATCTTTCAGTTAAAGAAGTTAGCGAGTTAGCTACTATCATGGAAGAAGAGTATGGCATCAAGCCTGCTGCTGCTGCGGCAGTTGCAGTTGCAGGTCCTGCTGCTGGCGGCGGAGACGCTGGTGATGCAGCAGAACAAACTGAATTTGATGTTATCCTTACTTCTGGAGGTGCAGCAAAACTTAAAGTGGTAAAAGAAGTGAAGAACCTTCTCGGATTAGGCTTGAAAGAGGCTAAGGAGATGGTAGACGGCGCTCCTTCTACGATTAAGGAAAAAGTTGCTAAAGAAGAAGCAGAAAAAATCAAAGCTGCTTTGGAAGAAGCTGGCGCTTCTGTAGAACTGAAGTAATTTTTCCTACTTTTGTACGGTAGCCAGACTTTCTTTAGGGAAAGTCTGGCCACTAAGTACTACGAGGCTTAGCTAATGGTGCATACCTATGGCTAAGCCTATCGTCGTATAAAATGTAGCCTCTTAAGCAACTTTTTAGCTCGCTAAATTGTATAATTAAGTTGGCCCTGATACAATCAATGGATTGAATCATAGAATTTACTAGATAAGTTGTCGATATACAATTTTCAGTAAGTTCTTTAGTCATAGACTGTATAGCAAAATCATCCCGCCCCGACCAGTCATCGGATAGGGAATAAAAAACGCAATTTGCACATGACGTCAAACGGCAAGCTGCTAAAAGCTGAAGAAGCACGCGTAAACTTCGGCAAAATTAAGTTAGGCTCTCCTTCTCCCGATTTACTCGAGATCCAGCTGCGTTCCTTTCAGGAGTTCTTCCAGTTAGAAACGACGCCGGAAAATCGGATGAACGAAGGCCTTTACAAAGTATTTCAGGAAAACTTTCCAATTACGGATGCCCGAAATATTTTCGTGCTCGAATTCTTAGATTATTTCGTTGATCCTCCTCGCTACACCATCGATGAATGTATTCAGCGTGGTCTTACTTACAGTGTACCACTGAAGGCCAAACTGAAGCTTTCTTGTAATGACGAGGAGCACGTGGATTTCCAGACCATCGTCCAGGACGTATTTCTGGGGAATATTCCCTACATGACTCCCAAAGGCACTTTTGTGATCAACGGAGCAGAGCGGGTAATCGTTTCCCAGTTGCACCGTTCTCCGGGGGTATTCTTTGGTCAGTCTTTCCACCCCAACGGTACTAAAATCTATTCTGCCCGGGTTATTCCTTTCAAAGGTGCCTGGATGGAGTTCGCTACAGATATCAATACGGTAATGTATGCTTACATTGACCGTAAGAAGAAGTTTCCGGTAACGACCTTACTACGAGCCATTGGCTTCGATTCTGATAAGGCCATTTTGGATATCTTCGATCTGGCAGACGAAGTATCTGCCTCTCGCGAAAGCCTAGAAGCTTCATTAGGTCGTAAATTGGCTGCTCGGGTGCTACGCTCCTGGACAGAAGATTTTGTCGATGAAGACACTGGTGAAGTAGTAACAATTGAACGTAATGAGATTATTCTCGAGCGTGATATTGTACTGGATGAGAGTAATATCGAGTTGATTCTTAATGCGGAGATGGATACCATCATTCTGCAGAAGGAAGAAATTGATATGGATTACTCCATTATTTACAACACTTTGCAAAAGGACCCCTCTAGTTCTGAATTGGAGGCGGTACAATATATCTACAAGCAGCTTCGTGGTACCGATCCGCCGGATGAAGAAACGGCACGTGGTATTATTGACAAGCTCTTTTTCTCCGATAAGCGCTATAACCTAGGGGAAGTTGGTCGTTACAAGATCAACCGCAAGCTAGAGTTGGAAACGCCTACCGAAGTATTGGTGCTTACCAAAGAAGACATTATCGCCATCGTTACCTACCTGGTAGCACTGATGAACCAGAAGGCAGAGATTGATGATATCGATCACTTGTCTAATCGTCGTGTACGTACGGTAGGAGAGCAATTGTATGCTCAGTTCGGTGTTGGTTTAGCTCGTATGGCCCGTACGATCCGTGAGCGGATGAACGTACGTGACAACGAAGTCTTCACACCAGTTGATTTGATCAATGCCCGGACATTGTCCAGCGTGATCAACTCTTTCTTTGGAACTAGCCAGTTGTCTCAATTCCTGGACCAAACCAACCCACTTTCGGAAATCACTCACAAACGACGGATTTCTGCCCTTGGACCTGGTGGTTTGAGTCGTGAACGTGCCGGCTTTGAGGTGCGAGATGTACACTACAGCCACTATGGTCGCTTATGTACCATCGAAACGCCAGAGGGACCTAACATTGGTTTGATCTCTACCCTTTGTGTACACGCAAAGGTGAATAAAATGGGATTCCTCGAAACGCCTTACCGCGCTGTTGAAGAAGGTAATGTGGTGATGAGTGGCGATCCTATCTACCTTTCAGCAGAAGGGGAAGATTACAAGCGTATTGCTCAGGCCAACGCACCGGTAACGGAGCAGGGAGCTTTCGAAAGTGATCGCGTTAAGTGTCGTGAACACGGTGATTTCCCTGTTTTGACACCGCCAGAAATCGAATACATGGACGTTGCGCCTAACCAAATTGTTGGGGTGTCAGCATCGATGATTCCTTTCCTTGAAAATGATGATGCTAACCGAGCCCTGATGGGATCAAACATGCAGCGTCAGGCAGTGCCACTGATTCGTCCAAGTTCTCCAGTAGTAGGTACCGGATTGGAAGGTAAAGTAGCGCGTGACTCGCGGATGTTGATCAATGCCGAAGGCGATGGTGTAGTTGATTATGTGGATGCTAACGAGATCGTTATTCGCTACGATCGTACGGAAGAAGAGAAACTCGTTTCTTTCGAAGACAACCGTAAGACTTACAAATTGACCAAGTTCCTGCGTACCAACCAGGGAACTTGTGTAAACTTGAAGCCGATTGTACGTCGAGGAATGCGCGTAGTAAAAGGTCAGATCTTATGTGATGGCTACGCTACGGAGAAAGGCGAATTGGCCTTGGGGCAAAACCTGAAAGTGGCTTTCATGCCTTGGAAAGGTTACAACTTTGAGGATGCTATCGTACTTTCTGAAAGAGTTGTTCGGGAAGATATCTTCACCTCTTTACACATCGAGCACTTCGAAATGGACGTGCGCGATACGAAATTAGGAGAAGAAGAGTTGACCAACGATATTCCTAACGTCAGCGAAGAAGCTACCAAAGACCTGGACGAGAACGGTATTATCCGTATCGGTGCCTGGGTAAAGGAAGGCGACATCCTGATTGGTAAGATCACACCAAAAGGAGAAAGTGATCCTACACCGGAAGAAAAACTTTTGCGTGCCATCTTTGGTGACAAAGCCGGAGATGTTAAAGATGCTTCTATGAAAGCGCCTCCTTCCTTGAAAGGCGTTATTATTGATAAGCAGCTGTTTGCACGTGCAAAGAAAGATCAGAAACAAAAAGAGCAGGAAAAAGTACAGCTTTCCAAGCTGGAAGATCAGCACAAAATTGCGCTGAACGAGCTCAAGACGATTCTGGTAGATAAGCTCAATGTGCTGGTAGCAGACATGACTTCCAAAGGCGTGAAAACGATCTACGGAGAAATGTTGATTCCAGAAGGACAAAAATTGTCACAGTCTATTCTTCGTGATTTGGACTACACTACGGTGGATTACACACGTTGGACCGATGACAAGGAGAAAAATGTACTGATTGCTCGCTTGTTGCACAATTACAGCATCAAGGTAAACGAGGAAATCGGTCGTCATAAGCGGGAGAAATTCAACATCTCTATTGGTGATGAATTACCTGCTGGTGTATTGAAACTTGCTAAAGTTTATCTGGCTAAGAAGCGTAAGCTGAAAGTAGGGGATAAGCTGGCTGGTCGCCACGGTAACAAAGGGATTGTATCACGGATCGTGCGGATGGAAGATATGCCATTCCTTGATGACGGAACACCTGTGGATATCGTATTGAACCCGCTGGGTGTACCTTCACGGATGAACCTGGGGCAAATTTTCGAAACCGTACTGGGCTGGGCCGGTGAAAAGCTGGGAGTGAAATTCGCTACCCCGATCTTCGACGGTGCAAGCCAGGATGAAATCGAATCTTACATCCAGAAAGCAGGTTTACCTTCCCTGGGACAAACGTACTTGTATGATGGTGAAACGGGCGACCGCTTCCACCAGCAGGCAACCGTCGGTGTGATCTACATGCTGAAATTGTCACACATGGTAGACGATAAGATGCACGCACGTTCTATTGGACCTTACTCGCTCATTACCCAGCAACCTTTGGGTGGTAAGGCGCAGTTTGGTGGTCAGCGTTTTGGTGAGATGGAAGTTTGGGCACTGGAAGCCTTCGGGGCCAGTAACATTCTTCAGGAATTACTCACGCTGAAGTCGGATGATATTCAGGGACGGGCAAAAGCCTACGAAGCAATCGTCAAAGGTGACAACCTTCCGACGCCGAATATTCCTGAATCGTTCAACGTATTGATGCACGAATTACGTGGTCTGGCGTTGGATATCAAGTTCGACTAAGAACGTGTCCTTCGTTAAGGGTTTTCGGGCCTCTCGGTAGTGATTCGAAAACCCTTAACTTCAGAAATTAATTTGCATTGGTTTTTCAAAATAGTTGATATGCCATTTAGAAAAGATAATCCTATCCAAAACCAGAACTTCGAGAACATCACCATTTGCCTGACGTCGCCTGACGACATCCTGGAGCGCTCTTATGGTGAGGTATTGAAGCCCGAGACTATCAACTACCGGTCGTATAAGCCGGAGCGTGATGGTCTTTTCTGTGAGCGGATTTTCGGCCCGGTTAAGGACTACGAGTGTTACTGTGGTAAGTACAAGCGTATTCGTTATAAGGGCATCGTTTGTGACCGTTGTGGGGTAGAAGTGACGGAGAAGAAGGTGCGGCGCGAGCGGATGGGACACATCAAATTGGTGGTTCCTGTTGTACATATATGGTTCTTCAAGTCTTTGCCTAACAAGATTGGTTATCTCTTAGGTTTCTCTTCCAAGAAACTGGAATCGATCATCTACTACGAGCGTTATGTAGTGATCCAACCTGGTATCAAAGGAGAAGAAGGCATTGAGGTCAACCAGTTGTTGACGGAAGAAGAATACTTGGACATTTTGGATACCCTACCAGCAGAAAACCAAATGTTGGAAGAGGGCGATCCAAACAAGTTCATCGCTAAAATGGGTGCTGAAGCCATTCGCGATTTGCTGATTCGTATTGATCTGGACCAGCAGTCGTTTGACTTGCGCCACCAGGCAAATACAGAAACCAGCCAGCAGCGTAAATCTGAGGCACTAAAGCGCCTGCGTGTTGTGGAAGCTTTCCGCGATGCACAGACTCGCGTGGAGAATCGCCCTGAGTGGACGATTATCCAATACTTGCCGGTTGTTCCACCGGAATTGCGTCCGTTGGTGCCACTAGATGGTGGCCGTTTCGCAAGTTCTGATTTGAATGACCTTTACCGCCGGGTTATCATCCGTAACAATCGTCTCAAGCGTTTGTTAGAAATCAAAGCGCCGGAAGTAATCTTGCGTAATGAGAAGCGGATGTTGCAGGAGGCTGTAGATTCACTATTTGACAACTCTCGTAAGTCCAATGCGGTGAAAGCCGAAGGAGGACGTGCGCTTAAGTCATTGAGTGATATCTTGAAAGGTAAGCAGGGACGTTTCCGCCAGAACCTTCTGGGTAAACGTGTTGACTACTCTGGTCGTTCTGTAATTGTAGTAGGACCTACATTGCACCTGCACGAATGTGGTATTCCTAAGGGAATGGCGGCGGAATTATTCAAGCCGTTTATCATTCGTAAGCTGATCGAACGCGGTATTGTTAAGACCGTAAAGTCAGCTAAGAAATTAGTAGATCGCAAGGAGCCCATTATCTGGGAAATCCTCGAAAATATTCTGAAAGGCCACCCTGTACTTTTGAACCGGGCGCCAACGCTTCACCGTCTTTCTATTCAGGCTTTCCAGCCTAAACTGATTGAGGGTAAGGCTATTCAGTTGCACCCATTGGTATGTGGCTCTTTCAACGCCGACTTTGACGGTGACCAGATGGCTGTTCACGTACCATTGAGCCAAGCTGCCATTTTGGAGGCACAGGTGTTGATGCTTTCTTCGCACAACATGCTGAATCCACAGAACGGTACGCCGGTGACACTGCCTTCTCAGGATATGGTACTCGGTTTGTACTATATCACCAAAGAGCGTCACTCTACCAAGGAGATAAAAGTTAAAGGCGAAG
Source organism: Lewinella sp. LCG006 (assembly GCF_040784935.1). GTDB lineage: Bacteria > Bacteroidota > Bacteroidia > Chitinophagales > Saprospiraceae > Lewinella. Next base: position 513,755 of record NZ_CP160680.1, on the reverse strand, counting down.
GCCAGTCTTTCTACTCTGCGGAAGAAGTTATGATCGCTTACAATGAAGGTAAGTTGGACTTGCATGCAGCGATCAAAGTGCGTGCACGGATTGAGGATGAGGACGATAAAATGGTCACCAAGCTGATTCAAACGACTACCGGACGGGTACTCTTTAATCAGGCGGTACCAGAAACAGTGCCTTACATCAACGTATTGTTGACGAAGAAAAACCTCAAAAAGGTAATTGCAGATATTCTTGAGCGTACCGATTTCGGTGTTACGGCTACCTTCCTTGATAAGATCAAGGACATGGGCTTTAGCTGGGCGTTCAAAGGTGGTTTGTCCTTTAACTTGGGAGATTTGATCAACCCATCCATCAAACTGAGCATGCTTGAGCAAGCACAGGCGGAAGTGGACGAAGTGTGGGATAACTACAACATGGGTCTGATTACCAACAATGAGCGTTACAACCAGATCATTGATAAGTGGACGTATGCGGATAACCGTATTACTGATACCTTGATGAAGGAGTTGTCGGTTCATAAGCAAGGTTTCAACTCGGTATACATGATGCTTGACTCCGGGGCACGTGGTTCTAAGCAGCAGATTAAGCAGCTTTGTGGATTGCGTGGACTGATGGCTAAGCCGAAGAAATCAGGTGACAGCGGCGGCGCCGTTATTGAGAATCCGATCCTTTCAAACTTCGTTGATGGATTGTCCGTACTTGAGTACTTTATCTCTACGCACGGTGCCCGTAAAGGTCTGGCCGATACGGCATTGAAGACAGCGGATGCAGGATACCTGACTCGTCGTTTAGTTGACGTTTCTCAGGATGTAGTCATCATGGAAGAAGATTGTACCACGCTACGTGGTCTGGAAACAACGGCACTGAAAGATAACGAAAAAGTTATCGAGCCTCTTGTTTCTCGGATTGAAGGGCGCTACACCTTGCATGATATTGTTCACCCTGTTACGGATGAAGTTATCTTGGAGGCTGGTGAGTATATTGATACGCCTACAGCTCGCTACATTGAAGAGGAAGGCGTAGAAACGGTATACATCCGTTCCGTTCTTACCTGTGAAACACAGCGTGGTGTTTGTGCGAAGTGTTACGGCAAGAACCTGGCTACTGGCCGAATCACGGAAAAAGGCGATGCCGTTGGTATTATTGCTGCCCAATCCATTGGTGAGCCGGGTACTCAGCTTACGCTACGTACCTTCCACGTGGGTGGTATTGCAAGTGTGAACAAGACGGAATCAGAACTGACTTCTAAGTTTGCTTGTAAGCTGGAGTTTGACGGTATCCGTTTCACGGAATCTACCGACGAATCTGGTAAGAAAGTAAAAGTGGTATTGTCTCGGACGGGTGAGATTCGTTTCATGGATCCAGAGACTGGCCGTCAGTACGGTTCTAGCTATATTCCTTATGGTGCAACCTTGCAGGTGAAGGATGGTCAAATGGTAGAAAAAGGTGATCCTCTCTGTGAGTGGGATCCTTTCAACGCCGTAATCATTTCTGAATTTGGTGGTGTTGCGAAATTCGAAGATGTTGAAGAAGGGGTAACCTTCCGCGTTGAACGTGACGACCAGACAGGCTACGCCGAGAAGGTAATTATCGACTCTAAGAAAAGCCGTAAGATTCCTACCATTCGGATTTTGTCTAAAGCAGGAGAAGAACTTCGTTCTTACAACCTACCTGTAGGATCCTATATTTCGATTGAAGATGGTCAGGAAGTGAAGCCTGGTGATAAAGTCGTTAAGATTCCTCGCCAGATGGGTAAGATTGCGGATATCACCGGTGGTTTGCCACGGGTAACGGAACTTTTCGAAGCGCGTAATCCATCTAACCCTGCTGTTACTTCTGAAATCGACGGTATTGTAAGCTTTAGCCCGAAAATCAAGCGCGGTAACCGCGAAGTGATTGTAACGGCAAAAGACGATCAGCGCCGTAAGTACTTGATTAATCTTTCTAAGCACATCCTGGTTCAGGAAGGTGACTTCGTAAGAGCGGGTACCCAGTTATCGGATGGTGCTGTTGCACCACGCGATATTCTGAATATCAAAGGCCCATTCGCCGTACAGACTTACCTCGTAAATGGTGTACAGGAAGTATATCGTTCTCAGGGTATTACCATCAATAACAAGCATATTGAGGTAATCGTACGCCAGATGATGCGTCGTTTACAAATTGAAGATTCAGGAGATACGCCATTCCTGGAAGGAGAGGCGGTAGAACGCTATGACTTCCTGGAAACCAACGATTGGATTTTCGATAAGAAAGTCATCCTCGACGCTGGTGAATCAACGAAGTTGAAAGCTGGACAGTTGGTAACGGTACGCCAATTGCGGGAAGAGAATTCTTACCTCAAGCGTAACGATAAGAACCTGGTTCAGTACCGCGATGCTCAGCCTGCAACGTCTAAGCCAATTCTGCAAGGTATTACCAAGTCTTCTTTGGGCACGGTGAGCTGGATTTCAGCTGCATCCTTCCAGGAAACGACGAAAGTACTCAGTACTGCAGCCATTGGCGCTAAGCGCGATGGGTTGATGGGACTTAAAGAGAACGTTATTGTCGGTAAGCAGATTCCTGCAGGTACCGGTTTACGTGAATACAACCGCCTTTTTGTAACGACCAAAGAAGCTCAGGAAGCCTGGGAAACTCGTCGTGCAGAAATGGAGGAAATGGAAGACTATTAGCCTAAAGGGTGATCTACCCCTTAGCTGATAAATAAAAAATCCCGGATCTTGCTATGGCAAGGTTCGGGATTTTAATTTTAGGAACAGAAAGAAAAGATATCCACTTCGCTATTTTTCGGTTATACCCAACCTTTACGAAAGGCTGCTCGTCTTAACATAAAAACAAGGACTAATGAATTCACTCAGAACCGCCACTTTAACCCTGTACTTCTTTATCGGTATACTGATTCCAGCTTGTGACTGGTCGATCACCGATGACTGTAACTGTGATGGTTACCGCTATTTTAATATTACGGATATGGAAGTACGAACTTTTCCAGGACAACTTCAAGGGACAGAAGTAGTTCCTAATCAAGAGCTTCGTCTTGAGGAGTTTGGTGGTTTTTATGTAGATTATTTGGTGGACTATCACGCGCAACAACAGCCCAAAAAAGACTGGTCGCTCAGTTTGATGAATACTGCCCTGGCTTGTTCTTGTGCTGTTGGTTATGATGGCTCAAAAAATCAAGAGCTGGTAGCCTTTACCGTAAAAACGGTGAATGATTTTGATGCAGAACATCCTGCGGGCAGCCTTATTAACGATCTGATTCAGTATGAAGGGAGCTATTTTTTTAGCGATGTACAGCCGCTGGAAGATTTTCTTGAATTGGAACAACAGGGAAAGATCTTTTACGAAGACATGCTGTTGAGTATCAACAAGGCTCCTACTTTAAACTCGCTTTTCCAGGTGGAGATAGTGATGGAACTGTCCACCGGAGAACGTTTTGAGGTGTTGAGTACCCCCTTCGTTTTATTACCTAACTAGTGCTATTTTAGGACGTAGGCTATTCTTTAGAAAGTTTTTTCTGTATCTTTCTGGGATGAAACGTCTTGAACTTACCCGTACAAATTACGAATTGGCCGTCAGCTACCGCTGGCGTAATCCCGTCGCTTATTTTTTGATTTTCTTCTGCCTTTTTTGGGATGGTTTCCTGGTGATGTGGTACGGTATTGGGCTTACATCAGGTGGCGGCATGCCTGCAATGTTTTTTTTATTCCCCTTGATTCATGTAGCAGTAGGTGTAGGGCTTACCTACTACACGATTTGCTTATTTGTAAACAAGACGCTTATTCGAGCTGATCAACGTACACTTTCGGTAAAGCATAGTCCTCTTCCTTGGCCCAGAGGGAATAAAGAAATGGCAGTGAGGGACATACAGCAGCTATTCGTTCAAGAAAAGACAGGTAACAAAGGGCATAAGTACCATATTTTGAGTGCTCAACTAAAAAGTGGAAAAATACTGACCTTGCTTCCCAATGTAAGTGCTACGCCAGAAGAGCTGCTACAGCTTGAACGATCTATCGAAGACTATCTTGGTATTCCTGATCAACCCGTCATAGGAGAAATGGCGGGGCGTACCAAGATGGCTGGAGAACTGGGAGAACGCCGCCGCACCCCGAGTTTGTCGCCCGGCTATTCAGGTAGGGTGGGCGTAGAGGTCGCTGAGGTAGGTGACTTTATCACTTATGCAGGCCGTACATTTGAAGTGTCTCACCTAAGTATCTATCAATGGAATGATGGGAATACGGATCGTCAACTTCAATTGGCAGCAGTTGATGGTCAACACGCTCTGCTTTATGTGATGCAAAACAAGGGACTATTTAAGTTGTTTTTGGAAGTGGAATTTACCAAAGCTCAACAACTGGCACTTGACTTTGATGCTATTCCTACCCCTGCCGAAATAACTTACCAAAAGGTAAACTACGAAATCTTTACGCAGCAGGCAGGGCAACAGTTTTTATCTGGACAAACCGCAGGTCTCTCTGCTTCCCAATGGATCTATCGAACTGCTAAAGGTGATGAGCAACTCCGTATTCTCGACCATAATGGCATGCAAACAGTGTACTTTGGCCAAGAGGAAATTTCGGCAGCTTTTGATGTATTGCAGCCATAAGGCTTTGGTTTTTAGTTTCTAGCAAAGCAGAAAATGAAAATCTTTTTGTGATCCAACACTTATTGAGGTTCTATTCACAACAATCCGCCGACTCTTGGGTTCCAACTTGTTGTTATGTTCAAAAAGCAAACAGGTCCCCAAGGGGATTATTGTTTGTGTACATAGTCCTCCAAGGCAGGATTTGTGAATTCTGACTTGCCCTTTTCCCGTCTCGCTGCGTTAAAAAGCCTCGCCAACGCGCTGCGTTGCCTACGTTTTTTGCCTTGCGAGTCGAGAAAATAGCGTCGTCATCCTTTCACACCACGGAGTAGCCGCGAAGCGAAATCCTACCTTGACGGACTATACAATCAATAAGGAATCGATGAAAAATTATCTTTCACTTCTCTTCTTTTTTCTCTTGTGGCAAGCCTCTATGTTCGCCCAGACGGGCATCATCAAAGGTAAACTGACGGATGCCCTTACCAACGAGCCAATTGCCTTTGGTGACGTACTGGTTATTGGTACCGACAAAGGGATCGCCACTGATATTGATGGTAATTACCAAATTGAAGGTTTGTCACCAGGTCTGTATGATATCAGAGCTAGTTATCTAGGGTACAAAGAGCAGACCCAGTATGAAGTGCAGGTAACGACAGCTCGTCCTGTTGAAGTGAATTTCGCGCTGGAGGAACAAGCAGAAGTGCTGGAAGAAGTAGTTGTCAAAGCTTCTCCATTCCGGAAAACAGCAGAAAGCCCGGTGAGCTTACGTACCATTGGGGTCGCCGAAATTCAACGAAATCCTGGTGGCAACCGTGATATCAGTAAGGTGGTACAAGTGCTTCCAGGGGTCACGTCCGGGGTTGCTTTTCGCAATGATCTGATTATTCGTGGAGGCGCAGCAAATGAAAACCGTTTTTACCTGGATGATGTAGAAGTACCTAATATCAATCACTTTGCGACCCAGGGCGCGGGAGGCGGCCCTGTTGGGCTGATCAATGTCAACTTTATTCGTGAGGTAGATTTCTACAGTGGTGCTTTTCCAACCAACCGAGGGAACGCGCTAAGTTCTGTATTTCAATTTCGCCAACGGGATGGTCGTAGCGATCGCCTGGGGGGGACCTTTATGGTCAGCGCTACCGACGTTGGTGCTACGCTAGAGGGGCCCATTGGTGATAAGACAACCTTTCTGGCATCAGCCCGGCGTTCCTATTTGCAGTTGCTCTTTAAAGCACTGGAACTGCCCTTTTTACCTACCTATAATGACTTTCAGGTAAAAGTAAAACACAAGATCAACGAGCAAAACGAAATCAGCTTTATTGGTTTGGGAGCAGTAGACCAGTTTAAGCTCAACCTCGATGCTAATGAGACGGAGGACCAACAATTTTTGTTGGCTAATCTACCCGTAGCGCCGCAATGGAACTATACCAATGGATTAGTCTATAAACGTTATCGTGATGATGGCTTTTGGACTTTTGTACTTAGCCGTAATATGCTGAATAACGAATCGGAGAAATACCGCAACAACGACGACAGCACCGAAGAGAACCTGGTCTTGCGTTATCGCAGCCAGGAAATAGAGAATAAATTTCGTGCCGAAGATGTGCGCCAGGTTGGTGAGTATAAAGTAGGCTATGGTATCAATTACGAATACGATAAGTACAACAACCGTACGTTCAATCGCATCTTTACCACCGCAGGCGCTCAGGACATTGATTATGCTTCTGATTTTACGATGCACCGCTACGGCTTTTATACCCAGGCTAGTAGAGATTGGTTCGACGAGCGACTGGTCTTATCCTTAGGCGTCCGTTTTGATGGGAACAGCTATTCTGAAGAGATGAGCAACCCTTTGCAGCAGGCTTCTCCTCGACTCTCCCTGAGCTACGCACTGAGTCCTTCTTTTTCTTTCAACTTCAATACGGGGCGGTATTTTCAACTGCCTTCCTATACTTTGCTGGGCTACGAGGAGGAAGGTAAACTGGTCAATAAGGACAATGGGATCGGCTATCTGAAGAATTATCACGTAGTGGCTGGTTTTGAATGGAACACAGCAGCTAATTCCAAAATCACCATTGAAGGCTACTACAAAGGCTATCAGGATTATCCGCTACTACTGCGTGATAGTCTGACGATTGCTAATTTGGGGGGCGACTTTGGCGTAGTGGGCAATGAACCAGCAGTACCCTTTGCGGATGGCCGTGCTTACGGGATAGAGTTTTTGTTTCAACAACGCTTGTACAAAGGCTTCTACGGTATCTTTTCGTATACCTTGGGTTGGACCCAGTTTCAAGATAAAAATCGTGAATACGTACCTTCTGCCTGGGATACCCGCAATATCGCGAACCTGGCCGTAGGTAAGCGCTTTGGCAACAATTGGGAAATAGGTGTCAACTGGCGTTTTCAGGATGGATTGCCATTTACGCCCTTTGCAGCATCCTCTAACTTGGTGGTCAACTGGGAGCGTAATGCCCGGGGAATCCCTGATTATGGACAATTGAATACCTTACGGCAGGATGCCTTCAGTGCGATTGATCTGAGGGTAGATAAAAAGTGGTTCTTCGATCAGTGGAGCCTGAACATTTTCCTGGATATCGAAAATATTACGGGAGCAGCGGTGAGTGATACCGAACTTATCCTTGATCGCACCCTGGATGAGAACGGCAACCCCATCGGCGAGCCAACCATCATCAATCCTGATGCCCCTCAGGATGAACAACGCTACCTTTTAAAAGAACTGGAAACGGGTACGGGGACGCCACTGCCAAGTATCGGGATTATGATAGAATTTTAGCGGCGGCGCAAAACAAATTGAGCCTTAGCTATACTTTGCTTATTTTTAGGTTCATTCTTTGTTAAAACCACAATCCTTCCGGTCATGAGAATACTGTTGCTACTCCTCTTTGTTACACTTTGCTTGTGCAGCTGTGTCAATCCCCCCGAAAAGGTAGATGAAGCTGTGGCTTCTCCTCCCCCTGCTTCTCAATTAGGCGAAGTGTATCTCCCCGTGACAGGTAATGCTGCTGCCCAGAAGGCATTTAAAAAAGGCTTGCTACTCTTGCATAGTTTTGAATACGAGGATGCCCGCGCTGCTTTTCAAGAAGCACAAGCCGCAGATTCTACTATGGTGATGGCCTACTGGGGCGAAGCCATGACGCATAATCACCCCCTTTGGCGCCAATTGGCCGCAGAAGAAGGCCAGGCAGCATTGGCTAAACTTGCTCCTACGACCAAGGATCGACTGGTGCTGGCTGCTACGCCGCTAGAGCGCGATTTCATGGCTGCCGTAGAGCTGCTCTATCAAGAGGAAGGTACCAAGCAGGAGCGTGATCAGCAATACGCCAATCATTTGGCCAAAATGAAAAAGAAATATCCTGAACAGCAAGAAGTTGCCGCTTTTTATGCACTTTCCCTCTTAGGAGCGGTGCCTGTAGGGCGCGATGATGAGGCTTACGAGCACGCCGCCCGAATTGCGCAGGGCGTAATGGCTGAAAACCCAAATCATCCCGGCGCATTGCATTACCTTATCCACGCTTACGATGATCCCGCGCACGCGGCCAAGGCGATCCCTGCCGCCAATAGTTATTCACAAGTAGCTCCCTCGGCAGCACATGCTCTGCATATGCCTTCGCATATCTACGTATCCATGGGTATGTGGGAAGAAGTCATCCAGTCGAACATTGCTTCCTGGAAGGCCAGTGTTGACCGTATGAAGGAAAAAGGGCTGGATGACAACGCGCGCAGCTACCACGCCTTCCATTGGCGACTCTACGGCCTCACCCAGCAAGGGCGCTACGAAGAGGCTCGTCGTCAAATGACAGAATTCAAGCGTTATACGGCTACCGAGCCAGATGGGTCTGCACGTTCTTACATGGCATCCGTAACCGCTAATTACCTGGTAGAAACCGACGATTGGAGCAACGAAGAAGTAAAGGCCATTGATCCTGACCTGGAAGATATGAATATACTGGTGCGGGCTATTCAGCACTTTACCAATGGTTGGCGCGCTTATCTCGCCAAAGACCAGGATGCACTAGCTGCTATTTTGACTACCATGAGTAATGAACGCAAAGATGCTGCCAATCGGGTGACGGCCTCGGGCGCACCCATGTGCAGTGCAGCAGGATCGAGCCGGGAGTTACCCAATCAACTGGACATTGATCAGGCCTACGTTTTGGCCCTGGAATTGGAAGCTATGCAAGCTCAGTTAAAGGGTAACCTTACTGAAACGGAACGCTTGTTAAAAGCAGCAACGGTATTGGAACAGGCTACCAGCTACTCCTACGGCCCACCACGCATTGTACTGCCTTCTTACGAGCTCTATGGCCGTTGGCTACTGGAGCAGGGCCGCCCTACGGAGGCACTTGTGCAATTTGATTATGCGCTAGCCAAAGGCCCAGGCCGTCTGCACGCTTTGGCGGGGGCACTCCAAGCCGCCGAAGCCACCCGAAACAGCACCAGGGCCAAAGCACTTTATGAGGAGCTGAAAGCCAATTTGGAAAAGGCTGATCAGGCCGTACGTCTCCATTACCTTTCGGAGGAAATGTTATCCTCGATTTAAGATAGGGGGCGGTGCCGTCAGTGGCGGTGCATGGCAAACGTTCTGTTGCTGTGCACCGCCACTTTTGCTCCAGGCTATCCGTTCCGCCTTACGGAAGTCACTGCCAGAACTTCCGCTTTACTTATTCCGCTCTAATACTATCCTACTGATTCCCCATCTTATTGAGATAAAAAGGATACCTTAGACAGCACAAAATTTCAAAACCTATTAATACACCTAATATGAACCTTAATTATTTTTTTCTACTCATTGTACTGGCGCTGGCAGGGTGCAAAGAAGCTCCTCAACAAAATCAATTTTCAGCCGAAGAAAATGATAGTACCGAACAAACCGATAAAGCCACCGAACAAAACACGGGCGATTTAGCGCAGCAAGGAGATTACTCCTCTCTTTTTAATAGCCCGGATTGCAACGTAATTTCAGCAGAAGAAATAAGCACAGCACTTGGTCTGACCGTAACAGATATGGGCATTAAAGGTCGGTGTTCATTTGAGTCGAAATTTCCAAATAGCAGAACCTGGTATTTGACTATCGCACGGAATGATATGAGTAAAAGTGATATCCAGCGTGAAATAGCGACTTTTAAGTCAGACGAGACTGGGCAACTTGCGTTGCAAATCAGTGAAACGGGCGACACTTATTTTTGTATTCAGCACTCAAATGGTTATTTATCTATTTATAACCCTAATTACAACGGCAGCGTATTAATTCAATATGGGAGTGTTGGAGAATCAAGAGGTTTTAGCAAAGAGGAAAGGCTGGAACACCGAGCACTTGCTGTAAAATTAGCCAATACGTTATTAAAGGATGCCAAAGAAAAATAGACACGCCAACTACTTGTTACAAAGCTGTTAAACGGTTTTAAAACAAAACTTCACCATCGTTTTTTACCTAGTTTTAGTGAATTTCTTAAGCATACCACGCTAAGTAGTATGTGAAACAAGGCATAAAACTAGTCTCGACCACGGCTGTAGTGACGATTCGCATTACAATCATGGTAGAGATAGACAACAAAACGACGGATGAAAAACATTTTCAAAATCACCACTCTTTTATTCTATTCAACGCTCTTACTAAGTCAAGAAAACGAGCATTTATTCTTTTTAGAAACGGATACCAGCTGGCGAAAAGAAATGTTTGTGTTCCCTATCAATTTTGCACGCGACATTGATTTCCAAGGGGTCGAAGATGCAAGGTTCCCCAGGGGGTGGGAGCAGCTAGATAGCCCTAACTTTTGGTCCTATGTTTATGCCTGGAACTTGGAAAACAGCGGCGATGTTACGGAAGCCGATTTGGAAGCCAGTTTGCAAAAATATTTCGCCGGCTTAATGGGCTGGGATGCGACAAGCGCTCAGCTCTCTACAACGGACAACATCCTTTTCACCGGAGTGGTAAAAACCATGGATGCTTTTTTTACTAAAACGCCAATGGATCTCAATGTTCTTATTGAAAAAACATACTGCGAAGAAAAAAATAAATCAATAATACTCTTCAGGTTTTCCCCAAAGGGGTTTGAAGCCGATGTCTGGAATACATTAAAAGAAGTAAAACTTCCCCTTGTTGTTGCTGAATGTGGAGAAACCAAGGTGAAAAAAATCCATGACCTCATTCAGGCTTGTTATGACTACGGAAAATTTAACGGTTCTGTGTTAGTGGCAGAAAATGGTGAAATCATTTACAAGAATGGCTTTGGGCAAGCTAACATGGAGTGGAATATTCCCAATAAATCTAATACAAAACACCGATTAGCTTCCATTACCAAACAGTTTACAGCCATGGCAATTGTACAACTGGTGGCAGAGAACAAGTTGCAATTGGATCAACCGATCACGACCTATCTCCCTAATTATCCCAAAGTAAATGGTGACAGGATAACGATTCATCACTTACTTACCCATACTTCCGGTATCCCGAATTACACCTCCTTTCCCAACTACAGCGACCTGATGCTTGCTCCACATAGCACAAGGGATATTGTACGTCTATTTGAGGATTTGCCCCTTGAGTTTACGCCCGGAGAGCAATTTGCGTACAGCAATTCGGGGTATGTTTTATTGGGCGTCGTCATTGAAAAGATCACCGGTAAGCCTTATGAGCAAGTCTTGCAAGAGAAGATATTTTCACCGCTTGAAATGCATGACACGGGATATGACAAGCATCGTATTGTCTTGGAAAACAGGGCCTCAGGTTACAATAAGATTGCAAATACCTTTGAAAACGCCAGTTACATAGACATGTCTGTACCTTTTGCGGCAGGGGCGCTTTATTCAACAGTTGAAGACCTATACCGTTGGGACCGCGCCTTGTACACGGAAAAATTGTTGCCCAAAGCTTACATGGATTTATTATTTGAGGCACACACTTCCGCTTGGGGCCAACACTATGGCTACGGCTGGGAAATTGGCAAATTACGCATTGGAAATAGTCAGGAATTCACGTACACAATCGGTCATGGAGGTAGTATAAATGGTTTCAATACCCAGATCACACGTATACCATCAAACCAGTCGTTAATTCTATTATTTAACAACACTGGTGGTGCTCCTCTTTATGATATTACGACGGCTATCAACGGTATTCTTCATGATCAAGCCTACATCCTTCCCAAAAGGTCTATGGCTTATTCTTTGTTAGATAAAATCCAAAAGGAGGGGATTGCTTCTGGACTTTTATTTTACAATGAAATCAAAGCATCCGACGAATATCATCTCAATGAAAACGAGATGAATTTGGCAGGTTATCAGTTGTTGCAATCAGGTAGAACGGAAGATGCGGCAACTGTTTTTCAGTTAAATGTTGAGGCGTTCCCCAATTCTTTCAATGTTTACGACAGTTATGGCGAAGCACTTCTGGTACTTGGCGATACCGTCCAGGCTGTTGAAAACTACAAGAGGTCCGTTCAGTTGAATCCAGATAATGAAAATGGCATTCAAATATTGAAAGGAATCGGCATAAATACCGAATCGCTGATGATAAAAGTTCCTGTTGAGCATTTACGCCTATTGGCAGGAGAATACATATCAACTGACCAGGGCAGGGATTGGAAAATTGTGATAGAGGAGCTGGATGGAACTTTGTTTGGTAATGACGGAGGCTATAGATACAAACTAAACCCCATAGGAGACGATAAATTCATCAATCCGGATGATGGTGCCACCATAGTTTTTGATGCAAAAGACAAAAACGCAATTACTTTTGTGATTTTTGGAAGGGTGAACTTTAAGAAGGTGGAATAGAAAGAAAGTGTCTTTAGGATTGCGCAGAAAATAAGGTGTGTATTCAACTATTATGGAAAATTGCTTCTACTTTACTACTGTTCTTTACAGATGAACTTACGAAAAACCTTGCCTTGAGCTTGGTTTTTTATATAGCTCCTCACGTTAATACACCAAAACTATTGCTATGAAAACCCCTCTCCTGATTACTGCTTTTTTGATTACAAGCTGTTTACTTGCTGGTACTTTTTTTACCTCAATAAGAATACACGAAGGAAGGCAACCCTCAGCGGGGCTATCATTTCCACCTAGCAAAGCAAGCTTGTTACCTCAGGTCACCGCGCCGCTTTACGAGCACCTCTACGAAATCAATGAGCAATGGCTGACGGAAACTTCTCCGGTGGGTTACCTGGCCCTTGTGAAATTTCCAGATGATGGAGAACGCATCCGTACGCACCTGCAATTGGTGGAGGAGCTCCTTCGTACACGATCAGTTGCGCATCTTACCGCCGATCAGCAGCTGCGGCGAAGCACCGTGCTGGATCATTTGCAAACGTACTGGCAACGCGGCGTATTTCCGATCAACAACTATCAGCCAAATCGCCTGCCGGTATTTGTCGATGAAAAGAAAACGGCATGTGCCGTTGGGTACCTGCTTCAGGCTACCGGAGAGCAGGAGCTGGTGGCCCAGATCAGGGCAGAAAACAACTTCGCGGATTTACAGGAGCTACTTACTTATGCTGAACTCCCTGTCTGGGCAGCAGCCCATGGCTTCACGGCTGACGAGCTGGCGTGGATACAGCCGAGCTATGCCGTGCTTTACTTTGATGCCAGGCCCTTCGGCAATGATCTAGGCGTCACGGGTGGGCAAATTTTGGATATGAAGGTCTACAATAACGAACTGTATATGGCTGGGACTTTTTCCGAGATTGATGGATTTTCCGCTGATCACCTGGTCGCTTGGGATGGTACTGAACTGCGGTCACTGGCTGGTTTCTCCAATCTGGAAGGAGGTTTCTCAAGGATAGCTATTGACGAGAGCTCGGGTGATATTTACGCTATGGGTACCTTTTCGGCGATTGCCGGACAGGAGGAGATGCAAATTTTTGCCCGCTACCGCTCGGGAAATTGGGAGCGCCTTTTGGAGCTGCCCATCACCGAAGGCACGTTTACCGATTTGCTTTACCATCAAGGATTTTGTTACCTCAGTGGTGATTTTGATAGCCTGGCCGGCAATGAACTGATTCAAAAACTAGCGGCCTATAATACCACAACCGATACCTGGGAGCCATTTAATGAGCAGTATAGATTGACTGGCATCATTCGAGATATGGATATTTCCGGGGATTCGCTGTTATTAGGAGGCAGGGGGGGACTCTTGTGGGAAGGGGACACCTTAGCGGGTAATCTGATTTTGTTAAACTTAGGAGATCGCGCTTTTTTGGATGGAGCAAGCGTACCTCCAATGTCATACTCGGCTGTTGACTGTTTTTTGGTAGATGTTAGGAATAATCATTATGGGGTGAACTACACGGTGGTGGGCCTCCTTGAAGACGGAGACTATGGACTTGTTTTTACAAATGAGTTATCGAGTAATTACTTTGAGCCATTGGAGCTTTTAGAACTACCGACTATAAGTGGATATTATAAGTCACGCTACCTGTTTTATGGGGCATTAAATTTTGAATATTTGGGAGAAGACTCACCTCCTGTTGTTTTAACCCAAATACCTGGGGAAAGTGCTTCATTGTATTGGCCGCTTGTGAAAGCAGATGGAGCAGTGACCGCGCTCGCCGATTTCCAAGAAGAGTTGATCATCGCCGGTGATTTTACGGAAATACGAGGAATCGCCATCAATAACCTAGCGCGCGCTGACCTGCTGATTTCGGATACCGAAGAAGGCATCTCAGAAAATACCATCTCCGTAGGCACTGATGGGCGGGTACTCTTTATTCAGCATCTTCCTTCGGTTTTAGCTGCGCCTGCCCGTCTGGAGCTTTTTGATCTGGCGGGGCGGCAAGTTTGGTCGCAGGAAATCACCAATAGCACGACCACCCAACTTGAACCCAGCAGCCTGCCCGCTGGCAGCTACGCATACCGCTTGCTGGTGGATGGCCAATTGGCAGTGGGGCAGGTGGTTTTGGTGAGGTAGGTATAGCCAATGCCGAACAAGGAAGATTCAGCGGTAGATCAGAAATCGTATTAGAAGAGCCGGAGGATGGAGCTAAATCGGCGCGCAAGGCGAAGCCTGTAGCGCGCCGGACGGAGGAGGAGGCCAAAGGATGGAAGCGGTTCCTCTCTTTAGGATCGGGTTTCAAACCCAATCCTAAAGAGAGGAAAGAGCGGACAGCCTGGTGCCGAGAGATGGCATGGCCCAAAATATATGGCAGGCTCTTATTGCTAATCTACACGCCAAAGTAAGCTGCTATCTCCATAACTAAGGAAGCGAAAATCGTGCGCTAGGGCGTAGTTATACACTTTTTTCCAATCGTCTCCGATGAGGCTGGCAACTAGGAGCAGCAAGGTGCTACGCGGTTGGTGAAAATTGGTGATGAGGGCGCTGACCAGGCGATTGGGGTAGCCGGGCGCGATGAGCAATTGGGTGTAGCCTTCGAGTAAGTCGATTTGAGCGTTTTGGAAATGGGCCAATAATGCTGTAATAGCTTCGAGAGCTGTGGGCAACTCGTTGGCAGAAAGTTCGTAGGGTTCCCACTGGTCGACGATAAAGCCGTCTTGGATGGTGTTGCCTTTGACGAGGCGAACGCCCAGCCAGTAGAGGCTTTCCAGGGTGCGCATACTGGTGGTACCTACGGGAATGACGGGTGCCCCCGCGGCGAGGGTGTCCACTAAGGCCTGTACCAATGCCCGCTCCACGAAGATGCTCTCACGGTGCATATCGTGTTCGCCCAGGCTGTCGGTCGTAACGGGCTTGAAGGTGCCGGCGCCCACGTGAAGGGTGACGAATGACCGCTGAATACCTCGCTGATCCATTGCCTGGAAAACGGCTTCGGTGAAGTGCAGACCCGCCGTAGGTGCAGCCACCGATCCTTCGGGTTGGGCATAGATGGTTTGGTAGCGATCCTGGTCGGATGCTTCGCTGTCGCGGTTAAGGTAAGGTGGCAGGGGAATGATGCCTCCGGCGACCAGCAGCTCCCCAAAAGAAAGCGCTGGCGCGTCCCAACTAAAGGTAATCTGAAAAGGCCCTTCGAGCCAGTCGCCCCGCCGTGCGGTGAGGGTCACGGGGCCTTTGGGGGTGTTGATTTCCTGACTGATTTCGCCCGTTTTCCATTTGCGGTTGCCGCCCACCATGCACTTCCATGCTACGGCTTTTTGGCTCGATAGGCTTTGCTGATAGTCAAGCGGGCTGAGCGGTTCCAGGCACAGGATTTCAAGTGGCCGACCGTTAGCTAGTGTAAAGCGTAGGCGCGCGTGAATGACCCTGGTATTGTTGAAGACCAGCAAGCTGCCCGGAGGAAGCAAGCTGGGAAGTTCTTGGAAGACCTGCTCGGTGATCTCCCCCTGGCGGTAGATCAACTGTTTGGAGGCATCACGCTGCGGCAGTGGGTAGCGAGCAATACGGTGTTCCGGTAGTGGGTAATCGTAGTCGTCGATGTTGATGTGGTGTGGCAAGGGGGAATATTTTTTTCGAAACAAAAATACAAAAAGATAGTTCCACGCTATTACTTACTCCTTAACCGTACCGCGCAGCACACTGACGTTACTATTGAAGGGGTTGCCAGAAGCCCGCCGGAACGCAACGACTTGCCCTACGTGCCAGAGCGCATCGGCGAGGGGCCCATTGAGGGTGTTCCAGAAGGGGAGTACGGACTGGTTGTCGCCCCGTTGGAAGATGATGTTGAAGCGTTTCAGGTCTTTGGATTTGCTGTTTTTGAGGCGTTCGCTGGCAGCGGCAAGCAGGGTGAGGGTTTGGGTACGTTGCTCGATGAAAGACAGTTCTTCGGAGGGGTCACCACTGATGTTGGGGAGTTCCATGACGGCGTTGTGGACCACTTTGGCCAAGCCATGGATATGGTCGATGGTTTCGGCACTGGAACGTGATTCGGGTGTGGTGCGATAATCGAGATCTTGCTGGCGGAGGCCTTCGGTGGCCCAGTAGTAGCGAAAAGCCAGGCCGTCGATCGCGCGGGCGGCCACGGTAGCGGCATTGTACTTTTCGGGGGCATCGGGAATTTGCCGGTAAGGGAGGGTGAGGTCTGGTTCCATAAGTGCAGGTTCGGTAGTGGTGATGTCAATGAATTGGGTGCTGAGATAAACGTCTTGCCAATCGCCTTTTGAGAAGACGCCTACTTTGAAGTTGTAGGTGAATTCGTCTACTTTCTCCCAGGCATCGGTGAGGAGAAAACCTCCGTAATTGTAATGGTAATAAATATTGTTATCTCTCAAACTGATGGTGCCTTCGGTGACGGAGCCAAAGATGTCGTATTCCGCGAATAGGAGTTTTTCTTCGCCTTTGTTCCAGTAACGAATGCCATGGTTGCGCTGGCCCCAGGTGTTGTTGATAGGATCGATGATCCCGTGGGATTGGGCAATGACGGCAGCATCTTCCAAGTCCCAGTGGAAGCGGACTTCTTGCTGGAAGGCGTCGCCGTTGGCCCAGGCACCTTTGGCGCGCCAGGTTTTGCCCATCAAGGGCGCAAAGGCGGCACGCAAAGCTGGAGTCTGGTTTTTGACGGCTACCTCCACTTGCGGTACCAAGTTGAAATTGAAGGTGGAAGGTTGACCGTTTTCTTCCCCAGTGATGGTACGATTGAATTTGTTCCTTTCGGTGAAGGAATAGCGGACTTGGCGAGGATGGCTGTAGTCGCTGTTTTCGAAAAGAATGTGGTTGGCAGAAGAGGAGACTGCCTGGAATATTTTAGGCGCACTGTCTTTGATGACGCTAAAAAGCATCCATTTACCCGCTACCTTTTCGATACGGGAGGTACTGGCATAGAGCGTATCTTTTTTCTCCAGATAGACGGCACTGGACTCAAAGGTGGTGGCGTCGATCATCCGCCAGCTTTCGATCAATTTTCCGTTCCAGGCGGGTGAGCTCCATTCACCAATGAGGAGTTGGCTCAAATCTGGGAAAGGATCGGCTTTGATATTAGTGGCACTGGCAGCATCCAAGCACAAGAAAGGTAGAACAAAAAGCAGGGTGATTTTTCGGCTGAGCATAATCGGGTTGGGAATCAAGGATAAAATTCAAAGTTACGGAAGGTTTTGGAGAGCGTTTGTATAAATGCATTCCTGTATGAGCACGAATTGTGGTGATCGTATGATCGTGTTGGTACGATCGGGGGTCGCGCTGATCGTATGATCG
The DNA here is from genome assembly GCF_040784935.1 of Lewinella sp. LCG006. Taxonomy (GTDB): domain Bacteria; phylum Bacteroidota; class Bacteroidia; order Chitinophagales; family Saprospiraceae; genus Lewinella. The sequence goes on along the minus strand of NZ_CP160680.1, from coordinate 496,068 downwards.
TGTTGGTACGATTGGGGGTCGCGCTGATCGTATGATCGTGTTGGTACGATTGGGGGTCGCGTTGATCGTATGATCGTGTTGGTACGATTGACCTCCCTCCCTCTTGATCACCCATCTCCCCCCAAACAAAAAGTGACGCCAACTCACGTCAGCGTCACAGAATCAGTGGAGTGACTCCACTTGAGCTAGTTCATGGGGATTGCTCTTTTATTTCTGAATGAGTGCTTCCAGTTTTTGTAGCCGATTTTCCAAGGTTTGTAGCTGTTCTGCTTGCTGGGCCAATTGCGCTTTCTGTTGCTCAATGACCTCTTGTTGCTCCTGGATGGCAGCAATAGCAAGTACCGTCAGTTGGCTGTAATCCACCAGCAAGGTGGCTTCTTCTCCTTCTTTAGGCATGGTGGTGGTGACGACTGCTGGAAAAACGGTTTGTAGCTCTTGTGCTAGAAAACCAAAGTAATTACGTTCCAGATTCGTCTTGTAGTTGTAGGTTTTGGGTTGCAGTTGCAAAAGCTTTGAGAGTGTCCCGTTTAAAGTGCTAATATTTGTTTTCAAACGAGCATCCGAAGTAGGGGAGTAATTGCCGCTGGTCTGGTCAAAAGTGCCGCGGAGAGCGTTGTTGTGGTAGAGTGCCATGTTACCACCATTGGCGGCGGTAGAAGCTACGTAGAATTCCCAGTTTTCATTACTGTTGGTACCATTGTAGAGGAGCATACCGTATTCGCCACCCGTTGTACTGGTATTTTGCTGAATCCGGAGAGGATAGCCACGGGTATCATTAACGCCCGGTGCTACGCCCACATTCAGTTGTCGGGTACGCATTTCAATTTTTCCCTGACCAAAACCATTGGCGTCGGTGGCAATGAGTCGGGTGCGATCAAAAGTGCTGCTGGCACTAGCTGAAAAATTAATGCTAGGAGTACCCACTTCTAGTGCTCCACCAGTAGTACCGCCAACCGTAGCTGCGGGAATAGCCCAGCCTGAACCCAGGTTGCTACCAACCACCAATTCTTCATCCGGATTAGCGTTATTGATCCCTACCTGGCCATTGCCAAGAATGGTCATCCGATCGGCTGCGCCCTGATCATTTCTGAAATAGAAGTTCATTTTGCTATTCGCTGCACCAGTAGTACCATTTCTAGAGGTAGCCGCAATATGCCACTGGGCATCTGTATGTACGGTATTGCCAAAACCAAGACGGGCAAACTCATCTTGTGTTTCCTCAAGTAAAAGATGAACTTTATCTACCCCGGAGTTTTCCTGGACATGCAACCAAGCGTTTGCATCAAAGATATCTCCTACTTGAAATTCACCAGATTGTAGCATTCTGAAACGCGTAGTATAGGTCGACGAAGCATTGGGTTTGGAACGGTATTGTAAATCGGCACCACCATTGATGGTACTCATCCTCCAACGATTTCCATTGTCGGGGTAACCTAAATGAATGGCACCTAAATTCGATTGTATAAATAAATCACCAGCTATATGCATTTTCATTTCAGGGGTATTTGTACCAATGCCCACATTGCCTACTCCTGTCGTTAAAGCAGCCTGCCCAGAAGAAGTGGTATAGAAATAACCACCAACGCCACCACCGAAGCCATAGCCCAAAACCCCATAACCTGTGTTGGAATTGGAAACGCCCTGGACGCCTGCATAAAAATCATTCTCGGAATAACCGTAAACACCATGGCCATTCAAAGAGTGACCCAAAACACCTGCCCGATTAGCGGGTAATACTTCCGCGCCTGTACCTTGACTGCCTACTATACCATAGGCAGCATTGCCATCATTCTGGATATGAAAAGCAGCTCCTTCAACCGTAACTTCATCGTAATAAGGCAGTTCTATCACACCAGCAGGGCCTTGTGGTCCCGCAGGCCCTGTCATGCCAATTGGACCTGGTATACCTTGTGGTCCAGCAGGCCCCGCAGGCCCTGTTTCACCGGCGGGTCCCTGTGGTCCAGTAGCTCCGGTGGGTCCGGGAATACCTTGCGGGCCAGTAAGTCCTTGTTCGCCTTGCGGCCCGGTAGGGCCTTGTGGTCCTGTTGGTCCGGCAGGTCCTGTTGCGCCGGGAAGTCCCTGTGGTCCAGTAGCTCCAGTGGGCCCTGGAATACCTTGCGGCCCTGTGAGTCCAGTGGGCCCGGCTGGTCCAGTAGGTCCATCAGGTCCAGGGATACCTTGTGGACCTTGTGGGCCTTGGATTTGACCAACGTTGGTCCACATCATGCCGTCCCACACATAGCTGTTCCCGTCAGCGGAAACAATGTACAGGTCACCTTGGGTATTGCCTCCTGCGGGGAGATCTGCAATGGTGGCTACGGTTCCCTGGATAGAGATACCCGTGCCATCCTGTCCAGCGGGTCCCTGTGGACCGGTAGCTCCTTGTGGACCCATAGGTCCTGATAGTCCTTGCGGACCTTGAGCACCTTGTGGACCAGTAGCACCGACAGGCCCTGCGGGCCCAGTAGCTCCGGTAGGGCCGGTCATTCCCGCGGGCCCGGGTTCTCCTTGCGGTCCTTGTGGGCCTTGGATTTGGCCAACGTTGTTCCACATACTGCCATCCCAAGCGTAGCCATCGCCACTGGCGGTTACGATGTAAAGATCGCCCTGGCTAGCACCAGCGGGAAGGTCACCCACTGTGGGGACTGTACCGAGTAGATTGATGCCTGTTCCGGCTGGACCTTGCGGTCCGGCTGGGCCAGCAACACCTGGAGTACCTTGTGGACCAGCAGGTCCAGCTGGTCCAGTGGGCCCTTGCGGGCCGGTAGCGCCAGCAGGAATATTGACGGTGTTGCCATTACTGATCGTCAGATTCCCGCTAAGGGGATCAAACGTAAGGGTCTGACTATCGGTGCCACTTCCCGTGTTGAGGGTGACGGAATTGCCATCAGTGAGCGTCAGTATCTGGGTGACGGGATCATAAATGAGGTTTTGTAATTCGTCGGTTGGGTCATCGCTACCGCCTGAGCCACTTTCGCCAGCGTAAATGGCGTAAGGGACGGAAAGTAGCTGGCTGGTACCCAAATTGAGATAAGCAGTGCCACCTGCAGGATCAATATCTATTTTTAAGTAATAAGGATGATTGGCCCAATCTACATCGTTCATCGTGCCACTCAAGGGAATACCATTGCCAATGGCGAGGTCAAAGACGCCGAGTGGAGAAGTGGTAATGGTATGGCGTTCGGCGTAATCGACGAGTCCACTCACTCCATCGCGCACAATACTGACCCGCACCGCGAGGTTGGCACTGGCATAAGGTGAGCCCCCTGCATCGCGGGCAACCGCCTGAAATTTGAATTGCTGTGGGGCTTGAGCCCAGAGGCTGGCACTGAAGACCAGCAGGAAAATGAGTTGAAGTAAATGACGCATTTTTTTAGCGTTTTAGGGATTAGTGTTTGATTTTTAGTACTTGGAAGGTGCCAGTTCGACCCTCCTCGTCAGCTAGACGGAGCAGGTAGGTTCCCGCAGGATAAGCAGCAAGATCGACCACCTGCAAAGGCGTCACAATGGTTTCCTGCCAAAGCAGCTGACCATTCGTATTGTAAAGTGCTGCCTGGGTAGGAGCTAAATCGGGGAGTGCAATCCGGATACTTTCAGTCGTAGGATTGGGATAAATGTTGACTGCCCAATCAAGGGGGAGTAGTTCCTCGTTTTTTACCAAAAGGTCGTAGTAAGCACGGTGAAACCCTTCGCCGAGTTCCAGCCCGTTTTGATAACGAGCAACGGCCACTTCGCCCACCGTGAAGTGCAGGCTGCCGAAAATCAGGTTGTCATAATAATCACCAGCGTTACCGACAACGGTACGAGGTATGTCTTGCGCGCTCAAAGCACCTGCGCTGAGCAAAATGGCCAGGCAAGCGCTAAGGCCAAAATGGGGTGTGTTGTGCTTCATCAATAGGGATTTGTGTGAATAAGGAAAGGTGCCGCCACAGCTCTGTCCATAAGCCAGCAAGCTGGACAAGGACAGGCAAAGCATTAGAAGAGAAGGGATAACAGGTGTCATTACAATTGGATGCATTTGGCCATTGATGCACGCAATCAGGAAGGTGTTACCTGGAAGGGGATGTTTTTTTTGTAAAAAGATACATGAGTCCTTTGTTTTACGATGAGGTAGACGATGTTTTCGCCGTTTCTGTAAAAGTCAGGACTTAGAAGGGAGCAGAATTGCTCTTATTGGACAGGAGCTTGCTGGATTTATGCCATAGGCGCCACGTAGCGACCTCTTTGGGGCACTCGGCATTTTCGTCAAAATACTTAGTGTTGAATCAGAACAAGTCTATTAAGTTAATTACTGCTTTATCACCATAACGACCTGACTCACTCCTTCTCCTTCAAGGCGTAGGTAATAACTGCCATCGGGTAATTGCTCCAGCTCCAAAACTACCTCGCTCTGGCCAGGTGGTAATGGCTTATGCTGCAATGGCTGACCTAGCAGATTATATACGACAACCTGATCAAACACATTGAGATCTGGCGTCAACAAGAGGGTAAGCCGATCACTGAATAGGGTAGGATAAACGCTAAAAGGAGTGTTTACGCTAAGGTCTGAAGTACGGACGATGGGAGATGCCACTGCGCAATTGTAATTATTGTCCATGTCGGTTTCCATCGTTTCTCCGTTGGGGAAAGCCCACAAGCACAGACCAAATTCATCATTTTCCTGGGTGTGATAGATGTTGATGGTACCTAATGAGAGGGTCGTACTTTGGCCTGGTTCAAGATAGATTTCTGTTGTCCAATGCCTTTCTATCCAAGGGGGACAGACATTTTGTCCACATCCCTCCAGATTGAGCATAATGCTAGCTTCTTCAATCACCGCTGTCCCCTGGTTGCGAAGTGTTACCTCTACGTCACGAATGATGGCATCCATACAATTCGGGGCTTCCAAAGACACTTCGGCGGGTGAGTGAGTGATCATCTCGACGGCCAAATCTGTATCGGAAAGAATATCGGCCCCCGCAGGACTGAAGGATCTAATGAACAGATCTGATGGTCTTCTTATGGTACTATTCGCACTGGTATTATAGGCATCCTCGTAAGTGCCCGCGTAATACACGCGGTCGTTCTTAGCCACCGAAGTTAAGACGGCATAGTTATCGAGTTCGAGGCTTGGAAGAAGTGTAATGTTTTCCAAATCGTGGTTCAGTAAATGGATACCATCGGCTGTCAGTACGTAGAGGTAGCTGTTGTCGACTGTAAGTTCAAGAGGATTGTTCAAGGTTAGCTCTTGCAGTAATTCCAGGTCTTCACTCCATACTTGTAATCCATTACTGCGTAATACCAATAATTGGGTAGCATTGAGTGCTTCTATCGCGCTGCCATCTGTAATGGCTACTGTATTGATTGTGGTGGCAGTATTCGTTGCTAGGTTTAATTGAGCGGTAGTTAACGTTTCGTCTCCGAGAATGACAAATTTATCCAGCCCTAAAGCAGCAAGGCCTCGAACCAGCTCACTCGTCAACAGCTCATAGAACGAACCGCTGCGGTACAAGACCACTTTGTTGGCTTGGGAAGTCTCTTCTTCTCCGATCAATACGCTCCCATCTGGTAGTATAGCAAGATGGTATTTAGCGGCGAAGTTGGAACCAGGTAGTTCCACAAACTCACGCGTGAAGTTGTCGAGATTGATCTTGTACAACTGATCCGAATCTCCAACATCACAGCCATCAAGTGCCACCGCAAAATAAGAGAAATTACTGGCCGTATCGTGTACAATATTGCTGATATTCATAAGCGATCCAGATGATTCTTCAAAGAAAGCACTGACGTCTATATAGTCGCCTTCTTCCGTCGTCATCCCCACATAAAGCGAACCGTTGGTGGTGTCGTAATAACCCGCCGTCAATATTCTTCCGTCATTATTTACCGAAATTCCACTGATCACCGAGGTATGTGCCCGGGCGTATTGTTTGTTGATAGCTTGACCGAATAAGCTGGGCAGAAAAGAAATAGAAAGCAAGAGGAAGCCTATAGCGTTTTTCATAAAAGAGCGTTTTTCGATTGCCTCAATATAAGGGATAATAGGATGGTAATCAAGGTGGCTTAGGGGGCTTATTTTATTTATGGGCCCCTAATGACACTTAAAATAATCAAAAGGCTCCAAACAATCCAGGCAGCGATAAAGCGACTTACAGGCGGTAGAGCCAAACTGCGCAATCATCTCGGTGTTGCGGCTGCTACAACGGGGGCATTCTACTTTTTTGTCGTCCTGAAAGAGGGCGTGCTTGTCTACATTACCAGGTTCGGGGGGCGCGATGCCGTAGGCTTTGAGTTTCTTTTTACCGTTTTCGGTCATCCAGTCGGTCGTCCAGGCGGGGGAGAGGACGGTGGTGATGGTGACCGGGTCGTACCCCGCCTCTTGGAGCTCTGCGCGGATGTTGACTTCTATCATGTTCATCGCCGGACAGCCAGAGTAGGTGGGGGTTATGACTACTTCCAACTTTCCTCCTTCATCCAAGCGTACGTCTCGGACAATACCCAAGTCGGTGATGGTGAGCACGGGGATTTCCGGATCACTCACTTTTTCAAGAATGTCCCGAACGTCGTTGAGGTCAATGGTTTTGTTCATCTCAGCCATGGCAAACGTAGTTTATACTGTTGAAACGAACAAGTGTTCGGCATGGTTGCGTAGATAGAGAAAATAGTGCTCCGTTCCGAGGTGTCGGAACGAAGCACCATCCGCGATCCCGATTTATCAGTGAGCACTACATCTTCACCCAAGCCTTCTTCAGTACCTTTTCTCCACTTGCGCTGTAGCCACTAAGGTAGTAAAGCCCAGCGGGCCAGTGAGCCACCTCCACCGCTTTCGATGACCATTGGCCGCGTTGTACCAGTTGCCCCTGGGCATTGTGTATTTGCCAGAACCCATGTTCGGGTGCGGCTTGCCAGTGCAGGGTATTATTCGTAGGGTTGGGGAAGAGACGGAAATCGGGGAAAAGGCCAAGCTCTTTTACTCCGGTGGTGAGCTGGCAATCGGTGGGAGCGGGCAGGTCTTCGATACCAAAAAATCCGCCTTCGTCAGTACCTGTAAAAGTCACGCTACAGTCGGGAGCGACCGTGAAGAACCAGCTGTAAAAATTATCACAACCATCAAAGCAATCGTTCCATTCATAGCGAAACTCGAAGAGGCGATTGCCTAGTTCATCGGTGCTGTAATCGATACGCCCGGCATTGCCAATGATGTAGTCGGGTTCGGCGTAGGAGACACCGGGAACGCTGGCGGTAATGGAGTCGGCTAGCGCAAAAAGATTGAGGTACTGATCGGTATATAAAACGCCAGCCCCGAAGCTGATGTAGTTTTGCAGGGTAAAGTTGTAGGTAGTCAACAAATTATCGAGAATGGCATTGCCAGTGAGGGTGCTGCCTTGTGCCCAAGCCTGGGCGATGGGCGAATTTGTATCTACACCGACGATGAAGCCCAATAGGGCAGGAGAGCCAAAATTGTCGTGTACACAGTAGCGGTTGAAGACTGAGTCAGCTTCGGGTAGCTCATTGCTGAGGTTGAAAATAGCGGCCATGCCTTCTAAAATACTGTCTTGTACTGCTGCCGGAATTTCAATTAAGGCATTGTCCGGACTGTTCTGTGCTTGCATGCGTTTGATGGCCATGCCTTTGACATCGCGGTCATAGGCTTCGCGCAGTACGTTAGGGATGGTATAATCAGAAGGGATTTGTGACCAACTTGCAAAAGGCAGACATGAAAGAAGGAAGATAAAAGCAAAAAGATTGGATTTCATTTTTTGGTTGTTTTTTAGAAAAGAAATGGTGCCATACGTTAAGGTTGTGCGATACTCTCCGAGGTCGAATAGCCAAGTTGCTGATGGCGCTACCTGATCTCTCCGAGATCTTATTTCTTCAAGACAGTACCGGAATGGTCAAGGGTTTGGTAGGGGGAAGATAGCAATAATCAATTTTCTTCGCCGACCCTTAAAGCTACATCGCTCATAAAATTTCTTGTTTAGCCATTCATTTGATTTTTCTTGGTTACCATTTTCTTGCTCCGACAATAGAAGGGTCTAAGAGCTTGTTTGGTACGGCATGATTAGCCGAAAGTGAGCAAATTTTATTTCAGACAAGGCAAATTTTGCAGTCGAATGCGGGCAATTCGACGAAAAATTTAACGCAGTATGAAATGAAATTTGCCACTTGCAGGCAATCTAGGTCGTGCCAAACAAGCTCTAAACTATTTATTTACTATACTAATTTGAATTATGAAAATTCGCACTTTCTTTATGCTGCTATTGCTAGGTACCGGCTTTTTTGCCAGTGCACAAGTAGCGCCTATCGCCCAACTAACTGTGCAGGGGGGAGGTAAAGCTATTTTTATTCATGATTTCACGGGGATTCCGATCGTGCAAACCAACGAGACCTACACGGCGATCAACCCCATTGACCATACCCAACTTTGGGCGGTAGACCGCAACAAAACGACCGCGGCACTGGAGTCGGTAGGGAGTGAAGGGACTGATGATTACGTCGATTTCTTCAATACTCCTTTTGCTTTTTTTAATGGTTCCATCCTGAATGTGCTGACTGGCCAGGTGCTGGTGGATGGCGAGAAGGAGGAGATCAAGAGCTTTTCCACTTTTTACATCATTCCAGCAGCTGAGTTGGTTTTGGTAGAGCTTTACGCTAAGGGGAAGATTCGTCTTTACGGACTTGATCCTTTTACTTCTGAAATGAAGTGGGGCGTGGACCTGCGCGAAATGAGTGGCTTGGGACAAGTCGTTGCTTCGGCAGAAACAAGTGGCGCTGCGCCTTATGTTATCCCGCCACTGTTGACGGCCAATGGCGATTTGCTTTATCACAACGACAAATACCTGGCTTCCGTTGACCTCAAAAGTGGCCAGTTGAAGTGGAACAACAAGCTGGATCCTGGCTATATTTTCCAGAATGATGACGCAACCAAGCTTCTTGTTGCTGAAAAGCGAGGTGGCCTTGGAGGTATGATGACCTTGCCGACAGACGGAGGCGCTCCCAATAAGTTTAGCAAAACCCTTTACTTACTAGATGCTGATACCGGCGAGAGCCTGTGGAGCAAGGGCGATAGCAAAATGGATGGCAATATTGAGTTTATCATGCCTTATGACGACGGGTACATCGTCGTACACGATGCTGGTTTCAATATCTTTGATTATACCCCTGGAAAGTCTGCGGAAGGCCGTTGGAAAAAAGACTACGCAGAAAAAGATGTTAGAGACATTGTGGTAGAAGATGAAGGTCTGATGGTGTATTTCAAAAACCGCCGCGTCTTGATTGACCCTGCAACAGGCGAAGACATTTGGAAAAAAGCCGAAAAGTTGGACAAAGAGCCTTCCGCTTACCTGATGGCTTGGAGAAGCCGACGGACCCAGGTGGGTGACCACTACTTCTACACGCAGGGCGGCAATATTTATGTAAACACAGGTAAGGGTACCAGTTCCTATCCTTACGATGCTTATGACTATGATGCTGATTCCAAGTTGCTGGTGATTACCAATTACGATGAGACAAATGGTGCTAGCATTAAAGTTGGCCCCTGGACCCACTCGGCTAGGGCGATCAACATGGAAACGGGTGCCAATAAGCGAACCACTTACGGTATTCGTAAAGAGGTAGAATCGGTCGACAAAGTCGCCAACGGCTACTTCTTCTACAATGATCGTGGCTTTGCTCTGCTCAACTTCGATGGCAACGATTGGTCGGAGGTGACCTGGAAGTATTACCCTGATCCTTCGCGCGGAGAACGGTTCCTTAAAGGTGCTGTGATGTCAGTGGCTTTAGCGGGGGCGCAAGTAAGAAATGGCTTAGGAGGCTCTTCTGCTGTTATCTCAAATGACGATGCTGCCATCGGCCGTTACGAAGCGCGCCAATCGGCACTGGACAGTGGCAATGATGTTGCCAACGAAATGGTAAAACGTCGCCGGGTGGGCCGCGTAGAGAATGATTTCGGCTACTTTTTTGCCGGTAATGATGACAATCAACTGGTACTCTTCAAAGTGGATAAGAACACAGGAGAGGAAGTGAAGCAATACCCATTTGATGACAACCAGCCGGTATACGAAATTGACAGTGCCTACGGCCAACTCTACTATCTGGTAGACGATCAGTTGAAAATATTTGCGCTTTAGACAGGTAGAGGAATGCAGTGAGATGGTATCACTCTTGACCAAATACTACGCTATTAATGCCACGGACTACTACCTGCTAGTCCGTGGTATTTTTATTCAATGCAGTTGTATTTTATTCTGAAATAAATTATTTATTCAATTTATAAAACTGTATAATTAAATTAATGTAAAATATAATTGATTATTTGTTAAATAATTCGTAATTTATAGTATGCTTCACTAAAGTCATTTTTCTATGAAAAAAATAATTACATCCATCCAATCAATACCCTTATTTTCTTTACTCGTTTTATGTTGTTTGCTAAGTGCTTGCTCGGAGCCAACGGAAATTGTATTTACCCACGGCCCCGATGATTCCGGTGCGCTTAAGCAGTTGGTACATCAATTCAACGCTGCCCATGCGGGCGACATTCACGTTACCTGGAAACAATCTGCTCGCCTATCCAATGAATATTACCACGAGTTGGAGAAGTCCTTTGAATCAGGGAATGCTGATATTGATGTATTAAGTGCCGATGTCGTATGGACGGCAACTTTTGCCGAGAGGAATTGGGTGAAAAATCTATCCCATCGTTTTTTTGAAGATTATCAAGCCAGTGCCTTTGTCCCCGAGGCCTTAAATTCTGTTTCCTATCAAAATGAAGTATGGGGAGTACCATGGTACACGGATTTAGGAATTCTTTATTACCGCAAAGACTTTCTCCAGCAATTTGGTTTCACTGCTCCACCCGCTACCTGGACGGAATTGGCGATCATGGCCCATACCATCAAGGATGCAAATTTCACAAAGTACGGTTATGTTTTTCAGGGCGGTAATTACGAAGGAGGGGTCGCTAATGCCTGCGAGTTTATCTGGAATGCCGGCGGACAAGTACTGTTGGGCAATTTTTCCATTGATGATGAAACGGCACAAGCCCCACTGTTGATGATCAATAGCCAGGAAGCTATTCAGGGGATTGAAGACGCACAAAACCTGGTTGCTGGCGGCGTAGCACCTAGTGATGTCTTTCAATACAAAGAGGCTGATGCATTAGCGGCTTTTGAAAATGGCGATGCTATTTTTATGCGTTCCTGGCCCACAGCCTATCACCAAATTGTATCGCAACAAACACCGATCAGTGCTGCCGATGTTGGTGTAGCAGCCCTCCCGGTTAGCAAAGAAGGCAACCCCTCGTACAGTTGCCTGGGTGGTTGGAACTTGATGGTCAGTGCCTTTGCCAGTGAGGAAGAACAAGAGGCGGCCTGGGTATTTATTGAGTACCTCACCGACGAAATGCAACAGCGGACACTCGCTTTGCAGGGTGGCAATTTGCCTGCGTTACGCAGCCTCTACGACGACGAGGCTCTTATTGCTCAAGTGCCTGCCATTGGTTTGGCCAAGCAAGTGTTGCCCAACGCCCGACTCCGCCCCGTCACGCCTGATTATATGGAGCTGGCCCCTGATATTGCCTGGGCGTTTAGCGAAAGCCTACAAGAAAACCTCTCGGCAATAGCTGCCGTAGAAACGATCGAAGGCCTCTTTCGAGCGGCGACGGTGGTGAGTAATGAATAGTATTTGAGGCCATGCCTTCTCAAGGCACCAGGCTATCCGCTGTGCTGCTCCGCTCTGCTCCATAGCGTCGGGTTTCAAACCCGAGGCTATGGAGCAGTTCCTATTCTTTCAATCTGTACACATTTATGACCTTTTTCATGAATAGCGAATTTTCGCTTATCTTCACCGGCGAGCAAATAAAGCCAATTATTCATGAAAGCATTTGATTTAACTGGGAAGGTCGCCATTATCACGGGATCCAGTAAAGGTATTGGGGAAGCCATGGCCCTCACACTGGCCGAAGCCGGCGCCAAAGTGGTCATCAGTAGCCGCAAACAAGAGGCCGTAGATGCCGTAGCAGCCGCATTTAAAGCACAGGGCCTGGAGGCCATTGGGATCGCCTGCCACGTAGGGGACAGTGATCAGCGACAGGCTTTGGTAGAAAAGACCATTGCTGCTTACGGACGCATTGATATCTTGATCAATAATGCGGCCATCAATCCCATTTTTGGGCCAGTTGAAGATGCTTCTGAGGATGCTTTTGACAAAATTATGAACGTCAATGTCAAGGCAGTTTGGCATTTGTCGAATTTATGCTTGCCTTATCTCAAAGATGGCGGTGGTTCCATCATTAATATCAGTTCGGTAGAGGGGCTGCACCCCGGATTCGGCCTCGGCCTCTATAGTGTGAGTAAAGCTGCTGTATTGATGCTCACAAAAAACCAGGCCAAGGAATGGGGGCGCCACGGTATCCGTGCCAATGCCATCTGCCCGGGCTTGGTGAAAACCAAATTAAGCGAAGCCCTCTGGCAAGATGAAAAACTCCTTCATAAGCTGGAAAAACATCTCCCCCTGAGCCGCATGGCCCAGCCTGAAGAAATGACGGGGCTGGCCCTGCTCCTGGCTTCTGAGGCTGGCTCTTACATGACTGGTGGCGTATACACTGCCGATGGTGGGTATTTGATTGGGGGGTAGTCTTTGGTAGAGGGATGCGGGGCGATTGCATCGCCCCTTAAGGTAGAAGGTAAAGGGACTTCGATTACCCAAGAGGGAAGCGGCTTTTTAATTTCCAGCCTCGACCTATTAGACTGATATTGGAAATTAATGAACATTGGTCTTTCCATCTCTATACCCTTTACCTTAAGGCGCGAAGCAGCCTGTGTCCTTGTACGGACTTTGGCTAAAGTCCAGCTTATATGGTTCAAAATAAAATCAACGAAAAGGAAATGAATTTCGAATATACGGAGCGTACACAAGGCTTGATCCAGCAAGTGGAAGCGTTTATGGATCGTTACATCTACCCCGTGGAGCAGCTTCTCAATACTTATTACGGGCAACCGGAAAACTACTGGACGGTGCACCCCAAAGTAGAAGAGCTAAAGGGTCTGGCCAAGTCTGCTGGTTTGTGGAATTTGTTTCTACCTAAAAGCTATGGCGCCCTGAGCCCCGGCCTAACCAATCTGGAATATGCACCACTAGCCGAGTTAATGGGCCGCTGCAAATGGGCAGCAGAAATTTTCAATTGTAGTGCTCCCGATACCGGAAACATGGAAGTGTTGGCCAAATATGGTACCCCTGAGCAGCAGGAGCGCTGGCTAAAGCCCTTGATGGAAGGAAAAATACGCTCTGCTTTTCTGATGACGGAGCCGGATGTGGCTTCGTCGGATGCTACCAATATTGAAACCTCTATCGTTGCTGATGGCGACGAGTATGTGATCAACGGCCGCAAGTGGTGGTCGTCGGGCGCGATGCATCCCCATTGTAAAGTCGCCATTGTGATGGGCAAAACGGACTTTGAGGCCCAGCGCCACGTGCAGCAAAGCATGATACTGGTACCCATGGATACTCCGGGTTTGGAAATCGTACGCCCACTGAATGTGTTTGGCTCCTATGATGCACCAGAAGGCCACGCCGAGATCAAGCTCACCAATGTGCGGGTGCCCAAGAGCAATATTTTGCTTGGCGAAGGCCGTGGTTTTGAGATCGCTCAAGGCCGCCTCGGGCCGGGCCGTATCCATCACTGTATGCGCTTGGTGGGAGCTGCCCAACGCAGCCTGGAGTTGATGTGCCAAAGAGTGGCCAGCCGGCAAGCTTTTGGGCGCACCCTCAAAGATTTTTCCAGCATCCGGCAGGATATTGCCACCTCGCGCTGCGAAATCGAGCAAGCCCGCTTACTGACCCTCTCCGCTGCGGATAAAATGGATCGCGAAGGCAGCAAAGGGGCCAAGGATCTGATCAGTATGATCAAGATTGTCGCACCCCGCATGTGTCAGGGCGTCGTAGATCGTGCTATCCAAGCTCATGGCGGTATGGGCGTATGTGGCGATACGCCGCTGGCTAGTTTCTTCGCCTACTCACGTATCATCCGCATTGCCGATGGCCCCGATGAAGTGCACATGTACCAACTGGGTAGAGATACGGTGAAGGCGTGGATGTAGCCAATAATTCTACTGAAGCCTAAAGGTAATGGGTATAACTAAAGGCACCTCAATCGGAATGCCATCATGTTTGCCCGGTATCCAGCGGATATTTTCGTAGTGCATTTTGGCGATGGTGCGCAATGCCTCTTGGTCGCATTCGGGGCTTACACTCCGCAACAATTTTATACCGGCAACACTACCATCGGGCTGTACCGTGAATTCTACAACGGTGGTTCCTTCGATTCCCTTCCGGATGGCCGAATCCGGGTATTTTAAACGTCGGTAGATGAACGTCATGAGGGCTTTTTGTGCGCAGCTTTGTTTTTCATCCGGGTCCTTTAGTTCTTCACAACCGGGAAAACGAGGGAGCTCGGAAGTAAGGTAGTAGGGGTTTTCTTTAAACGAAGACATACCCGCGAGGCTACGGTAATTGATTACATAACGTTTGCCGAGTTCTGCAATCAACCGGTAAGAAAGGTTCACTGTAGGATAAAACGTGAGTGTAAATTGCTCACTATTACCGAGGTCATTAGCGATATTATAATGCGTGTTTTTGGTGACAAAGATGCTGTCCTGCTGAGGTTGTAGTATAAAATCCTGGTAGACAATGCTGTGCAAATCATTCAACTCGATTTGTGGTGGCGCTGAAAAATGTGCAACCGCGCCAAGTTTCTCCCCTTCGCTTACCCTTGAAAAGGTGACGGTTTCTCGGCGGGTAGTGGCCTGATTCAACTGGGGAGCCATCAGCGCTGGGGGTAATTCCGATACGCTACGCGTAAGGGTACTGTCGGGATAAAATCGGAAATAGGTGTACTCCTTGGTTGGCTCATCAAAATGAAAGTAGAATCCCTGGAGCTTAAGTCCATTTTGATTGATAATGGCCGGTTGCCGCAACAGCTCTTCTATGGAGTCTTCTTCTAGAGGAGGAGCTACTGAAAAGCCAAGCTTAAATACGCTTAGATAGTTGTCATCCTGTAGGGAAACCCTTAAGGTATCTGCAGTTTGTTCAATAAGTGTTAATGTTGCTTGGCCATAATGAGCGGTGTTTTCTGTTGACTGCAAAGGCGTTAAGAAATAGCCGTCTTCGTCTTCGATGATCAGCCATTCTGGTAGGAAATAAAAACGTTTTCCAAGGTATTGTTCTGTGATTTTTGGGAGTACAAAACTGTCAGGATCAGTTACTTCCGTAAGCTCCCAGCTACCTGTGAAGGTGTTTTCCTGAGTATAACCGAAGGTTGTAATTACCAATAAGATAGAGATAATAGCGCAGTAACGCATAGCATGATCATTTAAACATGAATACCTTGAAAAATTTCAAGATAAATCAACTCATTTTTTGCTTCTATCAGACGGATTTTGTGATCAAAGTAACAGGTGAATTGTATTTTGAAAAATCGCGTAAATTTTATTAAAATAAATACATTTTTGTTTATTTTGTATTGTATGACAATTTTTTGTAGTTAAAAAAAGCTTGTCAGCACATCATTTCGATTGTTTTATAAACCTATCTAAACATTATTATCATGCCTACTAATTTCTACATGTACTTTGTAGCGGCCCTGATCCCGATGATCATTGGCTTTATTTATTACCATCCAAAGGTATTGGGTACTGCCTGGATGAAGAGCAATGGCTTTACGATGGAATCTTTAGAGGGGGGCAATATGCCTGTGATTATGGGTACGGCTTACTTGTTATCTTTTGTCCTGGCTTTTGGGCTCACTGGCTCGGTAATTCACCAGTTCAATGTAGCGTCTTTGCTGATGCCGGAAGTGATGGAACCCGGTAGTGCGATTCAGCAAGAGTTCAGTGATTTTATGGCGAAGTACGGCGAACGTCACCGGAGTTTTACCCATGGAATGGTACATGGTTTTGCAAATGCCTTACTTTTCGCTTTACCCCTTATTGGTATCAATGCTGCATTCGAGCGTCGTGGCTGGAAGTACGTCCTGATCCACTTTGGCTACTGGTTGATTACCTTGATGCTGATGGGAGGTTTGCTGAGTGCGACCTTAAAATTTGCACAGATGATGTAATAAGTCATTAGAAAGAACAACCAAGGGATGGCCAGCGATTATCGTTGGCCATTCTTGGTAGACTTGTTCGTCCGGGAACATTTGGGGGCTGACTTGCTCTCTTCCGCTCCCACTTCGCAACCAAAGTGGTCACGTAGCTAAGCAGGGTGACCGGGAATAGGATTAGTTTAAGGCATAGAAAAATGTTATCATGTGTAACTATGGCGAAATTTAAGAATTATGAAATCGGGTCTGATCACTCAGTGATGATTGATTTAAGCCAACATCTTCCTTCCGAGCACCTAAGCAAGCAGATGGAGAGGATAATATCCAGCTTAGATACAAGTGCCATTGAGGCAACATATAGTGGTCTTGGACAAAATGCTTTGCATCCTAAATTACTGCTCAGTATCATTTTTTATGGATATGCCGTAGGCATTCGGAGCGGTCGGAAGTTAGCCAAAGCCTGTGAGGAAAACCTTGGCTTCATTTATTTGAGTAAAAACTATGGTCCTCAAAAGAGTTGCATCAATGATTTTCGTAGAGATAACTATCTGCATTTTGGAGATCTTTTCGTCCAAGTACTAAAAAAGTGTCAGGAATTTGGTTTGGGGGATGCCACTTTTAGTATTGTGGATGGTAGCAAAGAGGAATCCAATAGCTCCAAGGGTCGGACAAAAACGGCAGCACAATATGAAAAATGGCAACAGGTACTCTTGGATGATATTGCCTCATTAGAAAAAGAGCCTTCTGATGAGGGATCTCAAAAAAAAAATAGTAGCGAACAAACGCCTGTACAAAAAAATCAGTGATGCCATTGAGGTCATGAAAACCGATGAGTCCAAAAAGACGATGAACTTAACCGATCCGGATGCCCCGATCATGAAAGGTAAAAAAGGAAACTTTGATACGAATTATAATATCCAGGTAGCCTGTAGTGAAGATCAAATTATCTCCTATAATAATGTGGTCTTAGATGGCAATGATAAAGCACAACTGATCCCTGCTCTTCAAGGCATTCAAGCCAACACTGGTCAACAGGTCCAGGTTGTCCTAGCCGATGCTGACTTTGGCACTTTCGACAGTTTTGAATACATGGACACCAACAACATCTGTGGATACGTCCCTTACCGAGACATGAATGCCACTTTTGAAAATCAACCTTTTAATAGTGTTCATTTTGACTATGACGATCAACGAGATGTATACACTTGCCCGGCTAAGCACACCCTATCGTTCAAAAGCATTAAAATAGACCGGACTCGTAATAAAGAATATCGCCAATATCGCACGACGGCGTGTAAAAACTGCCCTTTCAAAGATGAATGTACTCCTAAGAGGTCTCCTTATCGTACGATCTTAAGAGAAGTAAGACAAGCATTAAGAGACCAAATGAAGCAGCGATTAAATATCCCAGAAGGCAAAAAGATGTATAACCGACGACTACACCCCATTGAAGCCATTTTTGGCCATTTGAAATACAATCTGGGATATACTCGGTTTTTACTCCGGGGCCTGGAAAAAGTAAAAGCGGAATTTACGTTGATGTGCTTGGCCAATAACTTACGTAAATTGGCCAAGTACCTCCTTTTTCCATCAATTTGGACAGTAAAGGCCATATTTTGGCTTCTCAAGGCACAAAACATCTTGTTTAACCCGATTTTTCAAAGAACTTGGCCGGAACCAATGGATCAATTCGCAGGAGTTACACTTGCTTATTTATCCTCATGTATTCCCAAATCCTATTCCCGGTCACCCTGTAAGGCTATGTTCCCACTTTGTTCGCTTGCGGGAACAAAAGATAGCGGCGTCTTCCCACCAAAGCCCCCCGGACGAACAAGTCTGGTTTGAAAACTAAGCCGCTTGCAGGGAATGTCGCAAAATACGCAAAGCTTTAGCGATTTGGTTTTCTACGGTCTTTGGGCGAATATCCAAGCGTTCGGCAATTTCCCGGTAGCTGAGTCCTTGTTCCCGATTAAGGGTAAAGATTGTACGGCAGCGAGGGGGCAACTGCTGGATGGTGGCTACTATTTGGCTCGCTGTTTCATTCCGCATTACTTCCTCTAAGGGCGTCGTAGGTGCAGCACTCACGCTGGGTTGTTGCCGTTCAAGGATACTCCTGCGCTCTGATTGGCGCCGCAAATAATAAAGGGCTTCATTAATGGCCATCTTCCGGAGGTAGCCGGGGAGTGAAGTTGTGATGGCCAATTGTTCGCGTTTGCGCCAAGCACGAATGAAGACATTTTGGGCCAAATCTTCGGCGGTTTCTTTATCTTGGATAATCCGAAAAATATTTTGACACATCAATGGGTAGTAGTCGTGAAAAACTTGCTTAACAGCAGACTGTTCGCCATGCTTAAAACGAAGAAGAAGGTCGGTATTATCTGAAGATTTCATGATGAAGGATGTTTATATTGACTAGTAGTGAAAAAGTATGACACAAAGATAGGGGGGAGGCTGCCGCTCGTCGTTCGGATTTATAATTCAGAACCGATTGAAGGTTTTCTATTTTGTATCTTGGAGAGCAAACAAAAGCATAAGCCATTATGAAAAGCATCACTAGAAGAGATTGGCTCAGTATCTTGGGCATGGCCGGAACAGCTACTTTGATGGGAGCGCCGTTAGGAGCAACTAAGTCTGTGGATAACACTTTTGGTCGCAATTCGCTCGATTCAGACCTGATGATTCGGCTGAACGCCAACGAAAATCCCTACGGCCCATCTCCTAAAGTTCGGCAAGCCATGACCGATGCTTTTGATAATGTATGTCGTTATCCATTCTCCTATTACACTGAATTGGTAGAGCTGCTGGCCAAGAAGCATGGCGTTACCAAAGACCATATCTTACTGACTGCCGGATCTACGGAGGGGCTCAAGATCGCTGGTATCGTTTATGGTGGGGAAGGTAGTAATATAGTGGCTGCTGATCCGGTGTTTTTGGCCTTGCAAAATTATGCGGCGCAATTCGGTACTTACATCCATAAAGTACCCGTGACCAAAGATATGGTGCACGATTTGGAAGCGATGGAGGGAAGAATCACCCAGTCCACCCGCTTGGTCTACGTCTGCAACCCCAACAACCCCACCAGTGCGCTACAGCCAGCCAAGCCTTTGGCCGACTTTTGTGATGCAGTCGCCGATCGTACGGTAGTCTTTGCGGATGAGGCCTACTTCGACTACATCGAAGACCCCAATTATCCCACCATGATCAAGCTGGTACAAGAGGATAAAAATGTGATCGTAGCTCGTACCTTTTCCAAGGTATTTGGCCTGGCCGGCATTCGCATTGGTTACCTGATTGCCCGCCCGGATATTATTGAACGCCTCGACAAGAAGACGGTAGCCGGGCCTAATGTTCTTGCCATTGCAGCAGCTAAAGCGGCCCTGGAAGATGAAGCCTTCTATGATTTCAGCATAGAAAAAAACCGGATCGCCCGAAAAATGATGACCACCACGCTGGATGACCTAAGCCTGAATTACGTGCCCTCGGCCTGTAATTTTGTCTTCTTTCATGCAGGGCGCCCGATCAGCGAGGTACAAGCCGCTTATCGCAAAGAAGGCCTCCTGGTGGGTCGCTCCTTCCCTCCACTTACCGACTGGTGCCGCGTGAGTATGGGGACGGTAGAGCAGGTCGAAAAGCTGTGTGCTGCGACGCGGAGCATTTTTGCGGGGTAGGGCTTTTGCGTAAAGGCTAGATTGACAATTAGGTAGAGTACTTCAGATAAAAGCGAGATACTTATCCATTTTACATGGTATTAAAGTAATTCAATATGCCAATAAAGTACACTGACAGGGGATATATAGATCCGCCCGAGAGACAAGAATTAAGCCTTGAAGAGTTTAGGGAGCACTTTGTTGAAGCATTTCCAAAAAGTGAAACGCGAGAAAAGCTATATAATGGTTATCTGAGGTATACGAAGGATTTCAGGGAAGAAATCACTACAGCTATTATTCAGTGGATTGGAGGTAGTTTTAGCAGTAATAAACTGAATCCTCGGGACATTGATGTAGTGACGATTATTCCTTCAGAAACTTTCGAGGAGAAATCAGAGTTGATAGAAAGGAAGTTTAGAAAGAGCGCGAAGTCCGTTTACGGAGTTGATGCGTATATTGTATCTTCCTATCCAGAAGAGCATGAAAAATATCCTCTCTATCATGGAAACTTGGTATATTGGGATAATCAATTTACCCAGACTAGGAAAAACAGAGCAGGAAAACGTTTTAGAAGAGGTTATGTGCAAATAATTCATCAAAGAATTGCCTTATGAGCCAAGCAGGAATAGAAGAAGTAGCAGACAAAGCCGTCCGTATAAGTGAGCTTATCGAAGAAGTAATTCTGTTGGATAACCTCTTGGCATTACATAAAGAGCATGGTGCACATGCATTAGAATCTCAGCAATACATAGATAGAAGAGCTGAATTCATAGAGGAGTTAAACAGTTTGTTAAATCCACATCACATTCGGGTTATTCACGAAGATCAAGCAGCTTAAGTTTTGACTGTAGGACTAATCGATAAAAACCTGCGCGATTTAGAACAACCCAAAATTGTCCTCTGGGTGGTAATACTGGTGACGGCCACGGTATTTTCGGTCGTGCATTTCCCTTTCTTCTTTGTTGGTGGCGGGTACTTTGGGACTGGCGTTCGTATAGTTTTTTTGGACACTATCACCATTTTCTAAAATTGCCTACCCACCACCACCTGTACCCGGTAGCGGGCCAGTTGTCCGTCCCCGATATTGTATTCCGTGAGGTACCACAGTCCTTGGATGCCTATGCTGGTACCTTTGAGCCCCTTTTTGAAGGGAAGTGCGTAGCTGACCTTGCTGGTAGCTGCAACTTGGAAGCGGGAAGTGGGGAGTTCTGCTTCATAACTATACGGGGCTGCGGACGCGGGTGATTCATTCCAGGGTTCCCAGTTGGTCGGTATTCCTGTAAAAATGAATGGATCATCAGAAGGAGGTGGGCCATTCCCTATTTGGCCTACATCTTCTGTGCCCAGAGCAATGGACGAATAGTATTGGTACACGACGCCTTCTACCTTCATCTGTTCGGCTGCACGGTAACTGAAGGTAGCACCTAGCGAAATATTTATTTTTTTGTGCTTCCCGACTTGCATACCTCCCAGGAGGGGGACGATTACATCCATGTATTTTGCTGCCGTGGATCGTTCTGTCCTTCCTCTGTCAACTAAAATGTTGCCACTGAGCCGATATCCTCTGTCGCTAAAGGCGTTGACGGCAGTATAGCCCAAGCCAAGGCCCGTGTGCACAAAAAAACGCCCTTTGATGGGATAAGACATGCCCATGTCGATATTGACAAACCTGCTTTTGGTGACGGCATGCTCTGAATAGCCCCACAACGATTGGGAAGTGCCGAACCCACTGATACCGGTAGCCACCGAAACCTCCTTCGAGAAAGCAGCCCATGGACGTGATGAGCCATCTGCTTGAGCCGCCGTGTAGCCAGAAAGGCCAAGCAGCAGTAGCAGCACAGTAGAACGAAATAAAACCTTCATAATATTACTGTTTGATAAGCAAGTGGTTGGACAAATGGTCAGAAAATGCGCAAGTAGTTTTCAAGAAATTCTGGTCAAGCGGTAGGTGAAGTTAGTCTTTTTTTGAGAGACAAAGGGGCGATTTCCTCGGTCTTGTATGGTCAATATTTCTTCTGTACCGTCTGCTTTTAAGGAATGAAGACGATCCTCTTATTTGGCAACATAAAGAGCACTTCCATCAGAGATAATGCTGCTGCGAATAATTCGTGATCTGTCATCACACAAAATAACAAAATCCGCTATATTAGGCCAAGAACCAACTTAGTAGGAGGGTTTTTCTTTTATACCTTGCTGGCCCGCGATCCGTGGCAGGAGGTATTTGGAGGGCTGGTTTTTTGAGGCAAAAAAGGCATTGGATACATGAAACAAAACACCCCACATCTTTTTCTATCTTAGCGACTATGAAAAAGCTAGAAATCCGCACGGTCGATGTCGTCCAATACTTGCAGCCGCTGCGAGAAGGGGGCTCACTGCCTGCTATTGTCAAGGCGGACGATGATTTTCTCTACGTCCTGAAATTTCGTGGAGCAGGGCAGGGCAAGAAAGCCCTGGTGGCCGAGTTTATTGGTGGAGAGCTTGCCCGGGCGATGGGTTTGAAGGTGCCCGAACTGGTGTTTATGAACCTGGATAACTCCTTCAGTCAGACGGAGCCAGATGAAGAAATACAAGACCTGCTCAAGTTTAGTGTAGGTCTCAACCTGGGGATGCATTTCCTTTCTGGTGCCATCACCTACGACCCGCTGGTGTCCGAAGCGGATGCCGCAACGGCGGCCAAAGTCGTCCTTCTGGATAGCATGATCATCAACATCGACCGGACGCCCAAGAATACCAATCTACTGAATTGGAACAAGGAGTTGTGGTTGATTGACCACGGGGCCAGCCTTTATTTTCATCACAATTGGGGCAGCTGGGAAAACCACCTGAATCGTACTTTTCCAAATATCAAAGACCATGTTCTCTTGGCACGAGCGACCAACTTATCGGAAGCAGCAGCTGAAATTCAATCGTTGGTGAATGAACAGGTCATTACCGAGATCATCGCCAATATTCCAGAAGACTGGTTGGAGGAAGAGGGGAGTGGTTTGCTGCCAGCAGAAAAAAGAGTGGCTTACGCGGCGTATCTGAATTCTCGAATTGCTAAGCTTGACGCTTTAGCCAAAGAAGCTGCTGATGCTCAATAAAGTACCTTACGAATTTGCCATCATCCGAGTCGTGCCCAGGGTAGAACGCGAAGAGTTTCTCAACGTGGGCGTCATCGTGTTTTGCAAGCGAAAAAAGTACCTGGGTATCAAGTACCAAATCAATGAAGACCGCTTGCGCGCCTTCGACAAAGAGCTGGATATAGAAATGCTGAACAGCTACCTCTCCGCCTGGAAAGCCGTATGTATAGGCGGTACTCAAGGCGGGAGCATCGGTCAGCAGGAGCAGCCTTATCGCTTTCGCTGGCTATCCGCATCCCGAAGTACGATCTTACAAACGTCTCGCATTCATCCTGGTATCAGCGAAGCACCAGAGGAGGAGTTGGAGGATTTGTTTCGGCGGTATGTGCTGTGAGGTGTTTTTTCAGCTGATCGTACCCGAGTTAAAGTCGGAAATCTGAAGTCAGAAGTCGGAAGTAGTGGGACACACGAAGACCAAGAGTAGAGCATGTCACTAGGTGAACCTAATAATTCCGACTTCCCACGGTCTTTTCGCGTAAGACGAAAGTGAGTTCGCAAAGCGTTTTATAAGAAAACTGTATGCTGATCAAAGCAGAGCCTGTAGGCGATCTACCGGCGATTAGTCGCCTACTCCAATCGACCGGTTTGTCCCAGCGCGTGGACAAGCACTATCCTACTCATCATTTGTGGCAGGGAACCAGTATTGGCAAGACATTGGAGGCTTTTCTGGTCTATATTCTGAGCGAGAACGATCATCGACTGTACAACGTAGAAGACTGGGCTTTGGGCTTGGAGCGCACGTTGAGTTGGCTTTTGGATGAAGCTGATTTTCAGGCTGCTTATCTCAGTGATGACCGTTTGGGTAGTCTGCTGGATTACCTGTCTAAGGACGATGAGCGCTGGATGTCCTTTCAGCGCGATCATAACCAATCGCTAATTCGGTTTTACGATCTGGACAACGATACTGATCAAGGTCCCCTTGATACGGTGCGTATCGACAGTACCACGGCTCAAAGTCATCGAGAAACAGAAGGCATTTTTCAGTTGGGGCATAATGCCATGGGTTTGGCCCTACCTCAGGTAAAATTGATGCTACTGGCTATAGACAAAGCCAACCTGCCACTGGCTCTGAACGTGGTAGCAGGGCAAAACAGTGACGACAAGCTTTACGTGCCAGCCTTGGAACAGGCCTGGGAACAAGGTCTCAAGTCCAAAGGAGTACTGGTAGTGGGAGACCGCAAGCTGTGTAATCAGTACAATATGTGTTTCATTGCTGACAGCGGCAACTACTACTTGGGCCCATTGGCTCAACGGCAATACTCACGAGAGGAATTAATGCAAGCCCGTGAGTGGATTGAGCAACAACAAGAGCCCGCCGAACGCGTAATGCGTCAGGCGGCGGGAAGTAAGGATTCACAAGCCATCGCGCTGGTTAAAGAGCTGCCCGCACGTGAAATCATCTCCGCTGACGGCACGATTCACACCCAAAGGCTATTCGGGGTATGTAGCTTGAATCTACGCAAGCGCCAAGTTGCCCAACTAGAGCAACGCTGCCAGACCGCTTGCCAGGAGGTCAGACTGCGCTTCACGCGCAACCGAGGTCGTAAAACGATCAAGTCGGTAGAGGAAGCTGAACGAACCATCAACAAGATACTGGACAAGCACAAAGTCGCTCACCTATACAGCTGGAAGATCACACTATCTCAGGACCCGGCCGAACCTTGCAGTGTGGAACTTACACTGGACGAGCAGCAAAACAACATCGAACAGCAACTGGCCGGATGGCGCGTGATGACCACTAACGCTCCTTCGGATAGACTCTCGGCTTGCGAGGTGGTACTTTGTTACTGGGAGGAGTATCGTATCGAGCAGCATTTTCATTTGCTGTTGACCAAATGCACCTCGCTTACGCCAATCTTCCTGAAAAAAGAAAATCGCATCCAAGCCATGTTGCGCATAACTAATGCTGGCTCTACAGTACTATAATCTGTGGCAATACACCATCCGCCAAACACTGAAAAGCGAACAAAACAGCTATCTTACCAATCTAGTGCCCGGCAATCCCGGCCGCAAAGTTGAGCGACCTACCACATCGCTGGTCTTAAGCGCGTTCCGAAGCGTCCAGATGATCTACATAATGACTGATGATCACAAAGCCAGCGTACACTTGCAGGGCATCGAAGAACATCACCTGAGGTTGCTTAAGATGATGCGATTGCCAACAGATATTTATCGTCATCCATGGGAGGCGTGAACTCACTTTCGTCTTACGCGAAAAGACCGTCCCACTTCCCACTTCCGACTTATCCCACTCCTGATCGTACCATTGCGATCATACGATTGAACCGCCACGCCTCCACTTTTCAGAAACACCCATCCTCTACAACACTCAAAAAAATACCCATAAAATTATATCTTCGGGTCTGAGAGTTTTTTGGGCTGTACATTTTTCTAATGATACTCCTCAAATAGCACTTGTAAACTTTCCAACCTGAAAAGCATGAGTAAACCCACTATCCACATCGGCCCGGCAGCCTTACATTATTCCAATGACCAGGTGTCTGGCGAATTCGTTACCCGCGATGGAACTGAATATTATAAGATCAGCCATTATGATCAAATGCCGCCCTTTTTTATCAGTGTGGTCAGTGATGCCGACCATTGGCTTTATATTTCTAGCAAAGGCGGCTTATCAGCTGGACGCAAAAATCCGGAGAATGCACTGTTCCCTTATTACACCGACGATAAAATCCATGATAGTGGCGAGCTTACCGGCAGCAAAACTATACTTCTGGTAGAGAAAGACCATAAGACTTTCCTATGGGAGCCATTTTCTGAGCGTTTTGAAGGAGCCTATAAAATAAGCCGCAATTTGTACAAAAACATCTGTGGCAATCAGCTGATCTTCGAAGAAGAGAACCATGATTTAGGGCTTACTTTTTCCTACGGCTGGTACAATAGTAAGCAGTATGGTTTTGTGAAAAAATCTCGCTTGGAAGGGCACAGTGAAACAACCGTCAATGTCCGGGTGCTGGATGGTATGCAAAATCTTTTACCCTACGGCATCGACCTCAAGATGCAAACAGAACGTAGCACCTTACTGGACGCTTATAAGAAAAACGAACTGCTCACCCCTTCTGGATTGGGGCTTTTTCTGCTGAGCTCCATCCCGGTAGATAAAGCCGAACCCAGTGAATCACTGCAGGCCACGACCGTTTGGTCTACGGGATTAGAAGTGAAGACGCATCTGCTCTGCTCTCGTCAGCTCCATGCTTTCCGCCAGGGGCATGCGCTGGTCAATGAAACCGATATTCGGGCCGAGCGGGGTGGTTATTTTATAGAAGGTACGCTGTCGCTGAAAAAAGGAGAGCGCCAGAGCTGGTATTTTGTCGCAGAAATCAACCAAGGCCCCTCAAAGGTAGTGGCGCTGGCTGATTGGATTAGTGGGGCAGCTGATTTGTCTTCCGTGTTGGAAGCAGATATTGCCGCGGGCACAGCGCATCTTACTCAGATCGTTGCCAATGCAGATGGTCTCCAACTTACAAGTGATAAGTTGCTGACGGCTCGCCATTTCGGTAACGTGCTGTTCAATGTCATGCGCGGTGGTATTTTTGATGAGAATTACCTCGTAACCAAAAGGGACCTGATCTCTTTTGTGACCCATTACAATAAAGCTGTTGCTACCCAGCAGCAGGCGTTTTTACAAAGCTTGCCAACAACTTTTGCCTATTCCGACCTCATTGGTAAAGCTGCTCAGCAGGGAGATGCCCAACTGCATCGCTTGTGTTTGGAATATTTGCCCCTCACCTTCAGCCGCCGACATGGCGACCCCAGCCGGCCGTGGAATCGTTTCTCTATCGAATTGCTGGAACCGTCCGGCGAAAAGAAGCTCTACTACGAGGGCAACTGGCGCGATATCTTCCAAAACTGGGAAGGTCTGGCCTTGTCTTACCCCCGCTTCCTGGAAGGGATGATCAGCAAATTTGTCAACGCCTCCACGCCTGATGGTTACAACCCTTACCGGGTCACCCGCAATGGCATCGATTGGGAAGTGATCGAAGAGGATGACCCCTGGTCGTACATCGGCTATTGGGGGGATCACCAGATCATCTATCTGCTGAAATTGCTGGAACTGTCGCAAGCTCATCATCCCGATGCGCTTACGCGACTACTCACGCAACCCTTGTTTGCTTACGCCAACGTGCCCTACCGCATTCGCAGTTACGAAAAGCTATTGGCTGACCCACAAGATACCGTTGATTTTGACCATCAGCTCGAAGAGGAAATCGGTCATCGCGTAACTGCACAAGGGGCCGATGGCAAACTGGTTTGGAACAAGCAAGGCGAGGTGTTTTTGGTAAACCTTACGGAAAAACTGTTGGTGACCTTGCTGGCGAAGTTGTCCAACTTTATCCCCGAAGGAGGCATCTGGCTCAACACCCAACGCCCGGAATGGAACGATGCCAACAATGCCCTTGTAGGGAGTGGTGTCTCTATGGTAACGCTCTTCTATATTCGCCGTTTCGTGACTTTTTGCCAAACCTTGTTTGCGCAATCACCACAAGACGAAGTCTCCGTTTCAACGGAAGTTGCCCAGCTTTTGTCGGCTATTGCAACAACCTTTAAGGAACACAAAAGCCACTTGTCAGCCTCTATAAGTAATCAATTGCGTCGGCAGATTGTAGACGAATTGGGCCTTGCCGGCGAAGCGTACAGGAGCCAGGTTTACGCTGGCTTTTCTGAAAAAAATACTAAGCTGAACCGCACAGCAATAACCAGCTTTCTGAGTGATGTGTTGGCTTTCACTGACCATACGATCAAAGCCAACGAACGCCCGGATAAACTCTACCATTCCTACAACCTGATGAGTGTAAAAGCCGACGGTGGTATCGCGATCCGTCATCTTTACGAGATGCTGGAAGGGCAGGTAGCAGTACTGAGTGCCGGAGTTTTATCAACCGTAGAAGTTTTGGAACTCTTGCGAGCTTTGCGCAAAAGTGACCTTTATCGCGCCGATCAGCACAGCTATATCTTGTATCCCGATCGTCAGCTCCCTCGTTTTGAGGTAAAGAATACCATTCCGGCAGCAGCTGTGGAGGAGTCTGTTTTGCTCAGCCAGATGGTCGCTAAAGGAGATCGTCGCCTGATTGAGCAGGATGTTCGTGGGGAATACCACTTCAACGGAAGTTTCAATAACCAAAAAGACATCGAACGGGTGCTGGCGACCTTGACGGAAGGCGAGTACGGAGATTTACCGCAAAAGGAGGCTGCCCACATCCTGGATGCTTTTGAGGCTGTTTTTGATCACCAATCCTTCACCGGGCGGTCAGGTACTTTCTTTGGCTACGAAGGGCTGGGTTCCATCTATTGGCACATGGTCTCCAAGCTCTTGCTGGCCGTCGAGGAAAATTGCTGGCAGGCCATAAAGGCAGGCGAAGACAAGGACCTGGTCAAGGAACTCATCGAGCATTATTATGATATTCGAGCTGGCCTGGGTACGCACAAGACGCCCGAAAATTACGGTGCTTTCCCCATGGATCCTTACTCTCACACCCCCGGCAATGCGGGTGCCCAACAGCCGGGTATGACGGGGCAAGTGAAAGAAGATATCCTCTCTCGTTTTGGCGAACTGGGTGTTTTCGTCGAAGATGGTCGCATCGAATGCCGCGCCGATCTGTTGCAAACCTCCGAGTTTTTGACTACGCCGGAAACCTTCACTTACGTGGATGTCAATGGAAAGACGCAGGACATCAAGCTGCCCAAAAACACCCTGGCCTTCACGTATTGCCAGGTACCTTTTGTGTACCAACTAGCAGATAAAGCTTCCCTGAAAATCCACACGCAGGATGGCAAGACCTTCGAGTCAGCAGGTGCTCGCTTGAACCAGGAATGGAGCGATAAAATCATGGACCGGACGGGGGAAGTGGTCAAGGTAGAGGTAGGTTTGGCGGGGATTTAGGGAGTGCTCATCCGATAAATCGGAATCGCGGTGGTGCTCGTTTCACTCGCGGGGGTACTCGCTTCGCGAGTGGTAGTGCTCTCCCGAAGTATTGGGATCGCGGGGGGTGTTCGCTGCGCTCACGGTTAGTGTTCTCCCGTAGATTCGTGGAGACTTTTTATCATACCGACTACGTCGACAATAGCAGCCGTTACACGCGAGCTTTAGCGAGCACGACTCCACGAGCGAAGCGAGTACCTCCGCAATCCCGAAATTTCGGGAGAGCATAGCCGCGAATTCCGACCTTTTGTCGGAATGAGCACCAAAACCAACAAAATGAACCCTCAACTTCCCCACCTCTCGAAACTCATCCTACCCTCGTTACTCACTTTAGGCCGGGGGATAAAGATCAAGCCCGCCGGTATTGCACTGGAGCGTATGTATGACGAGGTGATGGTTGACCAAGTGGCGTTGCAAAAATACGTGGCCATGATGGAGTGGTCGCATCCTGCTCCCTTCGCTTATCTCTACATCCTGGCGCAAAGGGCACAGACGGCGCTGATGTTGGACAGTGCCTTCACCATTGCCATCCCCGGTTTGGTACACCTGAGCAATGAGTTGGAGCAATTGGCCGATTACAATATGCAGGAGCCTTTCAGCATGGAAGTTTCAGGGGAGGTGCCTTACAAGGAAGAGGGCCATTTGATCATCACGTTTACCGTCGTTTTTTGGCAGAACGGCACCAAGGTGGCTACTTGCACCAGTGTGTATCTGGCCAAACGCAAGCGCAAGCAGCCGGGTTCGAGAAGTCCCAGGAAAGAGGAAGCAATACGCTCGGATAAACCCGTATTTAGCGAAGAATGGCAGATACCCGCCCGTTTGGGCAAACAGTACGCCAAGGCCTCCGGAGATATTAACCCCATCCATACTTCTACCCTGGTGGCGAAAGCGATGGGTTTTCCGACCCGCATTTTACATGGTTGGTACAGTGCTGGTCGGGCCTTGCAATCGGCAGAAACTTTTTTGGGCAAACCAATGAAAGCTATTGCAGTTGACTTCAAAAGTCCAGTATATTTACCAAGTATGCAGATGCTAAAGCTTTGGCAGACAGGGGAGAAGATCACTTTCCAGTTAAGCGATAGCAAAACGGATCGCTTGACGATGCAGGGAACGATGGATTAGTGGTACTTGGTACGAGGTACTTCGTACAAGGTATTTGTGCAAGCTTCCCTTTGGTCATCGGAGTTGTCCCTTCGGTTTTAATGTATTTGAACGACCTAAATCTGAAACTATACCAAGCACCAGAAGTCGGAAATCGGAAGTATTTTTCGCACCACACACTCCGCACCTCGCACCAAAAGTCAGAAACATTTTCGCACCAAGCACCTCACACAATTATGAAAAAGAACAGCCGTACCCCTCTTTTCTCTACCGTCCGCAGAGCCTTTGCGCTGGCCTTGCGCGCCGAAGAACTCAATACCAATACTGCCGAAGTGATTGAACAAGCCCGAGAGAAGGCTTTGGATCGCCGGAAGTTTTTAGAAAACACAGGTAAAGTGCTGCTGGGTGGTGCTGTACTTCCTGGTCTGCTCATGGCACGGCAGTCGCCCTTGCTGTTACGCCCGAATATCGGTGGTGATCCACCCAAAATAGCCATCGTAGGCGGTGGTATTGCCGGACTCAACGCGCTCCATACCTTACGCAAAGCAGGCTTGAATGCTACCCTCTACGAAGCCACCAAGCGCATTGGCGGCAGGATGTTTACCGTTCAGGAAGCTATGGGGCCGGGTACCTGGACAGAATTTGGCGGAGAGTTTATTGACACCAACCACGCTGACATGTGGGCCCTGGCCCGCGAGTTCGACCTGGAATTGGTAGATTTTGAACAGGCCAGTGAAGCTGCCCTCGAAAAGGAAGCCTTCTTCTTCGAAGGACAGCACCGCAGCCTGGAAGAAGTAGTGACGGAATTCCGTGCCTTCGCTCCCCGCATGCAAGCCGATATGGACCTGTTGGAAGAAGAAGATATCAGCTACGAAGCAGGAAGCCCCTACGTTAAGAAGCTCGACAAGATGAGTCTGTCCAAATACCTCAAGAAAATTGGTGCTTCGGGCTGGATCAAACGTTTCATTGAGGTGGCCTACGAGTCGGAGTATGGCCTTTCGCCCAAGGTGCAATCCAGCCTCAATCTTACCCTCCTCATTTCTGCTGATACCAGCGACGATAAGATTTCTCTCTTTGGCGAAAGCGATGAACGCTACAAGGTGGCTGGTGGCAACCAACGCATCACCGATGCCCTGGCGGCGAAGTATGAAGATGCCATTGAACTTGATCGCCCACTAGAATCCATCCGGGAGCAGGGCACGCGCTACCAATTGTTCTTTGGCGGAATGCAGGAAGATGTTTTTGCCGATTTTGTCATTCTGGCCCTGCCTTTTACCCGACTGCGGATGATCGATTTTCCCATCGAGATGTCGCAAGTCAAGCGGAAGTGTATTGATGAAGTGGGGTATGGAACCAATGCCAAGCTTATGCTGGGGATGAAGTCGCACTTCTGGCGGGAACAAGGTTATACTGGCCTTGTCTATAGTGACAATGGTATTCCTAATGGGTGGGACAATGCCCAGTTGCAGAATGCTCCTTCGGGCACAGGTGGCCTTTCCATTCTTTTTGGTGGCCCTTCCGGGCTTGCATTGGGCACCGGTAGCGTAGAGGAGCAAAAGAACAAATACCTGCCGCTGTGGGAGCAAATTTACCCTGGTGCCAGCGGGCAATACAATGGCAAAGCGGCCCGCATGCACTGGCCTACCTACGAGTACAACCTGGGAAGCTATATTTGTTACACCAAAGGTCAGTTTACCAAGATTTCTGGTGCGGAACAACTGCCCGTAGGGCGCATCTACTTTGCTGGTGAACACTGCGGCGGCGATTTTGCGGGCTACATGAACGGTGCTGCCCAAAGTGGGAGAGAAGCAGCAGAGGCGATCCTGAAGGTGATGGATTAGAAAAATACAGAGGTAAAGTGCTACCTTTCTGGCCTTTAGAAACCCATTTTTTGTGTAAATTAGCACCTAGACCACCTAATAGACTTGTTCTGCCGGGACCATTTCGGGGGCAAATCGCGCCTTATCTTCCCACACTGTGCCTTTTTTAAGTCACTTAGCTATGGCTAAGCTCCTCAAAAAAGGCTTCGCGTGGTCGATAATGCATCAATTTTAGCTTCGCTGATCGCCTTTGGCTCAGAGTTCCCACCAAACTGCCCCGGCAGAACAAGTCTAATAATGAAGCACCACCATCATCGTAATTTTAGCTTCTTTTTTATCGTCCTTGACCTCGGCTGGGCGGGTTGTGCCGTCAATTATCACCCTATTCAACCAGATACGGTTGTGTTGGCAGCCCAGCCCGATAGTATGGCCCCACAGCCCGTAGCGCGCCGGACGGAGGAGGAATAGGATGAGGGATAGACGCGGTTCTGCTCCATAAGATCGGATTTCAAACCCGATCTTATGGAGCTAGAAGCGTAGCGGACAGCTTGGTGCCGATTCCCAGCATGGCCGATGATCATCGGGAAGTTGCTTCGTCAATATTCAAATCTATCTTTGCTTATTCCACGAATTTTATTATATTACTTGTAGAGCACGATTACACATCTTTCTTTACTACAATTTATGCCAAAAATCAACTTTGCCGGCTACGATACCGGTGGTTTCTTCGATGAAATGATCTCGGAGCAAGGGGAGGTCCGTTCCCATTATGTTCGTTTCAGGGACCGTATGCAAAAAATGGACTGGAAAAAACTCAATGCTTTGCGTTTCGCTACCGATCGCGCCCAGCTGTCAATGGGTATGACTTTTAATGTTTACAGCGATAACCAAGGGTCGGAGCGCATTTTACCCCTCGATGTTATTCCTCGAATCATTAGTGGGGAGGATTGGGAAGAGATGGAAAAAGGCTTGCGCCAACGTATTATCGCCTTGAATCTGTTTATTGACGACCTCTACCACGAGCAAAAAATCCTCAAAGACAAGATTATTCCTGCGGACCTGATCCTGTCCAGTGCTACTTTTCTGAAAGAGTGTGTAGGGCTGAATCCGCCACAAAAAGTGTGGTGCCACATCACGGGTAGTGATTTGATTCGGGGTGGCGATGGCAACTTCTACGTTTTGGAAGACAATCTGCGCTGTCCCTCGGGCGTATCGTATATGCTCGAAAATCGGGAAATTCTAAAAAGAACACTGCCCGATATTTTTGAAAAACTGAGCGTTCGTCCCGTGTCCAATTATTCTCATTTGTTAAGGGATACCCTGGAATCATTGGTGCCGGATCGCGAGCAGCCTACCGTTGTAGTACTCACGCCAGGTGCTTACAATTCTGCCTATTTTGAACATGCTTACCTCGCTCAGCAGATGGGGGCGGAACTGGTAGAAGGCCGTGACCTGGTCGTGCAAAATGATATGGTCTACATGCTCACTACCAAAGGGCTCCAAAAAGTGGATGTTATCTATCGTAGGGTAGATGATGATTATATCGATCCACTTGTTTTCAACAAAGATTCCTTACTCGGTACGCCTGGCCTTTTTGGGGCTTACCTTAAAGGGAACGTGGTATTGGTCAATGCTCCTGGTACGGGTGTGGCGGATGATAAAGCGGTATATGCTTACGTCCCAAAAATTATCAAATACTACTTGGGAGAAGATATGCTTTTGCCTAATGTGCAAACCTACATTTGCGTTGATCCCAAGGAGTGCGCCCACGTCATTGAAAACATTGCTGATTTGGTGATCAAACAAACCGATGCTTCCGGCGGTTACGGGATGTTAATCGGTCCGAAATCCACCAAAGCGGAACAGGAAGCGTTTGTCCGTAAAATCAAGGCCAACCCTCGCAATTACATTGCCCAGCCAATGATCAGTCTTTCGCGGGTACCCACCCTCGTTGATGAGGGTATTGAAGGCCGCCATGTCGATCTACGTCCTTACATTTTGTACGGCAAAGAAATCAAGATCATCCCCGGCGCACTCACTCGAGTAGCCTTGAAGAAAGGGTCATTGGTCGTTAATTCATCACAAGGAGGCGGTAGCAAGGATACCTGGGTCTTGAATAAGTAAGAGAAAAATATGTTAAATAGAGTTGCAAATACGATCTATTGGATGAATCGCTACATTGAGCGGGCTGAAAATTATGCCCGTTTTTTGGACGTCAATTTTAACCTTGCGTTGGAGATGCCCCCATCAGAGGCCGAACAGTGGCAGCCCTTGGTTGTGGCTACGGGTGATTGGGGCATCTACACCGAGCGCTATGGTGACCCGGAAAAAAACCAGGTGATTTATTTCATGGGCTTCGATCCCGAGAATCCGAATTCGATTTTTTCCTGTATCAACTATGCCAGGGAAAATGCACGTTCTGTACGTTCGGAGATCACGAAGGAAGTGTGGGAACAGATCAATTATTT
This sequence comes from Lewinella sp. LCG006, assembly GCF_040784935.1. Classification (GTDB taxonomy): domain Bacteria; phylum Bacteroidota; class Bacteroidia; order Chitinophagales; family Saprospiraceae; genus Lewinella. Next base: position 461,891 of record NZ_CP160680.1, on the reverse strand, counting down.
ATACTACTTCGTCAAAAAAGGCAATGAAAAAGAGAAGTGGAAAAAGAAAGATCCGCGTAAATTTTTCAGAAAGATAAAAGACGGTTGTCAGCTGCTTTACGGCATGTACGACGCTACTATTTCTAGAAACGAAGGCTGGCATTTTGCCAAAATGGGCCGCCTGATTGAGCGGGCCGACAAGACCTCCAGAGTGCTGGATGTCAAATATCACTTCATTGTTTCTACGCCTCAGGTATTGGGCTCGCCGCTGGATATGGTGCAATGGGTGGCTTTGCTCAAATCAGTGACGGCTTACGATATGTACCGTAAGAAGAACGGAAAGCTGACGCCACTGGGGATTGCGGCGTACTTGCTGCTCGATCCAGAATTTCCACGTTCGATGTACAAATGCCTCATCCAGGCCGAGCGTTCTTTGTTGAGTATTACCGGAGATACATCACATCCTGCAACGGCAGAATTGAGCCGGATGCGCTTAGCAATGGAACAGACCAATATGGAAGAAATCTTTGAGCGCGGATTACATGAATACATTGATCAATTTCAGCTAGATTTAAACCTGGCGTCTTCGCTAATTTTCACTTCCTTTGGAGCGGTAAATACCATTATCCAAGAAACTTCAAGTCAAAACCAATAAATGACCTATTGCCTCGGCATCAAAACCAAAACGGGTTTTATCGGTATTGCCGATACCCGTATTACCTCTGGTAGCTCTACGGGTAGGGCTAAAAAAGTCTTTACCGTTAATGAAAATCGCCATTCCTTTTTTATCATGACTTCCGGGTTGCGCTCCGTTCGCGATAAAGCCATGACCTACTTTAAGGAAACCCTCGAAGAGCGGGAGGAACCCTTCAACAAGCTTTACAAAATCGTCAATGCTTTTGCCAAAGAAGTGAAGCAGGTAGCGGTAGAAGATAAGAAATCTCTACGGGAAGGAGGGCTGGATTTTAACCTCTTTACCATCATTGGTGGGCAATTGGAAAAAGACGATGAGCACAAGATTTACCTCTTGTATCCGGAGGGCAATTGGGTGGAAGTGGCCGATGGGTCGCCTTTCGTTATTATCGGGAACAATGGTTACGGGAAACCCATTCTGGATAGGGTGATCAAATATAATTCGACTTTAAAGTTTGCGCTCAAGGCCGGTTTCCTTTCTTTTGATGCCACCCGAATCAGCGCCAACGATGTCGATTATCCGGTCGATGTACTGTATTACGAAAAGGATTCTTTTAACATCATTGAAAGGCGCTACCAGCAGGAAGAACTGAGCGTATTGTCTCGCGAATGGAACAAAGACCTCATTGCGTCGGTAGATAAATTGAGCGATGAGTGGTTGGATAAACTGAAGTCATGAGATACCGAATCATTCATGATACCAACTACACGTTTTCGGCCCCCGTATTCCTGGAGCCTCATCTTTTGCGTTTTCGCCCCCAGGCGACGCCTTTTCACCACGTTGAGCAGTTTGAGTTAACAATAACACCAACACCGAGTGGGCACCGCCAGCAAAGGGACGCCGAAAACAACCTGATCGATAGCTGCTGGTTTGATGGGGTACACGAGGTGTTTAGTATCCGCACCGAATCGGTGGTTCACGTAGCGGAGCACAATCCTTTTAATTTTATTTTGTATCCTGCTACAGCGATGCAAGTACCCTTCAAGTACAATTACCAGCTAGGACTGGTCTTGCAGCCATCACTCCAGGGAATGGGCATTGGCAATGATTTGCGGCATTACGGGCAAGCACTTTTGGTGCAAACCCAGCACAATACGTCGATTTTCCTGATGGCGTTGACACAACAAATACAGCAAGATTTTACGGCCATTTACCGAGAAGAGGGCGAGCCTTTTTTACCAGATCAGACCTTTGCCTACCGCGAAGGCTCCTGCCGCGATCTTTCCTGGATGATGATTCAACTCTTACGCCATCTTGGTCTGGCGGCGCGGTTTGTGAGTGGTTATAACTACCTTGTTACCGACGAGGAGCCCAGTTTTGAACTCCACGCCTGGGTGGAAGTCTTTTTGCCCGGTGCGGGTTGGATAGGTTACGATCCCACGCACGGATTGGCCGTCGGGGCGGCTCATGTTCCTATAGCGGCCAGTAGTGCTTACGAAAACACCATGCCCGTGAGTGGCAACATCCGGGGTGATGCTCGTTCTGAACTAGTTACGGATTTGCAGATTGAATTATTAGCGGATTTCTTGTGAAAGAGATGAACCTTATAAGGGATTAGGAGTACTATTGAAGGTAGCCCATCTTAGCAAGATAAAGTAATGACTTTTATCAGCAAACTCGTAATTTGCGGACTAAATTACCCCCTTATGAAAGCAAGCATGTTACTTGTAATCTCCTGTTTTTCAGCACTAATAATGTCTGCCCAAGAGCGCCCCATCGCAATCAATCTCACCTCTGTTGTTGATTATTCTACTGAGCTGGTCTTTACCGATGCCTTTAAACAAAGCCGGGAATGGATCACCTATAACGCCGAAGGCAACGGCCCCTGGGATACACAGGTGGCTGTTCCAGTGGATGACCGAGGTTACCCACTGGAAATCCCCTATGAGGATGGCGTACATCCTCCGCAGGCTGTCCGGGCATTGATGTTATGGGACATTGAGGAAGCCTTACCACAGGGACAGTACCGCTTGATTGTAGAAGGTAGTGGTACGGTGAGTTTGCATTTTGGGGCCAGTGGTGAGTTTCAGTGCCCGGTAGATACCCTGGTGACCGTGACGAGTGGTGTCTCGGTGGAGATCATTGCTTCAAACGCAGATGATCCTATTTCCGATATAAAATTCATTTATCCAGCATACGTAGACAGGTACGAAGAGCAGGTTTTTACGGATGAGTTTTTGACATTTTTAGACGATTTTCAAGCTATCCGTTTTATGGATTGGTTGCGTACCAATGGGTCTTCGGTCACCAGTTGGTCGGAACGTAGCCGCTACGATTATTTTACCCAAAGTACAGAAGCGGGTGTTGCTTGGGAATATGTGGTTGAATTGGCCAATTTGTTGCAAAAAGACGTTTGGATCAATGTGCCTCACCAGGCCAATGATGATTATATCCAGCAATTGGCCAGCTTCCTTTTGGCAAACCTTGATCCCGATCTAAAGCTATACGTAGAGTACAGTAATGAGGTGTGGAACTCGCAATTTGCCCAACACCATTACGCCGCTGAGCAGGGGCTCCTCCTCGGTTATCCCGAAGCTTCCTGGGACCGCGCCTGGCAATACACGGCCAAGCGTTCTGCGGACATATTTCGCGTATTTACGGATACTTTTGGTGGGGCCGATCGCTTGATTCGCATCATTCCCACCCAAGCAGCCAACGCCTGGGTGACCAACCGGATCATGGAATATTTCAATAACCCCATGTACAATCCTACCCAGGTGGCGGCCGATGCCATAGCGATAGCGCCTTATTTTGGTGGTACAGATGTGGCCAATACCATTGTGAGCCAGGGCGAAGTGGCTACAATTTCTATCCCGGAGATCGTAGCGAGGATGCAGGAAAGCCTGCCCGTTTCATTTGGCTACATGGACGATAACAAGGTGGTTGCAGATAATTATGGGCTCGATTTGATTGCCTACGAAGGCGGGCAACACCTGGTAGCCACTGGCGCAAATGTCAATATTGATGAGCTTACCGCAAAACTTAATGCGGCCAACCATCACCCGGATTTACAAGCTGCTTATTGTGAATATTTTGATTATTGGTATACCAATCACGGCGGATTGTTTGCGCACTTCTCCTCCCACGGCCGCTATTCCAAATGGGGCAGCTGGGGCGTAAAAGAAACCATGGATGATGTAAACAATCCTAAATACCTGGGCTTGCAGGAGTGCGTTTTCGCTTACAATGATATGAGCACTGCACTAGACGAATCACCCGAGCTGTCCTCGCCCTGGCAGGTGTTTCCCAACCCTTCGAGCAACGGTGAAGTATCAGTTTTAGGTGATTTTCACGCAGCGGAGATAAGGGTGTTTGATGCACTTGGTCGGCAAGTAGCACTGCCAACGATAAACCTGTCAGAAGGTCAACTTCGCGTCCAGTTGCCCAAGCCGGGGGTATATTTTGTGCATCTCCGAGCGGCAGGGAGTACGCAGGTTTTGAAGGTGATTTATCGTTGAGTGGTGCGAGGGAAAATATTCTGCTCAATGAATTAAAAAAGAGAAAATGTATCCAAGTGTATATGATAAGTCAAGAGTGGGCAAGTACCCTGGATTAGCAAAAGCTGGGGGCGGATATGTATGGGATGAGGTCCTAGAGTATCGCGTATGGTGTTACCCAGGTGATGGAGCTGAAGATTTAGAACAAGGAAGTGATTATTACTACTCATTTGATGATTGTGATGCTGCAATAGAATTTGCGAAGAAGATTTCAGGTGCTCAAGAACCGCTTGCATTGATTCTACAAAGGGAATATATTGATGAACCTCAGCCAGGAAATTACGTCCATCGAAAAGAAGAAAGAATAACTGAATGGCCAATAGACTTTCTTAAAAGGCCAAAAAGAACAGAAGATACAATACCATTATTTTTAGCCCCCAACGCTCCAGCTGATAAGTTGGATATTATAAGAGGCCTAAAATGACTCTCAATAAATTCCATTTGATAATGGAGAGCATCTATAAAATTATTAAGTTAGACGTTCGGAACCATAGCCAACGTAATTCTGTTCTCATATTAAAATAATTATAGTAATGGCTGTAAGTATAGAAAGGACTGATAACGAGTTTATTATAAAGTTACCTTTAACTGTCAACCCAGTTGATATTCAAAAGGTATTAGAATACTTCCAATTTATTGATGTAGTGAGTAGAAGTTCTGCTACCACCGATGATATTGAGGAATTATCAAGGGAAGTCAAAGGAGGATGGTCAAAAGAAATGAAAGAAAGATTATCTCAGTTAGATGAGTTTAAAGATGTATTAGAATAATGGATATTTATATCATTGACTCAAATGTTATATTTTCTGGAGTCTTAAACATAAGTAGTGGAATAGGTCAATTTATTTTAAGAACAAATGAAATAGGTGTGGTGCTGTATGCGCCAAGCTATTTGAAGGTAGAGATTGAGAAGCATTTTCAAAAAATTTTAGAGAGGTCGAAATTGACCGAAGAAGAAGTCCGACTTGCTTTAGAAATGGTCTATTCCCGAGTATCATTTATTGCTGATGGTTTAATTCCTTTTGAAGAATATGTCAAAGCGATGAGGTTGGTCAGAGATATAGATCCAGATGATGTCACTTTTGTGGCATTAACACAATATATGGATGAAACTCTATGGACTGGAGATACTAAGCTGTATAAAGGTCTGAAGGATAGAGGTTTTAAGAAAGTGGTTAATTTTAATGATTTGAAGAAAAAGTATAAAGTTTAAAAGAAAAGACGCGTCTTTTATCACTCCCCACCAAGATAATCCGCCAAAAACACGCCCATACTAAAACAAGCTTGCAGCAGGTAGCCGCCGGTAGGGGCATTCCAATCCAGCATCTCGCCAATGCAGAAGGTTTTTGGGAGTTGGGAAAGCTCAAAGTTGGCATTCACCGCTTCGAGGGCAATGCCGCCGGTGGTGGAGATGGCCTCGTCGAGGGGTGCAGCCCCCAGTAGTGTGAGGGGGAGGCGCTTAATGCTGGGCGCTAGCTTTTCGGGTACCAGGTAAGTTTCCTTTGGAAGCAAAGCCTGGAGCATGTCCATCTTGGTTGGCCCGAGCTTGAGGCCACGCCGGAGGGTACTGCTCATCGTCTTTTCGCGTGAGGAGCGGAGCCGCCGCAGGATTTCTTCTTCCGTAAACATCGGTTTTAAATCGAGGTAAACCGTAGCTTTTCCCTGCTCCTCAAGTTGTGCCTGAATTTGCGGGCTCAGGGCGTAAAGGGCGTTGCCTTCCAACCCGAAGTGCGTGATGACGGCTTCCCCCTTTTGGGTGCTATTTTCACAGGAAATGGCAATGTTTTTGAGCGGCTGCCCTTCGTTTTTGGAAAGAAAGGTAGTGGGCCAATCCATCTGGTAGGCACAATTGGCAGGCTTGAAAGCTTTAGTGGCAATACCTTTTTTGGTGAAAATGGTCAGCCAACTGCCATCGGAGCCAGTTACTTTCCAACTTCCCCCGCCAAGGGCAAAGACCGTGTAGTCCGCCGCTATGGGCATTTGTTCGGCAAATAGAAGGGTATTGTCCGCCCCCCAACCCGTCCAGGTATGTTCTGTAAGTATGCGGACGCCCTTTTCTTCCAACACCGCCAATATTTTTTGGAGTACTTCAATGGGCTTAATGCCTTTTTCAGGATAGACTCTTTTGCTGCTGCCCACAAAGGTGGGAATGCCGATACTTTCGAGCCACTGCCGCAGGTGCTCATTGCTAAAATGATGGAGTGCAGGTTGCAGAAAATGGGCCGGCGTGTACCTTTCGGCGAAAGCCGACAACGATTCGGAATGGGTAAGGTTGAAGCCGCCTTTGCCCGCTACGAGGAATTTACGGCCTACGGTCTTGTTCTTCTCGTAGATCGTAACGTCGAATTGTTCCTCTTTCAAAAAAGCGGCCAACATCAATGCCGCTGGCCCGCCCCCGATAATGGCGATGGTTTGCTTCATGCCACGAATTTAGACATTATCGGGTGAATTAATAAAATTTCCACTTCGGGTAAATTTGTGAATTTACGCGGTCAGCTTGGTCGCTTATCATTCCTTCTATTGCCCTAAAGGCTTTAAAAAATCAATCTTTGTAATGGGTAAAATCCTTATTTTTGCGGCAGGCACTAGGTGCTCAATGTATCCCTGTTATCATACACAAACACCGATGAAGATGCGCGCTAAATTTATTGCACTACTCTGCTTCCTAAGCACTGTTTATAACCTACAGGCCTTAGATTCTCTCAATCACAATTTACTGTATTACGCCAGTGTCAGTCGCCCAACGGAAGAGATGACTTTGGCTTCTTTGGCCAGTACCCTGGAAAGCAAAACGACCACCAAATTACAAGCCGCCGAAATTGCCTTTTATTGGATCACTGAGCACATCAGCTACGATTTTGAAGGCGAGCAATTCGCCAAGGACAAAGTCGACCTACAAGAAGTTTTGCGTACCCAACGTGGCAACTTTCAGACCTTCTCACAGTTTTACCAGGAATTGTGCCGCTTGATGGGCATAGATTGCTACTTGGTCACGGGATATGTGAATTATTGGCACGAAGTAATAGATTATCCTGAGTATCACTATGATGGAGCGATCAAAGATATTCCTGACCATCCCTATCATGCCTGGAACCTGGTAAAAATAGATGGGGTCTACTACGGTGTGGATATCAGCCTGGGCAGCGGTGCTGTTGGTGGCGATGAGGTGACGGCCGAGTTCGTCAAGAAAATTGATTTGGAGCAGGTGTTGGTCAAAGAGGGGATGTTTTTTCGTATCCATCTTCCTGCTGATCCGCGCTGGCAAATGAGAGAATATCCTATTCTGCTCAAGCCCTTCCATACCCGAATTCCCTACGAGGATGTGCTTAGGATAAGTGCCAGCACCTATTCCAAACCGTTTGATTACAAGCGTGCCCTTCATGAATTTGAAAATGCAAGCCCAGCCACACAGCGCCTGATGAGTCTTCAGGGCACCTACGAATTCAATCCTTCCGATTTTAATATTCGCCAAGTGGCAGATGCGCACTATAATCTGGGCTATACCCAATCTTCGGGCGTTTTTGATACCCAGCGTTTGCTTGCAGCACGCAAAAGCTACGAACAAGCCATTGATGCTTACCGCAAAATTGAATCGACACCCACCGTCCAGCAGCTAATGGCACAGGCGCAACAAGGGATCACTTACATCAACTATCGGTTGGATAAGAAGCAATAGCGCAGTGTTCCTTGGCTCCAAACGTTATCTTACGTCCTTTTGAAAGTGCCGACGGAAGTAGGCATTGTAACTCTCTTTCCACGACATAGCTGCCCGGGCGTAAAGCTTGGACAAGCGCGGTTGCTGATCAGTGAGTAGATAGGCTTCTTCTTGAGAGATGAGACGATCATCGACAAAATGAACGTATAAATCTTCGATGGTGGGCAAAGTAGGCACGGTATAGCGGGTTTGACTAAAGTCTTTTTCCTCTAAAGCTCCCAAGAAAATCAGGTTACGTGAACCTTCTGTACCTGGGGTTGCCAGCAATTCGGTGACCAGCCCCGCTGCTTTCATCGTTTTATAAACAGAACGAGCAGCTATTCCATTATCACCTTGCAAAAAGCCATAAAAATTGGCCATGATCATCCCTCCGGGTCGGAGAATTTCTTTGGTATCCGAAATTCCTTCCAATGTAAGTAAATGCTCTGGAACAGACTCACTGAGGAAGGTGTCGAAGATGACGATATCGTAGGTTTTATTTGTTGTTTTGACATAATGGCGGGCATCATCAATAAAGATATTAGTGTTGGGGTCAAGCCCGAAGTGGATCACCGAAACCTCCCAAATGCGGCGATCTATCTCCACCACATCCACTTCAAAACCCAGGCGGGTGAGTTGCTTGACCAATGTGCCGCCTCCAAGCCCGAGCAAGAGGATTTTGCTTCCTTCCGGAAAAACGGAGGCTGCTGTAGGGAAATAATTGGCCCAGTTCCAAATACTGTAGGCAAAGTTTTCGGCATGCCCCACGTAAGTCTGTAAGGTATTGTTGACGATCAGGCCGCGCCCGATTGCAGCATTGTCGGTGATTTCATAAGAGGGGTAGTCTACCACTTTCACCTGGCCGAGTATGCCGTCAGATTGATACAATATTTGGTATTCTTCGTTGTATTGTGGTGCCGCCTGCAAACTAAGGTAAGCAAACCCTAGTAGCAGCGGTAAGAAGAAGGTCTGGCTTTTGGCTTGTTTTATCAAAGAAAGAAGCGGAAGTGCAGCCAATAGAAAACCCGTGACAATAGCTGGAAGCCGCAAGCCGTATTCGGGAATCACCCAAAAGCCCATTAGAAAAGTAAAAAGAATACCACCAGTTGTAGAAATGGCATAAACATTACCGGCACTGTTACCAGCCGATTTCGCTTGATCGGTCAATAAGTTGATAATCACGGGAGAAACCATGCCCATCAATACCAAAGGAGGAACCATGAAGACGATCAAGGAGAAGATAGCCCCCAATTCCAAGGGCAGGTTGATGGTGGCCTCCATGATGAAATTGCTGGTGAACGGCATCAACACCAATAAGGCAGCTGCCCCTACCAGAATGCTATAAAGGAGGCGCGTGCTCCCGGTGTAGCGTTTGGATAATCGCCCGCCTACAAAGTAGCCGATCGTGAGCCCTCCCAACGTAAGCCCCAAGGCTGCGGCCCACACGTAGAGCGAAGTACCAAAGTAAGGCGCTAACAATTTCGCGCCGATGAGTTCGCAGGCCATTACGGCACCGCCTTCCAGAAAAGATAATAGTAGAAGATAGTTCTTGTTGTTTTCGCCAAGCATAGGTGGAGACTGTTTTGGAAACGTCCAATTTAATGGATAAAGTGGAATCAGAAAAATTACAGGAAGGCTAGGAATAAAAAAGCGGGCAAATCTTTCCGATTTGCCCGCTTTCCTACTTACAAGACAATGATTAGATAAGGAAGATCAATTGCCCCTAGAGGTGTGCAATTGGATCAGGATTGCCATCAGGGTCTCCATTAACGGTGCCATCACTGCTGACATTACCCAATAGAAGGATCCCACAAACGTGAGGAGCCGCCATAGAGGTACCGCTCAATGTAGCATAACCACCATCCTTGTACGTAGAAGGAATGCTAGATCCTGGCGCACAGTAATCTACGGGTGGGTTGCCATAATTAGAGAAAGAAGACCAGTTGTCGGTAGAGGTCATTGAGGAAACTGTATAAACATTGTTTCCGTTAGCTCTTGCTGGCGAAGAGTTGTTAGCATTGGTAGATTCGTTTCCTGCTGCCAGGGCAAAAGGACAACTACCAGAAGCTGCTATTACGGCTGCATCCAAAGCAGAAGAAGCACCACCACCTAAACTCATATTGGCCGCATCACCATTGCTGGCCAAAGCTCCAACGTAGTCAACACCAGCAATAACACCTGAGTAGGCACCACTGCCGCGACGGTCCAATACGCGTACCGATACAACAGGAGCACCTGCTGCCACACCTACAACGCCAATATCATTGTTAATAGCGGCTACTGTACCTGCTACGTGGGTGCCGTGACCGTTTTGATCATCAGGGGTACTATTACCACCAAGAAAAGTAGCAGAAAGGGCCGTGTTTACATTAAGATCAGGATGATCCAGGTCAATACCAGAATCGATGATCCAGGCAGTACCCGCATTAGCACCAGCTACCGGGCCACCTACGCGGGTTACCCCCCAAGGTGTGCTCTGGCCACCGCCACCACCGCCGCCACCCGGAGGGCCGCCCATGGTTACGTGTACGGTTTGGTCTTGCTCAATGAAGTTTACCCGGCGATCAGCCTTCAAGCGTGCTAGCTCTTCCTGGTCAAGGTTGAGTGCAATGCCTTGGTATACTTTAGCATAAGTTTGAAGGAGTTCCCGGTCAACAATCCGGTTTTCGCGTAAAATTGCTTGTGCTGCTTCGGCCACTTGTGCCCTCACTTCCCAGTAATTAGCAGCACTGATGTCAGCGCGTCCCAGTTCAATGGCGCCTTCGTTGAAAACAACGATGTACTGACCGTCAATAACTTGACTTTGTTGGGTGGTTATTTCTTGATCATCAAGTGTATTGATGATGGTTTCATCTTTCGCGCAGCTGTAGATGATAAAGGCAAATCCGGCCAGTAGGCCTAGATAAATAGTTAAGCGTTTTGTCATGATTGTCCAGGTTGAAGTTGATGATGTTTGTCTTGTGTATGGCAAACATAGTAAATAAAAAAAACAATATCAACCTAAATGCTAGAATAATATATTTTAAAATGTGGGTGCTGCGGAATTATAAGGTATTGGGTCTGCTGATTTTTATTGCTTCACAGTTGTCGTGTGTTATATAAGTCATTTATATACATATCGTCTGCCTTAGAGAACTATAGCATCAAAAAATAGCAGCGATCAATGCTGCCGCAATTTCCTCTCCCCGCCGCACTGCACCGTCCATATAGCCCGGAAATTCGCTGGCGGTTTCTGCCCCTCCCATCCAGAATCGCCCACCGAAAAACGGCTGTCGAAAGATAGCGTGGCCATTGTTTTGGTGGGGTAGCAGCGCTTGGTCGTAATCCGTAAAGGTATAAGACTCCTGTCGCCATACCCCCTCTTCGTAGGTAGTGTATTGGTCAGCCTGCTCCCCGTAGTATTTGCGCAACTGTTGCAATACCAGTTGGCAGCGTTCTGCTTTCGTCAGCGAGTGGTATGCTCCATTGAGGAAACCTTTGAGGGCATAGTACCCCTGGTCATCATCCGAATGATCGTACATTTCACCCACGGGCCCAACGTTGCTAAACAACGTACCACTCAGGTCTTTGGCCCGCCAGAAAGGAGTAGGGTAGGTGAAGCCTACTTTAATGCTTTCGCCCATCCAGGTGTGGGTTTGGTTGGCGATGCTTTGTAGCGGTTCCGGCCAGGCCGGTGTGCATGCCACCGTCTGCATGAGTAAGCGAGGGGGAAGTGTGCTGACGATGGCTGCTCCGGTAAATACCGCATTCTGGGTGCGTACCAAAAAACCGTCACTTTTGCTTTCAATAGCTTGCACCACTTGTTGGAGGTGGATACTGGCGGGCGATAGAGGCTTTGCCAGGGCTTCAATCAGCGCCGTAGTGGTGCCTGCAATACGGTAGCTGGGGTCATTGTTGGGTGGAAGTTGTACCAGTTGGGGCGGACTGGTCGAAAGCGGTTCGTAGATCGCTTGTTGCCCCAGGTATTGCTCGGTGATCCCAATTTTCAACTCCTTCAATAAAGCGTTGATGGCCGTATGTTTTTTACCCAACCAAGTCGCACCCATCTCAATGGGGGTACCCGATTCATTGCGCACCGTCAGGATTCTACCCCCAATCCGGTCGCGGGCTTCCAGGAGGAGGAAAGGAATATTTGCTTGCTGCAAACGATAGGCCGTGCTTAGGCCACACAAGCCGGCACCAATGATAATTACATGGAAAGAAGACATAGTAGGATAATTACTTGTAATGAGACTATCAACGTAAGCAACAATGGATAAGTTGAATATTTTGAAGGCATCAGGCTGTCCGCTACTCCCCTCGCTCCGTAGCGTCGGGTTTTAAAAACGCTACGGAGCGAGGGGAGTAGGAAACCCTGTCCTACGGAGCCTCTATTCTACTGCGCATTCATAGGGCTGTGATTTTTTTTGAAAAATAATGCCTATGATGTTCAACTAATTATTGTGTAAATACATTTAGTGTATATACATTAATTAAAAAATACCCAAAATGACTTATTTAGAAAAAGCACAAGATATTTACAACATGCTTGGCCAAGGCCAATTGTTGGAGGCCTTCGACAAGTACTATGCTGATAACGTAGTAATGACCGAGCCACGTGGTACGCGTGAGAGCAAAGCAGTTTGCCGTGATTACGAGGTGCAGTTTTTGAACAGCGTTCAGGAATTCCATGATCTACAGATTACGGGCATCGGTTCCGACGAAGCCAATGGTACTACCTTCGTAGAGTCTATGATGGAAGTCACTTTCAAGGATGGCAACCGCGTAAAGATGGAGCAGGTAGCCGTCCAGAAGTGGGAAGGCGACCAGATCGTACACGAGCGTTTCTACTACGAGCAGTAGTATTTAGTACCTGAAAAATGGTAAAGAGTAGAGGGATTTGTTGGTCGAAAGGGCAGCAAATCCCTCTTGTGTTTGGCCTAAAAAAAATCCCGAAAACAGGGCAAATTCATGAATTTGCCCTGTTTTCGGGATTTTTTTGTCAGCTACCAAATACGAAGTACCAAGTACCTCGAAGTACCCATTTTACTCCGGACAGATCACCTTAAATTCCGTACGGCGATTCACCTGGTGTTCCGCAGCGCTACAATTGACGCCATCAGCACACCTGTTGAGTAATTGGGTTTCTCCATAACCTTTACCAATCACCCGTGAAGCAGCAATGCCTTGAGCGATGATATAGTTGGCTGCCGCTTCTGCTCTGCGTTGAGACAGTGCAAGGTTGGATGAAGCTTGCCCCCGACTATCGGTATGGGACGACAATTCTATTTTCGCATCCGTATTGTCTCTCATGAATTGAACCACCTTGTTTAAGTCGGGTTCTGCATCAGGTCGGATGGCCGCACTACCGGTATCGTAAAGGATATTTTCCAGATTGATGGCATCACCACACTTCACTTCATCGGCACAGATTTCTAACCGCACAAATACCGACTTAGAGCGATCGTAGTTCTTCGCATCCACATTGACCACCTGCGAAAGGAAGCTTTCCTTCTTGGCGTACAATTCGTAAACGGCACGGTTGTCCAGGTAGAAAACAAACTCTCCATTGCTCTTAGAGATTGTTGTTTTCATAAAGTTCGTAGCATTGTTGCTCAGGTTGAGGGATACAGAGGGTAGGGGGTTCGGACTATTACAATAGAACACCTTGCCCTTGATGATAAAGTTGGGGTCATTATAGTAGACCGTTTTCTGTACGGAAGTAGAAGTATTGAAATCGCTGGCCGCAATTGTTCCTTCTTCCAGTGCAGTGCCGTAAAGCTTAGATTGGATGGTATAGTTACCAGGCTCCACGTTGGCAAATTCTACTACGCCCAGGCTGTTGGTCGTGCCTGTTTTTACAACCTGTCCGCTGCCATCAAGGAGGGCAACTTCGGTGTCGGGCAATACTTCGCCGGTGATTTTGTCTTTGGCCGTAACGATCATTGGTGAGGTCGGACAGCCATTGTTGGCTACTGTTCCTTTTACGTCAGGGCAGTTGTCTTGGGCGTCCTCTACACCGTCGCCATCGCGGTCGGTGATGGGGCAACCCTCATTGTCTATAGGTCCGGCTGTTTCCGGGCACTTGTCTTCGCTATCCATCAAGCCATCACCATCGGTATCTGGACAACCTTCAAATTTAGCAATGCCAGGAGTGTCCGGACATTTGTCACTGCTATCTTTGATGCCGTCACCGTCCTTATCGGGGCAGCCGTTGAGGGCTACAATACCAGGGGTGTTAGGACAAAGGTCTTCTGCATCAACGATACCATCACCATCTCGGTCTTTGACAACAGGTGCGGGAGGGTCGTAATCATCCACAGCAATGTGGAAACCTATACCTGCCATAAAGTGATCGCGGAAATCAACGCTGTTGTAATGGTAGGAAAAGGTGGTTGAGAGGGAGGTGTTACGTCCAAGGTAAAAGTCTAAGCCCAGTCCCATAGGTACGTCCAAAGACAAGTCATCGGTCTCTAGAAGTAGGCCACCCACCCCGGCAAATAAGCGCGGGCGGAAAACATCACCTTTGTAAAGGTTTAGATTGAGTAGCACATCCAGACCAAAATTAACGGCCTGTCTGGTTCTGCTACCGGTAGCGTCAAGAGGATGTTGGGCGGAAGCTATCCGAAATGGAAAACTTACATCAAAGTTGTCGTTGAGGAATCGAAAATATTCGAATTGGAGCCCTCCATTGAAATCATCGCGGGCCAGCCCTGAATTGTTATCAAGTGGCCACTGAAAGTTGCTGGAGACATAACGAAAAGCCCATGCTTCGGGGTTCTCTGCACTTTGTGCCCCCAATGAGGTACTAAAGATTATGCTCGTAATAAGTAGGCTGAAAAATAATCTGAACATACTAGTAGGTTTTATGTTTGGTGAATAGCAGCGTCAAAAAAGAATGGATTAACCAAGTGTTTTGCGCTTTTTGGGGTTCTCAACCGTTGATTATTTTCAGAAGGATGGGGTAGGGATAGCCAAATATCCTCAATAAATATAATTAAAAATAACAATTGAGAAGCCAAATTATCCTGACAATTAAGTGTTGCGGGCCTTTGCCCAAACACTTCATTCGGGAAACCATCAGTATATGTCGGAAAGAGAGAAGGAGGTAAGTGGTAAGGGTGATTTTTTTAAAAAAAGTGAATCTTGGCGCCATTTTGGCCCTTTCTAATTGATATTCTATACCACCAAAATGGCCATGGATAATTTCAGCGGGCGTTTGGTTAAAGCCCAAACCACTTTAGGATCGGTATAGTGATAAAAAAGAGGCTGCCTATGGTGGGGCAGCCTCTGATAGAATTCTCCGTGTTATTGCGTATTAGAAACCTTGCATTCTAGCCAATAAAGCATGATCATTGTCCATATGATCTTCAAAATAATGAAACAGCAAGTCGCTTTTATGTTCCATTTCCTTAAGCGTTTTTATCTTGTTAAGGTAATTAGTAGCACTCGCTAATATCTCCTTAGCTTTATCATTTTTATTATTGCTTCGGATAAGGGTTTCAACTTTAGTAATAATATCTTGTAGATCGGAGGAAGAATAACTAAAGGATACCCGATTTAAAAGATTCCAGAAGGCATAGGTTCTGTCTGGTTGGGTCTCAATAGTTCTAGTGTGTGTTGTTTCTTTAGTCCAATTCTCTTGGGTTTGAATTGTACCTTCCACTTCAGCAGTTAATTCTGCTTTTGCAGAAGCAAAAAGCCCATTTGCTTCTGCACTGACAGCCAAGCGAATCAATGCTCTTAAGCTTCTTGTTTCCGTAAGACTTTGCGTTATCGTTTCTGTTACAGTAAGGGTTTCTTTAGTAGCTATTGTTCTTACCTCTCCCAATCGTTTCCATACATTTTGACTTTTCAACACTCCTTTAACCGTTTCAGGTAAATCTAAGCCGAAGGCGATAAAATTCGGCGGTTGAGGCATTGGAATGGAGATATTGTACGATTTAAGAACATCGGGGAATTCTGGGTGATGAATTACAAAATCAACACCTTGATCCTTTAATGTTGGTGGGCTTGAGACTGAAAATTTGTAATCTGACATAATTGTTTAGTTTTAGATTTGATTTAAGATTTGAAGCGGGTGGATGATTACGAAACCGTAAAGCTAGGCTTAGAGGATGTTCCATGGATGGTAATAGTCACACTAGCATCTTTACAGCAAGCATATTGAAAACTTGCTATGTGTGGGCCTTCCGTCCCATTGTCCGCTCTGTATACAGCAACAGTGTAATGGTAGGATTGAAAATAAGGCCTGTAATGCACGGAATTGTCCTTTACCGCACTCGCTGTCCAATAAGAGGTATGAGTGAAATCGTGCTGCATTTCTACATAAACACTACTCACATCTGTCAATTCATTGGTAAAGTTGATGTAATAAAGTTCTTTTTCCGAATTCTTGTTTTTCATAATAATAGATATGAAAGGTTAATAAATAAATTAAGATTTGTCACTCAATTAAATTGAAATTTATTTTCAATTTAATTGAGTGTATTAAACACCTTGCGATTGAGCTGTGAAACACTCAGGTGAACTTGCCTGGCCAGATAGCTGGCATCGAATAACTCATTGTCGAAATTCAGTTGAATCAGGTACTTTACCTTTCTGATAAAGTTGTTGGTGTGCGCTAGCGAAGTGCTTTTTTCAAGACGTAGCTTGGACTGTTCGTACGGCTGTACAAATGGGGGTGTTGGTAGCATGATGTTGGATGTTGAAGTCTGTACTAAATGGAGGTAAGTGACTGAGATCTCTTAGCCATCTTCAAAATCCGCTTCAGCTTATAAAAAACAATCTCGGAGATGCCCGATATAGCATACCGTTGCTTGCCCCAAAAGATAAAAGTGGGTTTCCTGTTGATAAAGTCCTGACTGAGGAACTTCACTTTAGTGGTGACTGCATACAGACGCGCCAAGGAGCGAGAGCAGGTTCCGAAAACAATATGAGCCGTAGCGTACCGCTTGAGCGCGTAAGCCATAGACAGCCAAATGAAAAAATTAAGGGTCGTTTTAGTGCGTACCTCTTTCTTGATCCAGAAGCAGCAAATTTCTGTGCATACGCCTTTATCATGTAGCTGTTGGTAGAGCAGCTCATGCTTGTCTTCCTTGGCGAAAAGCTCAATAGTTCTCAAATGGGAACTTTTACCCAGAATAAAGCCCCCGATCAATTCCTGATTCCAATAGATACCCAAAACGATGTTATTGGGATCATGTAAATAGTGGTCAGGAATTGGTAAACTTGAAGCTTTATAATAGATGTCGGAAAAATTTTCACGAGATTTCTGGGTTCGTAATGGTCGCATGACAGGAAATATCTTCATGGTTGACAGGTTTTAGGTGGTTCTGAAAAAGATCGAAGTTTTCCTTTTCACTACTTCGATTCCTTTTCAATTGCTGATAGGACAAAGGTATGGGGGGGAGTCAGGGAGGGAATCCACATTTTGATGTGGATGGCGCATTTTTTTTATGAAAACGGAAGAACAGCACAAGGCATACATCAAGTAGTAGGCTCTGTTTCGCGTACCCACATCAAAATGTGGACAACTGCCAGGTGCTGCTTTGTTACCTTTGTAGTATGCAAGAAATCAAATTAGTTATCATAGAAGATGATGCAGTCATCAAGGAAAGCTTGGAAACCTTCCTACTTCAGCATCCGTCTATTGAGCTAACAGCTAGCGTTACCAGCGTAGAGGCTTTTTTAGAAATGGCACAGTCTTTCAGGAAACCTCTGGTAGATGTTATGTTATTAGACATTGGGCTGCCCGGCATGTCTGGCATACAAGGCATTTATCATATTCGCCAGAAATACCCCAATATAGACATCATCATCTTGACTACATTTGAGGAAGATGATAAAATCTACGATGCGCTTTGCGCAGGCGCGTGCTCTTATATCTCAAAACGGACACCGCTTACAAAAATCCAGGAAGCCATCTTTACCGTTTCCCGAGGTGGGTCTTATATGTCTCCTACCATAGCGAGGAAGATTGCGGAACGTTTTATGCCTAAAGCCAAAAAACAAGGAGACGAGCTATCGGAACGCCAAAAACAAATCGTTCAAGGATTAGTAGACGGATTGTCCTACAAAATGATCGGTCATAAATTGGATATTTCTTTAGACACCGTCAGAGATCACATCAAGAGGATTTACCGTACCCTGGAGGTTAATAACAAGATGGAAGTGATTAAAAAAGTAATGGATGGTGAGCTGTAATCGCTTGTCATAAGGCGGGTTTAAAAGAAATAAAGCATCAAGGATTTTATTTAAAACATTCTAAAACCACACATCATGGGAAAGACAGTTGAAGTTAATTTACCGAGCAGTACTTTATTAGACGACAATTTTAGAGCAGCTGATGAAAAATCTATTCAATCCGTTTCAGGCACTGTTTCTGATTTATCGGCTACCTTTAGCAGAGAGGGCCTATTAGATTTATGCAAAAAAAATAAATGTGATAGCCTCCGGATCTATCCAGCAGCCCGTAACAATGAATTGATTATGATAGCCTTGGGTGTTAATGGCAATGATGAGTTAGTAGAGGCCAACCATTTTTGCCTGGCCAGTAATGAGCAGGGTGCTGTTCCCATTAATGGCGCTGTTCAAGTTGATGGTGTAGAACGAGTTCCAACTGATCTTGCAAAATACCTTGTTGTGGCAGCAGGATCAGGGCCAGAAATAGTCGATAAACTGAATGAAATTCGTCAGGTAGACAGTTCTCAAATGGGGCTTAAAGTACTATTTGACGATAGCTTTTTCACCAGCAACGATTTCGATGATATACTATTCGAGGTCATTGACGTGAAGTTTAACGACACTACAGATACTCATAGAACCATTATTGGGCAAGTAAATTATAACAACAATCAAGTTTCTTCAAGCCTGAGTTTATTACCCTGCCCTCCCAATTGTGGTGGTACTTATGGTAATGAGTAGGCTGAAAATGATGGCGATAATGGGTCGTAAGTTGAGATTAACTAGATAATTTTCTTAATTAAATCCTCGATTTTATTTGATTAGCAATCATGAAATAAACGTCCCACTGCTGTGGCTGATCGCATTACTCGCGATCAGCCCTGGTGTTTTTTACGCCCAAATTCAAAGCCATACCTTCCATTATCTCTCTCCGGAAGAAGGTTTATCCCAAGCCTCAAACAATTTCATCTACCACGACTCCAAAGGCTTTGTGTGGCTGAGTTCGATAGACGGCTTAAATCGCTTTGATGGCAAATCAGTAAAAGTTTACAAATCCATTTCGGGCGATTCCACTAGTCTACTGGGCAATATCATTACCAGTAATTTTTACGAAGACGAGCAAACCAATCTATGGTTTACGAGCTATGAAGGTATCCATTGTTATAACAGAGAACAGGATCATTTTCAGCGATTTCAAATCAAAGACGACAAGGGGGTATTGCTTAAGGAGGATTACCACGCATTTCATCTCGACAGGAATGGACAACAACAATTGTGGGTCAGAGTAGGAATTGGCGCTAAAGGCAGGCTCTACTTGTTTGATGTTGATGATAAAACAGCACTCGCTTTATGTGCTATTGATGGCCAGCACAATTTCCCTGTATTGGATGACAAAGGGGAGCTTAAGCAGGTCGTTTCCTGTAATATAAACAGAGCCCGGGGAATTAGTATTTTGGACACCCAGCCCCCCTTCCACGTTCGTGCTGCTTTTGACGGAAAGCAAGCGGAGGTGCCCGCAATGGAAATCATCCACCTTGCCAGCGTAAAGGAAGACAAAGACGATGTTTGGTATTTAGGAGCTAAAAAAGGGCTGGTCATCTTCCACCCCAAGACGAACCAGTATCGCATCCTCGATGAGTTGAACGGCCTTGAGATAGGGAGCGTTAATTCGACGGTTAGTATCAATGATTCTATACGCTGGGTCGCTAGTTCAAGGCTGGGTATACTGATTTTCAATAGAAAAACTGGGCAGTTTATTGGGCAAATCCCTGCTGACAATCCTGAAAAGCTGGGCTTGCGCATCAGGATACCCAATAAATTATACAAGGACCATCAAGAAAACATCTGGATAAGCAGCTTTTCATCTGGCGTAAATTATACCAATTTAAGCAAGCAAAAATTCGCTGTTGTAGACGAATTTATTGGTCAAAACATTGCCGCCATTTTTGAAACCAGCCAAGGAGAAATTTTTTGCAGCTACTCTAGGGGCTATACCACTTATTATCCAACAGTTGAAAAGAACGAAGAACTTACTTCTATACTTTTAGCCGATAAACCATCCATCCAATTTTTCTTTGAAAAAAAGAATGATCTATGGGCAGTCGGCACAAGCCAATTACTAAAATGGAATAAGGCATTACGTCAGTTTGAATATATTCAAGATTTACCCAACTACATACTATATGTTTATCAGCTTCGAGATGGGCGCACTCTTTTTGCTACGTACTCGGGAATTTATGAGTTGACCATCTTGGAGCACGAAGCTGTATTTACGCCTTTCCACTCGCTTGGAGAACTCCAACAAGCGTTGGCAACCTCCATTTATGAGACACAGGAGGGGCTACTGTATTTAGCGGTAGATGCTTCCAGGCTTTTAGTTTTACAAACAGATGAGCACAAATACAGTGTAAGCCGTCAAATTGAAGGGATTGGTTATGCCAAAGACTACCATGAGGAAAAGCAGTTTTTATGGATCGCTACCTCTACGGGGATGCTTAAAGTAAACAAGCAGGATGGAACCAATGACTTACTCAATGAAGCCACTAGTGGTGCGCCTAATGAAAGTTACTACTGCATTATACCAGATAGCTCGGGTAGCTTCTGGTTGAGTTGTAACAGAGGCGTCATTCGTTATTTCCCGGAAGAAAAAAGGCATCATCGTTACACGCTTTTCGATGGTTTACAGGCTTATGAGTACAACACCAATGCTTTTTTGAAAACGAGTAATGGTGAAATCTGGCTGGGTGGCACCAAGGGCATGAATCGGTTTTCGCCAGAGCGCATTAAAAATTCGCCTCATCATGCACAGATACAAATAACACGTTTACAGGTTAATGATGAGCCGTTTGCAACGGCAAAACAAATTGGCGAACTCAAGGAGTTGTCATTAGCGTACAATGAAAACACCCTCTCCTTTGATTTTGTAGCGCTAGAGTATAGTGACCCTGAAAACAATCGGCTTCAATATCAACTCGAAAACCATGAAGATGACTGGGTAGATGCTGAAAAGAATGGCTTTGCCCGTTATTCAAACTTACCACCTGGTGATTACCTGTTCAAGATAAAAGCTTCCAACTCAGACGGTGTTTGGAATGAACAAGCTTATGCTTTAAACATAGCTATCAAAAAACCTTGGTGGCAGACGTGGTGGTTTTATACCATCTCTCTATTTGCGATCTCTGCGATTATTTACAGCATTGCCATGTATCGCTTACGGCAAGCCTTAAAAATTGAACGTATTCGCGTCAAAATTTCCAGTGATTTACATGACGATGTAGGTAGTGTATTGGCAGGCCTAACGATGCAGACAGAAATTCTGGCACAGACCGCTTCAGAAGATCGTCAACCCAAATTGCAACGGATTAGTGAAATGAGCAGAAATGCCATGTCTCGAATGAGAGACACCGTTTGGGCAATTGATGCTCGAAAAGACAAGTTCAAAAACCTTTTGGATCGCATTCGGGAGCATGCCGCAGAAACGCTGGAGGTAAAAGACATCCATTTCGAGCTGAAAATTATTGACGTTTCCTTGGACAAAAATATGCCTACTCAAATTCGGCAAAACCTGTACCTGATCTGTAAAGAAGCCATTACGAATACTGCCAAGCATTCTAATGGCGACAATTGCCAAATCACTTTTCAAAAACACGGACGAAATGGGATGCAATTGATCATCCAGGACAATGGCCGTATAAAGAGCAATGTGCTCAAAAATTCTGGGTTGGGACACTCAAATTTACGGATGAGGGCTAAAGAAATTGGCGCAAAATTAGAGATCAACACAGACCACGGATTCTTTATCCAATTGACCATACCATAGCTAGTGGTCTGTCAAACTTAAACTTTCCGGTTGCCCGATGCGTCTTTCGGCACTGCTCTTCGTTGGAGAACCCCTTGCGTAGCGCTGCTATGCGCGGGAACCTCCGCCTCAATCAGCACCAAAATCCGCGTTCGCTCAACCGGAACTTTAAATATTGACAGACCACTATTGAAAATACCTATAAAATTTTATCTACCCATAATTCTATATATTTGAAAAAAAGCAGCTTCCATGTTTGTAAACAAGAACTTTGGCTTTCGCAATATTTGGAATTTTTCGGGGATGCACCTTCTTTGGATAACAGCTTGGTCAGCTTTAGTGGCCGTGTTGTTTGAATATACCCACTGGGAATGGCTGCATATTCCGTGGTTGCCGCTGTCCGTCATCGGTACGGCAGTAGCTTTTTATATTGGTTTTAAAAACAACCAGGCCTATGATCGACTGTGGGAGGCGCGCAAAATATGGGGAGCTATTGTTAATAGTAGCCGCGCCTGGGGCAGTGCCGTAAAAGGCTTCGTGACCGACCAGTTTGCCGATCGGGAAGTAAGTAAGGAAGAGCTTCATTTGGTGCATAAAAATCTCTTCTACCGGCACATCGCCTGGCTATATGCCCTGCGCAGCCAATTGCTGATTCCTACAAGTTGGGAACACATCAGCCAGAGCAATCATATTGGCAAACTGAATGCCCGCCGGATGGAAACCTACGGCGTAGGCCTCCTTAAGGACAATGTGACGATAGCCGAACTTGACCGATTCCTGGGCAAGGAGGAGCATGAGCGATTGATGAATTACGTCAATACCGCTACCCAAATCATCGATCAGCAAGCGCAAGATCTCAAAGCACTCCGGGAGCAAGGATTGATCGACGATTTTCGACACATGGAGCTGCAAAAAATTCTCTACGACTTTTACGAACACCAAGGCAAGGCCGAGCGGATCAAGAAGTTTCCTTTACCGAGGCAGTACGCCAACATGAGTTTCATTTTTGTAGGAATTTTTATCTTCCTCTTACCATTGGGCATGGTCGCGGAATTTCACAAGTTGGGTGCCTTTGGCGCCTGGTTGTCGATCCCTTTCTCGGTCATTGTCGGCTGGGTATTCATCATGATGGAGCTGGTAGGCGATTACTCGGAGAACCCCTTCGAAGGGTTGGGCAATGACATTCCCATGCTCTCCCTGTGCCGCGTCATCGAAATTGATCTCCGCGAAATGTTAGGAGAAACGGACTTGCCACCGGCTATTGCAGCGGTGAATGGGGTGTTGATGTGATTTTTTAACCACATGAGGCATCGATTTTTGAACCATATAAGGGATTATAAGAGATTATTAGAAAAAACACACGAATTAATTGTCACGAATTAGAGTTCTCAGGCTTATAGTAATAAGTATTGTTAATTATAAAATAGCACTTTATTATGTTGACCAAATCGTATTATAAAAACTTAGTTTACCAAGTTAATGGTGCAGCTATTGAAGTTCACAAAGCATTAGGCCCTGGCTTATTAGAAAGTAGTTATCAGAAATGTTTAGAACATGAACTCAGATTGCGGCAAGTCCCCTTCGTCTCTCAGCAACCAATCAACGTTGTTTATAAAGGAGAAACCCTTGAACTAGACTTCCGCTGTGATTTACTGGTGGCTGATTGTTTGGTTGTTGAATTAAAAGCGATCGAAAAAGTTCTTCCCATCCACGAAGCTCAATTGATCACCTATTTGCGGCTTTTAGATCTCCCTGAAGGTCTACTGTTAAATTTCTACGTAACCAACCTTTACAAAGAAGGTCAAAAAACATACGTAACAAAGTCCTACCGAGATCTTCCTGACTAATGCTCAAAGCTGCATATTATTACTACCAAAAGAGGTTTGGAAATGAAAAATCTCCAAACCTCTTATATGACCTTATAATCCCTTATATGGTTCAAAACCAGAACCTCATGTGGTTCAAAAAAAACCTAAAAAGCCTCCCCCACCGTGAGGTAGAAAGCACTGGTGTTGGGGCCAATGCCGTAATCGAGCCGGAGGCGAATTTTGTCTTTAGGTAATAAAGTGAAGCGGATACCTGCCCCCAGTGCGTAGCGCAAGTAATCAGCCTCCCAGTTTTGCCATTCGTCGACGACGGAGCCCAGGCCTCCAAATGCTACAGCACCAAAGCGTCCCTTGATTGGAAAGCGGTATTCCAGTTGGGCTGCCGCTAGCTGCCGATCCCGGTAGCGGCCTTCATAGTAGCCACGCAGGAGGCGCGTTCCACCCAGTAAAGCCAATTGATTGAAGGAGGGTTGACCGCTGTTTCCCTCTAGATAGAGCTGTCCGGCCCATACGCGATTTTCTTTGCGACTCCAGTATTTTCGAGCATCGACGGTCCACTTGAGGAAGTTTTGGGTAGCCCCAAGGAATTCGTTATTGGTGAGGAGTGTAGCTTCAGCCCACCAGCCTTTGGTCGGGAAGAAAAGATGGTCGCGACTGTCCCATTGCCAGATCGGGCCAATGGCGCTGTAGGTAGAAGCCTCGTTACCGATCACGTTTTCTTGCAATAACAGCCCTCCTTCCTTTTGGTCATAGACCTCCCATTGATCCCAGGCGTAGCGAATGCCGGCCAATTGATGCTCCCCAATTCGTTGGAGGATATTGAGCCGAATTCTTGGATAATTGACCCCGTAAGTCTCGCCTTCGTAGTCTTCAAAGGTATTGCCAATACCGTAGAAGAAATAATTGTAACGGTAGTATCCCAACTCCCCTGTAAAGCGCAGATGGTCAGCTTTGGTGTACAGCTGAAAGGGCAGATAAAACAAGAGCTGGTTGTTCAAAGTATAAGCAACACCCAGCTGCACCTGTGAGCGCGGACTGAGGCTGTCAAGTTGAAAAGTCATCACGCCTGCTGCGCCAAAAGACCAGGTGGTTTCGGGGGTGTAATACACCAAAGGCAGGACGAAACGCTCAGCTTTAGCACGTTCAGCTTGCGCCTTTACAGATGAAGGAAGAAACATGACCACACTGAGTAGTAAAGGCAAGGCAAAATGAAAATAGCGAAAAACAATACAGACAGTCTTCATGGGGAAGGAGGGTATTTGATGTGGTCCAAACAGCAAATTAGTCCCATGAGTTCGTATTAGCTATTTTCTGGTGCCGAAAAGAACACGAGTGTTCAAATGGAGACAAGTGATTTAATCTTTCCGATAGCTGATGCTGTCGCGCACTTTACCATCTTCGCCGTGGATGATGACGGTAGAGCCGTAATTTTTGGCAATTTCTTTGGCGCGCTCCAAGGCTTCGCGCTGGTAGTTGTAAACGCCAGTATAGCGTTCATTGCCAGCTCCTCTAACGGCCCATCCTTCTTCGTGTGGCACCACGTGTTGATTGTGCGTAGGTTTACTCGTGCGTACCCCCAGGTTGTTGAGGATAATCTTGATGATTTTCTGTAAAAGATTCGTCCAAAAGGAAGGGGTGCGGATATCTGTCATGCGATCAATAGCTTGAATTTGGGGAAGCTAAGATAAGTGCTTGCTGGCAAATTTCAAGAGGTTTCTATCCAATCTGCTCTTATAGCTGGCAATTGATGATCAGTGTACTGCTTGGTTTGGTTCAATAATGCCATGGGGGCAATGATTGCACCTTTTCGTCGAAAAAATTGCAATTAACGACTTACTTCCTCTTTATTTGCAGCTGAAATTGCCCAAAGTAAGCCTGAATTAGTCATGAGTATCGTCCTGTTGTTTCTTCTTACTTTTCTGATAAGTGCCATCGGTAGTGCCCCTCCTGGGCTGATCAACCTAATGGTGATGAAGCGTGCGATCGCCGCAGGGCGCAAGGCGGGTGTTTTTGCTGCCCTGGGTACGATTATTCCGGAGTTTGTTTACACCTATATTGCCGTTTATGGCTACCTGACGATTGCCAAAGATGAAGCCATTGGCCACCATATTCAAGTTGTAGGAGCGGTAGTTTTCTTTAGTATGGCTGCTTACTACCTTTTTCAAAAAGCAGAAAAACCAGGACTGGATATTGCGAGTTCTTCTAAAGACAACTTCATCAGCTTCCAGCGAGGTTTTTTTACGGCGAGTATTAATCTTTTAGTCATGCCCTTTTGGGCTTTCATCGCCCTTTCTTTGCATACCTATGGCTACGAATTCACAGAACAAGTTGAATTGATAGCTTTCGCCTCGGCTTCAGCACTAGGGGCATTGGGTATGTTTTTATTGTACGCCAGGTTGGGGCATCTTATCGTATATCGCATGGAAAAATTGGTGCAGTATACCAACAAGTTTCTGGCCTTGGTCTTCTTGGTTCTGGGCCTGTATCAGTTGGTGAGGTTGGCCTGAGAATACTAAACAGGCCTTAAATCCAAAAGGAAAAAGTACTTCCGGTTTTTCCATCAGAAGCCACCGTGATGTTTCCTCCATAGCGCTCAAGAATCGTTTTACAAATCGAAAGGCCAAGTCCTGAGGATTGAGTGATGGACTTGTTTTTCAGTGTTTTAAACGGCGTGAAAATCCCTTCGAAGTATGCTTCTTCAATACCTATTCCATTGTCTTCAACTTGAAATAAAGTCTTCCCTTTGTTATTGGGGGTAACTTTCACCGTAACTGTGGGGTGCTCAGATTCATTGTATTTAAATCCATTCTGTACAAGGTTTTGTAAAACAAGGATCAGCATAGGGCGGGTAAAAAATACCTTGTCTATCTGTTGAGGATTATGGAAGATGAGCTGCCCATTGGTTTCCTGAATAAACTGCTGGAGGTTGTTCTCTACGGTTTGAAAAACCTCCGTCAAAGTCACCACTTCATGTTCGAGTTCTCCAAAAGATATTTTTGTGAAGACTTGCAGTGAGTCGACGATCTCTTTGAGTACCGCGGCGTTGCTGGTGATAAAGTTCAGAAAATCGGTTTCCTCTGTGGTGGTTTCCCGATTAGCTAATCGGCGTTTTAGTAAGCCCGAAAAACTGGTGATATTACGTACGGGTTCTTTCAGGTCGTGAGAAGTAATGTAGGCAAACTGCTTGAGGGCGCCGTTGCTTTCCGTGAGAGACTTATTTAATACTTGTAGCTTTCGCCTACTGTGAGCCTGTAGTAATAAGATAAGTAAAGTCAAGAAAATGATGAGCGCGAAACCAGAAGTCACCAGGGTGAAACGCTGATGCGTCAAAGTTTGCTGGTGCGCAAATGCTTGCTGGTTGCGTTCTTGCTCAAAGCGCTCTTCAAGGAGTTTTGCCATGAGCGAAATATTGGCTTTGCCTTGGTCCAGTTCTGCTTGTTTGATCCAGCTTCTACGCAGCAGGGTATATGCTCTTTCGTAATTTCCTTGTTTCTCGTAGAGGGCAGCGAGCGGTTCCTCAATGTTATGGTCTACGCGTGTGCCCAGTTCTAAACCTTTTTCTCCGTATTCAATTGCGATGGCATCTTCTCCCTTAAGGGTGTGAAAATGCATCATTCCTTGATAGGCATCGACCAATTCTTTGTTTTCTCCTTGCTCTTTACTAATGAGGATGCTTTTTTGTAGGTAATATTCGGCAGAATCCAATTGGTTGAGTGTCATAAAATACTCACCGAGTAAAGAGTAGATATAACCAAAAGCAGTAGAAATACCTGTAGTGTTGTGCAACTCAATGGCCTTTTGGCAATAGGTGTAAAGACTGGCGTCGTTTTCCATCATTCCGGATGAAAACGCCAGTCCATAGTAGGCAAAAAGCTGCCCTGTTGGGTCGTTATCTTCCATAGCAAAGCGCAGGTTCTCTTCATTAAGGCTATGTGCTTTTTCAAAATCATTAACGACTCCATAGATGATCGCAAGATTGTTATTAATACTGGTGAGGACCCTGTTAGAAACACCTTCAATCTTTTTTGCTTGCTGGTAATGCACAAGTGCTTCTACCATGTTTTGCTTCGCTTCAAATTCATAGACGCCAGCACGAAAATGATAACTGGCCATAGTCGTACTAAGGGTATCATCACCAATCAATTGACGGGCTTTTTGGAGGAGGTAATCAGTATTGTCCCAATTGCGGGTACGTGCACCAAGGCTAGCCCGGTCTAAGTAGAGTTCTGCCTGTTGCAACGGTAATTTAAGATAAGACAGCCCCTGTAGGTAAACACTATCAGCGTATTCATATTCACCTTGATTTTGGTAAAACCTGGCGATATTTTGAGTAGCTTCTAAAATACGAGCCTCATCTTTTTGATCTCTAGCGAGGCTGAGTGCCTGTTGTCCGTAATAAAAAGCTGCTTCTTGTTGGTTGTCAGCTTGCTTTTCCGTCATCAGTGACAGCGCAAGGTCATAATTTTCAGGAAAAGACAATTGTGCATCAATCGGCACGATACTACCCCCTTCTTGTGGCACGACAATCTGCCCTGCAAGTGGCTGAACCACGCAAAAAACGACGAAGAAGAGCAAAACTCTCGTTGATAGGGACATTGTTAAATCATCAACTATTAAGGGAAGTGTGGCGATCAGTGTTTTACACTATCCTTAGATACCTAAATGTAGTGGGAATTTAGCAAAGTATTTACGCTTATGCGAAAAAATGATCGTAAAAGACATAGGGGGTGGAAACCGCTACCCACATCCTCGCTATAGAATATAAAACCACTACTATCTATGCTACGCATTCTAAGCAACTGCCACTCTTGGCGGACAGTTCTCCTATTGTTGGTACTCAACTTTTTCTCTCTGGGACTTTGGTCGCAGACCGAAAACTTCACTCAAACGATCAAAGGGGTCGTGCTAGACCAGGCATCCGAAGAACCCGTTATCGCTGCCAATATCCTTGTGCTCAACGTCGAGCCATTGTTAGGGACAGCTACTGATTTCGACGGTACCTTTCGATTGGAGGGCGTTCCCGTTGGTCGTCATAGCATACGCATCAGTTGCCTGGGCTATGAAGACGCTTATATTTATGAACTGGAGGTAGGTTCTGGCAAAGAAGTCGTCCTCACCCTGAAACTCACAGAATCCCTGGTGGTGATGGACGAAGTCGTCGTCAAGGCCGATCGCCTCAACGGTACTCCCAACAATGAAATGGCCAGCGTTAGTTCACGCTCTTTCAGTGTGGAGCAAACGAAGCGCTACGCAGCAGCCGTCAATGACCCAGCCCGGATGGCCCTCTCCTTTGCAGGTGTCAATACCAATGACGACGGAGGCAACGAGATTGTCATACGAGGCAATAGCCCCCGCGGACTGCTCTGGAGGATGGAAGGTGTAGAAATTCCTACGCCCAATCACTTCTCGGACCAGGGGGCTTCTGGTGGTGGCATCAGCGCACTTAGCGTGAACATGCTGGCCAATTCCGACTTTCTGGTGAGTGCTTTTCCTGCGGAGTATGGCAATGCCATGTCTGGCGTTTTCGACCTCAAGCTGCGCACGGGCAACAACGAAAAGCGGGAGTACGCTTTCCAGGCCGGCGTTCTGGGGTTGGACATCTCAGGGGAAGGTCCGCTGGGTGAAAAAGGAGGAGCCAGCTACCTGGGCAATTACCGCTACTCCACCTTGGGAGTACTGGGACAATTGGGAATCCTGGATTTAGGGGGTGAGGAATCTATTTTTCAAGATGCTTCGTTCAAGATACAGCTGCCTACTACCAAGGGTGGGTATTGGTCGGTTTGGGGGCTGGGAGGCCTCAGCAACAGTACCTTCCGAGATAGTTTAGAGCAATATGACTACCACTCTGATCGCGGGGTGATTGGGATCAACAATCGCCGTTATCTGGCGAAGAACGATTACTTAGAGACCATCATCAGCTATGCTGTGGATCAAGTTACGGATGAGGAATTCTACGCTGAAGACAACTTCTCGGGAGCCGAAGAGTTCACCACCCGAGCGTTGCGGGTCAGTATGTTGTACAATCGCAAACTCAATGCCCGCAGTACTTTCCGAATGGGAGCGATTGGGAGTCGTTTGTCATATTCTTTCGCTGAATGGGAAGAAGCCAACCGGCCACGGGTCACCTTGATTAATGAAGAGGGAGCTACCGCCAATTTCCAGGCTTACGCGCAAATAAAGCACCGAGTAGGCACCACCTTACACCTCAACGCTGGTCTGCATACCTCCTACCTGGGCATAGGTGAACAGATGGCTATTGAACCCAGGGTCGGTATGCGCTGGAACCTGCGCCCCGGGCATGTCTTGAGTGCTGGTGCCGGCTTGCATTCTCGCCGCGACCCGCTACCGGTATACTTTGCTCAGGTGCCCACGGGCGCGGATACTTATTCCCAACCCAACAAAGAACTGGCATTGCCTAAAGCCTTGCACGGTGTGCTGGGCTACGAATGGCGGTTTCACCCCCAGTGGCGCCTGCAAACGGAGGTGTACTACCAGGATTTGTATGATGTGGCCATTGCCAGCCCCAATGCACAAGGTGACTACGCAGGGGCGGCCTCTGCCCTCAATTTTGACAGTGGCTACGTCACGGATTCACTTTTCGCGGATGGCACAGGGCGTAACTTTGGTTTGGAGACGACCATTGAGAAATTCTTTACCAATGGCTGGTACGCGCTGGCAACAATTTCCATCTACGAATCTCGCTACACTGGCCGCGATGGCATAGAACGCAATACCCGCTACGCTGGCGGCTATGTGGGCAATATGCTGATTGGTAAAGAATGGCCCGTTGGTAAAAATAAAACCAACCTCCTGGGGGCCAATATTCGTACCAATGTAGCCGGAGGTAACCGTTACACCCCCATTGATTTGGAAGCTTCCCGTATAGCTGGCTACACCATCCGCGATAACAGTCGGGCCTGGGAAAATCAGGTGGCCTATTACTTGCGTAGCGACGTGCGCATCTCTTATCGCAAAAACCGTGCGAAGACCTCCTCCATCATTTCCCTCGATATTCAGAACGTAAGCAATCGGGAGAACATCTACAGCCTTTACTACTCGGCGAGTAGTGAGAAGGTCGTAGCAGAAACCCAGCTGGGGCTGATTCCGGTGTTGAATTATCGGTTGGAGTTTTGATAAAATTTGGTTTTTCTGAAACCATGCTTTATACTATCTATTTTGTGATTTTGTAACCCGACAGACGTGAATCTGTCGGGTTTTTTGATACATTGGGGCGGTATATACGGAGCGATGTTGTTGATGCTGCAATCTTACTAATAGTCTGTGACTAAATCTATGCTTTACTTTTCCAGAAACAGACCCTTTTTGTGGACTTGTTTCCTTCTTTTTTTATCCTGCTTTTCCATTGACGCTCAATCTATTGAACGTCGTTTTTCAGATGGGGATTACACCTTGGAAATTAGCCTTTGGGCGAAGGAAGATGGTTTGCCCTCATGGCACATCTTTGATATTATTGAAGATAGGAGGGGCTATCTTTGGCTAGGAACGGACGTAGGGCTTGTTCGTTTTGATGGAAATTCGTTTACCACGTATAGCGGTGTAAAGTTTGGCTTGCGTAGCGATAGAGTTGGGCGGATTGCTGAGGATGTTAATGGAAATATTTGGCTTTTTTGTTCTCTGGGGGAAGATAGATTTTTTGATGTGTTTGATCCCATAGAGGAATCTGCTATCCCTTTGGAGGTCTACATTAATGAAGATATCCCCTTGTCGACGTACAGTCACTATGGGTTTTTTCGACATAAAGATACAATATGGGTGCTCGACCCTGTGAGTGGTAAAGGCGGCCGTTATAACGGTCAATGGGAGTGGGTTTTAAATGATACAACTACAATTACCTTAGCAGAAACTATCGGCAAAACCGATGCATACCCTTATTATTATCCTCAAAAAAATGGCCTGTTTTGGATTTGGAAAACCAAAAACGGCAAGTTAGGATTGTACCTTATTGATCGCTTTGGCAAAGAAATTTCAGCAATTAATTTTTCTGGTCATAATAATCGATATTCTTTGTTAGACGAGGATTTGAACTTTTATTATTGGCCTCAACCTCAATCCGTTGGTGACTTAGATACCTTGTTTTATTTTCATGATAAGGGCATTCAAACTTTCCCCTATGGTGCTTACCCTAATATTTCATGGGGGAATACCTCTTATCATGACCATAGCCGATTCTTGAAAATGAATAAGGATGGTTTTGGTTTGGCAATTAACAACGCTACCTCTTTCTTTTTCAAAGATGATGACATCCTGTTTGAAAACTTAAGTAATTTACTAGCAAAAGACTTTAAGACCAGTATCAATGAGATTATCGTAATGATTAATAATGAGTCTTTCTGGTTTAATTCTCCGGAAGGGCTTTTTAGAATGAAAATCAAGAAAAGGTCGTTCACCACTTATCCCCATCAGGATGATATTATCATGAGTGTTCGGGGGATGGTAGGTATTGGTGACAGCCAGTTGATGGTCAATACCTACGCGGGAATGTTTCGGCTGGATTTACAGAGAAAACAATTCTATTCCTTACCCATTGCCAATGGCTATAATAACATGGGATTTTTAAAGGAAGGCAACCAAGTGTGGGTCACTAAATCAACGGAGGATCTCATTCAATATGACCTTACAAAAGAGCACTATAAATCCTTCTTTTTTCATTATTTTCAGAAAGATTATAATGGTTATAGCCTGCACCGTTTGAACGACTCTCTTTTGTGGGTAGCCAGTGATTTAGGGGTGTTGGCGCTTAATGAACGGTCGAAAACTTTTCAACCTCATCTTTTAAAGGACACCAGTACTTACTATTGGTATAGCAATGAGCAGGGCCTTTGGTTGGGAAGCCAATATGGTCTATTCTTGTTTGATAAAGAGGGGAGGAGAAAGAAACATTTTCCTCTTTTAGAAGATCAGGCCTTGAGGGTTTATTTTATTCATGGGGATAAAGAGGGACTCTTTTGGCTGGGGACTGCACAGGGGTTGATTCGTTGGAATCCCCGCAACGACACTTATCGAGCGTATACGGTTGAAGATGGGCTTTCGGATAATAAAATTCATGCTGTTTTTGAAGATAATTATGGTCACCTGTGGTTGCCCAGTAATTATGGCCTGATGCGTTTTCGAAAGTCAGATGGTTATGTAACTACTTACTTAGAGAAAGATGGTTTGCCCAGCAATGAGTTTAATTTTTTGGCCTATTTCAAAAGAGATGACGGGCAGTTGTTTTTGGGAGGGGTTAATGGGATTATCTCTTTTCACCCTGATAGTATTGAGCAATATAAGAGAACTGCCCCGGTACTGGATATTGCCAAAGTAGCACTGTATGATAGAAATACGGAGGAGGTTACAACTTCTACGAAAGAAGCCTTAGCCTCAGGTATAGTGAAGATATTACCAGCGTTTAATCGCCTGGAAGTAAGTTTGGTGCCGCATTATCTTACCGATGACAAGATGGTCTATGAATGGCGTATACCCGGAGACAATGACCAGTGGAAACCGATGACAGAACCTCGGTTGATGTTTAACAACCCCGCTTATGGGAAATACTTGTTGGAATTTCGAGCCTATTCCTTAGGTAATCAAAACTTTGTAAGTAATATCATTACACTTGAGTTGAGGGTGGTAAAGCCGATTTATCTGCGTTGGTGGTTTATTACACTGTTGTTGCTATTGCTTCTTGTACTGGTGATTGGTTATTTCAAACGCATACAGTTGTGGTTGAGGTTACAAAATGAGGCACTTCAGCGAGAAGTGAATAAGCAGACAAAAGACTTGCAAGAGAAACTGCTGACGATTGACCAACAGTCAAAAGAATTGAAGGAGCTTGATGAAATGAAATCACGCTTTTTTATCAATATCAGCCATGAACTACGTACCCCACTTAGCATGATTTTGGGGCCAGTGATGGCGCTTAGCAAGGAGCAGTTTCCTCCCGAGCAGTTGTCCCAATTGGAACGAATCAAACGGAGTACTAAGCAGCTCCGGCAGATGACGGAGGAAATATTAGACCTGGCCCGACTTGAGGCTGGCAAGCTTGAATTGAGGGAAGAGGTTGTTCTTTTTGTTCCATTCATTCGTAGGGTATTTAATGCTTTTCATTCTTTGGCAGCATCGAGAGTTATTAATTATGAATTGATATTAGACGTTCCACAGGATTTGCGTATAAAGCTGGACACTCAAAAAGTAGAGCGCATGATAAATAACCTGATTTCTAACGCGCTTAAATTTTCGAGTAGGGGAGGACTGGTTTTAGTAAAAGTGAATACTGATTTAAAGACTATCAAACTCACGGTTGAGGATAGGGGAGTTGGTATAAATGAAGTTGATCTTCCAAGGATTTTTGACCGATATTACCAGGCGCGTCACCAGAAGAATTTTGAAAATGGAGGCTTGGGTATAGGACTTGCTATGTGCAAAGAGCTAGCCGATTTTTTAGGAGGTCAGCTGGAGGTAGAAAGTGAATATGGAAAGGGGTCAATCTTTTCTTTAAAACTGCCAATTTCAATAGCTGAAGAAAAATTGTTTGAGCTCAAAACTTCAAGTGAGGAGGATGTATTAACCAAAACCAGATTACTGACCTTTCCTACTCCAGTGCATACGGAAGGACAACCAATAGTGCTTGTTGTTGAGGACAATGATGATTTCAGAGCATATCTATTGGAAATTCTGAGACCTTATTTTCGATTGGTCTACGCCAATGACGGTTTAGATGCTTTGGAAGTCTTGAACCAGCAAGAAGTGGATCTGGTTGTTTCTGATGTTATGATGCCTCGGATGGATGGTTTTGAACTGCTGAAATCAATCCGTAGTAAGCCTCAGCAATGGGGGCTACCGTTTATTCTGCTTACGGCTCGCTCTGAACAGGCTGATCAGCTTTACGGCTTGCGCTTGGGGGTAGATACTTACCTATCCAAACCCTTTGAGCAAAATGAATTGATTGCTCGAATTCATAATTTATTAGATAATCAACAAAAACGCAAAGCCGCTTTTGAGGCAGCAATGATCCCGATAACTGAAACAGCTCCCCTTATTTCTGAACCTACCCAAGCGCCAAAAGGGCCGAGCTTTGATGAACTATGGCTGATTGATCTGGAGAAGTTTCTGGAAAAAAGAATTCAGGACACCCATCTCAAGGTAGGAGATCTGGCACGTGCAATGGCAATGTCTGAGCGTAGCTTCCGGGATAAGCTAAAGAGCTGTACGGGACTTAAACCAAGTGAATATATTCTTCAGGCGCGGCTACAGTTGGCGTATCGCCTATTAGAGGAAAAGCGTTATCCAACCATCGCTGAGCTGACTTATGCCATTGGTCTTCAGAGTAAAGCTTATTTCGCTAAAACTTTCAAGTCCTATTATGGTAAATCACCATCCGATATGATGGATTAAGGAATTGCCGACAAGTGTACTTTTTTTACCTTAACTTTTGAAATATCCTTGATTGGAACACACATCACATTTCCATTTGAAGCTACTAATTGTTATTCTATCGTTATTAGTGTGTGGACTTAACGTCCTCGCTCAACCAATTACTCAATTATTCTATGAGGAAGATTATACCGTGGAAGTCAGCCAGTGGACTGCCAAGACTGGACTACCTACCTGGCTAATTTTTGATTTGTCAGAAAACAAGCAGGGATACATTTGGTTAGCTACTGAGCGAGGGCTTGTTCGTTTTGACGGCCGTGAATTTACAACCTATAATGAAAAGAAAAATGGGTTCCGTGTGTCAAGTACCTTTCGTGCAATAGAAGACGTGAATGGCCTCCTTTGGGTTTTTGGAAAAACACGAGATAGTAAAGTTGTAATAGACGTGTTTGATCCCATATTAGAGCAAGCGGTACCTCTCGAAGAGTATATTGGCACATCGATACCTTTGTCGATAAAGTCTCATCTTGGTATTTATTCCATGGCGGGTGCCTTATGGATTTTAGATCCCGTTACTAGAGTTGGTGGCAAGTACGATGGTGAGTGGCACTGGCAGCTACGGGACACCACTTCGCATAGCGAACACTACTCTCGTTATTTTCCCTTACAGCATCAGGAATTTCTTCGTCAGGAAGTACGGGCAGGTGTTACCTATTTGGAACGTATTGATTCGCTTGGTAATATTTTGCATCAGGAGCGTAAAGACAATCTTACTCAGCAGGTTATCTCGGTTAGCGATGATTACCAGATTTGGTTCCCGATGGTAAATCCAACTAATTCACAAATTGAGCGCATTGGTTTTTGCAACAATAACGGCAAGTTTACTCACAGTACTCCTTTATCGGAAATAAAACAGGACTTGTCTACTACAACCATACCTCAGTCTTTCCATTTTTTTTTAGGCTCAAAGGGAGTGGCTTTACAATATGAAAATTCCAAAATTCAGTTATATGAAAAGGGGAAAGCCCTACCTTTTGATTTGGGGCAAATGATGCTCGATGCTTTTAAAGCAGAAACAACATGGGCTTTTTGGATGACAGAGAATAATGCTTTTTGGTTTAGATCGGCCAAAGGGCTTTTTCGAGTCCTGGTAAGGCCGAAAATTTTCCGTAACCTGATTACAGATGAAGGTGGCCCCGTAAGTTTTCGCGGTATTTTACCGCTGTCTGATTCTACCTTGATTGCGAATACCTATAAGGGCAGTAGGTTAATCAATACCCGGACCGGTACCAACGAAAGAATCCATTTTTGGGACGATTTATCATATATATCAGGTAAAGGGTTCTTAAAGCAGGGGGATGATTTGTGGATCACTGGTCACTTCAACTTCTTGATACGCTATAGTCTTTCTGCTTCAAAAGCCCAAAATGCTTACAATATAAGGCCTGGTTTTCCAGAATATGATGGCACTGATTTATTGATGTTAGGCGATACGCTGCTGATTGGTAGCCACCTGGGATTGCTGCATTTACGGCCAGGTGATACCGTTGCCACCATACGTAACTTTCCAGACACCACAATCCATTGTTTTTACAAAAATTTCGCGGGAATTTGGCTTGGTACCGGAGAAGGTTTACAGTTACTTGATCATCAAGGTAAGGCATTACAACGATTTGACTTCACGACGGAAGCCGAATCGCTCCCCAAGGTAATTTTCCATATTCATGAGGATAGGGAAGGCTTTTTTTGGATGGCAACCAATCAGGGGCTATTAAGATGGTCGCCTTTTTCTACCAAGCCTCCAAAAATATACACTGTAGTTGATGGCTTGTCAAATAATAAGCTTCATGCAGTATACGAGGATAAACACAATCAGCTCTGGTTACCGAGTAACTATGGCTTGATGCGAATGGATAAAACCAGTGGTCAAATAACGACTTACTATAAAGAGGATGGCTTACCTGATAGTGAGTTTAACCAAATGTCTCATTTTCAAGATAAGGAAGGAAGGCTCTACTTTGGGACAATAGACGGTTTGTGTATTTTTCATCCTGATAGTTTAGCGATAAACGCTTCGTTAAATCAGGAAGTACTTTTACAAATAAGTAAGGTTGTTGTATACGAACGCAATACGGAGACTCCAAAACTAAACACCAAACAAGTAATTGAAACAGGGAAAATACGCCTTAATCCACAAGAGAATCGTGTCATTATCAATTTAACTCCCAATTACCTGTCGGGACGAGAAGTTGCTTACGAATGGTGCTTGGCTAATGAAGGGATGAACTGGCGGGCTATGTCTAGTCCTTCATTGGAGTTGTCCAATTTTTCTTATGGTCGTCATAAACTGAGAATCCGAGCTTACTCCATTGGCAATGCCTTAAATGATCAGCGTGAAATAGTGATCTCCATTTTTGTCATGCGTCCATTTTACTTACGCCCATGGTTTATTATTACCATGATTGGCCTTCTGGGGTTAGGTCTCTGGTGGATGGTCCACAGACGAAGCCAACGACTTATTGCTGCCAACATAAAATTAAAAACAGAGGTCGAAAACGCTACCAAAGAACTCCGGCAACTAGATGCCATGAAATCCCGCTTTTTTATCAATATCAGCCACGAATTACGCACCCCACTAAGCATGATTCTAGGCCCTGTGACCAGCCTGAGTAAACAGGCGTTTCCGCCGGATCAAATGTCCCAGTTGCAAAGGATTAAACGAAGTACAAAGCAACTTCGGCAGATGGTAGAGGAGATATTGGATCTTGCGCGCCTGGAAGCAGGTAAGCTTGAACTGCGGGAAGAGGTTGTTCTTTTTTCTCCGTTCATTCGCCGGGTCGTTAATACTTTTGATTCCTTGGCGGAATCGAGGAATATTGTCTACGAGTTGGAACTGGATGCGCCAGAAAATCTGCGCATAAAACTCGATACTCAAAAAGTAGAACGCATTCTGAATAACCTGATTTCCAACGCCCTTAAATTTACGGGCAGAGAAGGACGGGTACTGGTGAAAGCGAGTGCAGGTTCAGAAGTAATTTTGCTGGCGGTAGAAGATACTGGCTTAGGAATCAATGACGCTGACCTTAATAGAGTTTTTGATCGCTATTATCAGGCCCGACACCAGGGCAATATGGAAAATGGGGGGTTAGGCATTGGGCTTGCCCTGTGCAAGGAGCTGACCGCTTTTTTAGGCGGGCAACTGGAGGTAGAAAGTGAATTAGGAAAAGGTTCCATCTTTTTTTTAAGTCTACCCATTTCAGTAGCAGAAGAATCATTGCTTGAGCTCAAAACTAACCGAGAGCAAGATGTTTTAAAGAGAACCCGACTCCTCACTTTACCTCCACCAGTGAGCGTTGAGGGCCAGCCTACGGTTCTTATTGTTGAGGACAATGATGATTTCAGAGCATATCTATTGGAAATTCTGAGACCTTATTTTCGATTGGTCTACGCCAATGACGGTTTAGATGCTTTGGAAGTCTTGAATCAGCAAGAAGTGGATCTGGTTGTTTCTGATGTTATGATGCCTCGGATGGATGGTTTTGAACTGCTGAAATCAATCCGTAGTAAGCCTCAGCAATGGGGGCTACCGTTTATCTTGCTTACTGCCCGCTCTGAACAGGCTGATCAGCTTTACGGCTTGCGCTTGGGGGTAGATACTTACCTATCCAAACCCTTTGAGCAAAATGAATTAATTGCTCGAATTCATAATTTATTAGATAATCAGCAAAAACGCAAAGCCGCTTTTGAGGGCGCAATTATCTCAGA
This sequence comes from Lewinella sp. LCG006, assembly GCF_040784935.1. Lineage (GTDB taxonomy): Bacteria > Bacteroidota > Bacteroidia > Chitinophagales > Saprospiraceae > Lewinella. The sequence goes on along the minus strand of NZ_CP160680.1, from coordinate 423,100 downwards.
AAGAGAGAAGAGATTAGGCTCTACTATGGTGAAGGTTCCTGCCTTGTCAGGGCCTAGTTTTGACGAATTATGGTTGATAGACTTAGAGGCGTTGCTCACAAAGCACATTAGGGAACCACAGTTGAAAGTTAGAGACTTAGCACGTGATATGGCAATGTCTGAACGTAGCTTTCGCGATAAATTGATAAGTTGTACCGGGCTTAAACCAAGCCAATATATTCTTCAGGCACGGCTGCAACTGGCTTATCGTTTGTTAGAAGATAAACGCTATCCAACCATCGCTGAGCTGACTTATGCCATTGGTCTTCAGAGTACAGCTTATTTTTCAAAATCGTTCAAGTCATTTTACGGTAAGTCTCCATCGGAAATGATGAAGTAAAAGATTGCCGAATAGTATGCTTTTTTTGCCGAATTGGTAAAGTCAGTTGTCTTTTCTTTGCAGAGAGAGTTATATCACTCGATTCCTATCATAAGAAGTATCTACTATTCTATCCCCCCAGGATAGTTGGTTGCTTCCCCCTTGTTTTAAAGTTTTATTCAATTAATGATTTCTTAGTAGCCGGGCCATGAGGCCTGGCTATTTTTTTGCGCTTTATGAAAGGGAGTAGTCATCTTGGCGCATTTCAAAAGGTACTGCTCTGATAGCATCTACATTTTACGAATAGGAGAGATAAGCGTGGTGTACGACCTCCATTATTTTTATTTCCTACTAATTGAGTATACTTTCCTTTTTGAGTGTTTTTTTTGCCGAAATGGATGCTTCCCAATAGCGTTCTTTGTTGGTAACGTATTGTTGGGGTTTGTTGCTATTATACAGTGAATACATTGCTAAACTCTAGATGAGGAAGGCAATGTGTTCACGCTTTCCCAGACATATCCGTCCCGTAAATTTTGCCGGTTTTAGATGCTTGGTTGTCTATACAGATGACCCGATTACGGATTTTTTACGACCTACTTTAAATATAATCACATGGAAAATTTACGCGAATTGGTGTACATCATCAATCAGAACCGGACTAATCACATTGAGCTTTTAAATACCAAAAAACACAGCAAGTCGAAAGTAAACAAGCTCTTTTCTGCCATCAGCAAAGGAGAAGTTGACACCGATGAAGAAGCATTTCATCTATTGTATCCTGATGCTGATTCCAAAAGTGCTTTTAATAACCTCAAGGCCAAGCTTCGGGAAAAGCTTTTAAATACCTTGTTTTTCATTGATCCATATCAAGCTAACCACTCTGACCGGCAAGTCTCTTTCTTTGAAGCTCATAAGGATTATGCGGCGGCTCAGATACTGCTCGCTAAAAATGCATACAAATCAGCGGTAGAGATTTTGAAGAAGTTGCTCAAGAAATGTGAGCATTACGAGTTTACAGAACTCAGTTTAATGATCAGCAGAACGCTGTGCCTCCATTATAGCACGCAGATTGGAGATGAAAAGCGTTACAATTATTATGATAAAAAAAGAACGACCTTTGAAAGAACGGCGAGCTTGGAAGGAAAGGCAGAACGGTATTACTCTCAGCTCATTCTGAAATTTGTCAACAAAAAATCGCCCAAGCCTCATCTCGCAAAACAGGCCGCTCTTTTTTGTGAAGAACTCATTCCTGAACTTAAGAAATGTACCTCTTACAAGTTTCATCTCTTTACCGCACTTATTCGCCTATTCCAGTATACCTGTGCGAATGACTATTCTGCAACCTTACCTATTTGTGCGGAGGTCATTGATTTTTTCAAAAAGAAGCCCTTTGCGGCAAATACCCCCATTCAACTTTGTTATCATCATCAACTGGTGGCCTACATCCAATTGGAAGACTATGACAAAGCCCGCCAGGTGGCCGAATTGAGCCAGCAGCTTACGCAAGAGGGGACATTCAACTGGTTCAATAACTTAGAGTATTTGTTTCTCTTGGCCATGCATACCAGCAGATTTCAGGAAGCATATCAACTGTTTTCCACGGCAATTGAACATCCGCGATTTTCTTTTTTGCCGGAATACGTACAGCAAATGTGGGAAATTTATCATGCTTATCTCCACCTGATGATTGATTTGGATCAAGTGAAAATGGCGGAAGAAGATGTCAATTTTACCCCCTTTCGTATCCAACGTTTTCTCAATAGCATTCCACTTTATTCGAAAGATAAGCAAGGCATGAATATTGCCATCCTGATTGTACAAATTCTTTTCTACCTCCAAAAAGGGAAGTATGATCTTAGTATTGATCGTATTGAGACCATTGAAAAATACTGTTCTCGTTATTTAATGACACCCGAAACGATCCGTTCCTATTACTTTATTAAGCTGCTTTTAGTTATTCCACAAGAAGGTTTTCACCGTACGGCAGTAGAACGTCACACCAAAAAATATTGGGATAAACTTAGGGGGGTTAGTAGCGAGTTCTCTCAGCAATTTCATAAAATTGAAATCATCCCCTACGAACTTCTCTGGGAGATCACGCTTGGTATGCTTGGCCAAACACGCGTAAAGATTCGGCGGCAAAAGTAAAAGCAACAACCTTCCCATTCCCGTCTTAAAACTGCTTCCTGGAAATACTTGCTAACGGACCAAGTTGTTCGCCTAGCCCCTGTTCTCTTTAGCTATTAGAGTGCTTTGTTTTTCTCTTAACGTGATATTAAGTTGCTGATATTCAGTGATTAATGATTTTTATTTAGTCACTGAAGCTCCTCTTTCAGATGCTTGTTACTGTTTTGCTGTCTTTGTCCCAGGCTTCTTACTGACGACTTTTGAAGTATTCAATATCACAGAAAACTATCATAATCATGAAAAATTTTACACTGTCAATAGAGACGACTTTCGCGGCTAAGGTAATCATCGGAGACACTTTTGTTCCTTAGCTCAGTAGACTTAAACACCGTGCCTTGATTCTTAAAAATCCAACTTGAAAAAAATGAAAATATTGGTATGGACCACGACTTCAAATCCTTCGATGGCGGTCATTCCTTATCAGGAAGAAAGGGTACTTAACAATGAATGGGTGAACGTCAGTGTCACTTTTGGCGATCCTCGGAAAAATTGTTCAGGTTCTGGCGTTTGTCAGATCATGGGCCCGGGGCAATTGAACCATCCAAGCTGCCAGGGAGCCCGTGTCAATGGTTATATAAATTTTGTGGACAACAAATGCCTCCAAGTAATTTATGACGGACGACAATTTTCCTTGCAAGAAAAGAAAAGGTATTTCCCCTCTAACAAAATAATTGTTAGAACTGATCTGCCATTACCCTTTGAAATAGCAAAGGCTTTAGGGATTTCTGAAAATGCAAGAATTTCAAAAGGGGAGTATTTAATTCATCAAGACGGATATTATCTCCACCATTATGTTCGCTTCAATAAATTATTCAGGAGAAGTTAATTTTTGACATTGTTCTCAATCTTAGCAATTATGTAATTGTTTGAAAAGCAGTTATTTGTAATGTTGCTAAAGAGGATAGTATCCGTTTTTCAACGTGCTTAAAAGAGCTTTTTTTTATGTGATTATGGGTGGGTGGGGGTTATTTTTGATCAATAAAATATCCCCCCGCCTCTTTTCACAAAAGATACTTCGCTTATAATTTTTAAGCATGTGAAGGGAGGTAATAACAAATTTGATCGTACAAAACAAAACTTTATTCCATGAACATAAAGCAAATAATTTATAACAGTCAGGCAGGTTTCGATCAAAGCATTGCTTATTTGAACCAGGCGTCTTTTTTTGGAAAGAATAAAATGAAAATTAATTTTTTCCTCAATACAAACACTTCCTAAACTGTGGTAGCGTAAAAATAAGATTGTTTTAAACCTTGGCTTAGTTTAAAACAATTTGTTAATTTTTTCCTATCTGATTTACACTTTTGGTCGTTTTTAGTTTCCTGAGCAGGGAGCGCATACTGTATTTCTGTACACAAATAACCTTGTGTAGAGCTGCTATTGGTATGCCTCTCTGCCAGGCAAATTCAACTTATTTTATTTATCTATCTCGTGAAAAATACGTCTATGAAGACTTCTCTACAAAAGTTGAATGCGAGGTTAAGCCTTGGCATTTGCAGCTTACTTCTAGTGGGGATAAGTGTATATTTATACACCACCCAACAAAATACCAACATTGCTGTACAACAATTTGAAGTGGTACTGGATACGAGTGACAAAGTAGTAGACCTGCCCCGGGCAGGCATAGCACTCAGCGCACATCAAATTTTAGGGGCCACCCAGATCGAATTGTATGACCAGCCAGTGATGTTGTCTCAGCAAAAAAGCATCACTAAAGTGGTGGGCATCCACCCGGAAAACAACACCCAATTGGATGCTACCCTCACCTTTCAATACCACGAAAGTGACTTGAATGGGCATAAGGAAGACCTCCTGGTCCTCTATTCCTCTCAGGATGAAGGCCAAACCTGGCAAGCCCACCCCAATAGCATCGTTGATACCGAAAACAACTCGATCCACCTCAGTGGCATCGAGCATTTCTCGTTGTGGACGGCCGGGCCGCTTTGTGCACCGGGAGGGGTTACCACTGGTTTAGCGCAATGGGCAAAGGCTGATACCGATATTTTTTCTGATGCCGGTACAACTGTCGCCAATGAAGGTGATTTGGTCATTCAATGGAATGACTTATCAACGCAGGCACTCCACCTGACTACAACAGCTGCTGATGCACCAACTGTTGTTGCGGGTACGAAAGAAACGAATTATAATACTTCCCTCGATTTCGTTGGTGATTACATGACAAATCAGAATCGAATCGTTCCTATTGGTAGCGATCTAACAATGATTGCCGTAGGCGTTACGGATATATTAAGCGGAATAAGAACACTTTACTCGTTTGGAGACAATGCAAACGATCCTACGATGGATTTGCAAAGTAATTTCATCAGCCCATTTTGTGACGGAAGTAACCCTAGTAACGTAGACCTCTTTACTGGCGGCCAATTGCCAATCGGTACACCGATGATCTGGGGATTACGAGGTCTTAGCGAAAATACTATAGCCGATGATCTTTCCTTCTTTTATCAGGGAGAGGAAGTAACTACCACCATGGATATAGCAAATACCCCTCAATTTGGTATTGAAGCCCATGTCGGTGGCGCAAGTGGTGGCGCCGAAAACTGGGATGGTCGCATCATGGAAGTTATTGCCTACAATACCAAGCTTTCTACTACTGACTTACAAAAAGTAAGTTCTTATTTAGCCATTAAGTATGGAATCACCCTGCGTACGGTTGACAATGATGCTACGATAGTAGAAGGAGATTATATTCTTTCTAATGGTACTAAAGCCTGGGATTACACCGCCAATACTGCTTATCATAACAATGTAGCTGGTATTGTGCGTGATGACGCCTCTGGTCTCTACCAAAAGCAAGCGATCGGTATTGAAGACAACTCCACTGCCAACGGCACGGATGCTTTAGTAACCATTGGTATCGGAACAGGACTGGCTAGTCAGAATCCTGATAATGCCAATACCTTCTCCAATGATCTTGCTTCGCTCATGTGGGGAAATAACAATGCCTCAGCAAGCTATGGTACTTCATATACCCCCAATAGTTTCTCACCTGCTGCTGGCTATTTTCACTATGATCGGATTTGGAAGGTTAGTGAAACGGGCATAATGGGTACGGTAACCGTTGGTATTCCTACAATTACGGGTGCGGAGCATCTCTTGGTTCATAATAGCGCTGACTTTTCTACAGGGGCTCCATCCGAAATTCCGCTTGTAGACGATGGTAATGGCAATCTGGTAGCAACTGTAGATTTTGTTGATGGTCAGTACTTTACCTTTGGTAATGAATTGCAGGCGCCTGGCGGTGTCGCGGGAGCACTACAGTTGTGGGTGAAAGCAGACGCTGGAACTAGTTCTACCACTGACGGTACGGATGTCAATACTTGGTTTGACCAAAGTGGTAACGGCAACGATATGATGGCTACGGTAGCTAATCGAATTCCAGACTATGCGGATGCTCTTCCTACATCTAACTATAACCCTACGCTTATCTTTGATGGGATAAACTCCGGCTTGGAGCTGGCTCCTTTTATGACGGGTGCAGAACCCGGCGGATCGGTCTTTGGCGCTGCCGCAAACAACTCTCCGGGCACCGGGTTTGACAATTTAGTTGTATTCGGTATTGATAATCCACACCTCGGTAAGGCTCCTGGCGGTGCTCCCTTAGGTTATATGAATGGATCTTCACCGATCAGGAATGATCACCCAACAGGTCTAATAGCTTCCCAGTTTCATATCTTGAGTTGGGAATGGGACATGGCCAATGAGCCTTCTTCCATCAACAGCAATACTGGCCTGAACGTAATTTTTGACGGGGAAGTCAATGAGGCTCCTACGATGGAAATGAGGCAAAGTAGCTTTGCTCAGGGCGCTCCAAGTGCAGATGAATTTCAGATCGGTTCTTACGAAGGTGTAGAAGTATGGGATGGCCCGATCGGTGAAGTGGCAGTATACAACCGCAACCTCTCGGATCTCGAAAGTCAGCGCGTAAACTCTTATTTTTCCGTAAAATGGGGTACTACCCTGGACAATGATCCTGCTGATGGAGCAGTCAATTACGATTATGTCAACGCAGCCGGGTCCACCATTTGGGGAGGTACCTCTGATGCTGGCTACCAAGCATATCACCATCATATTGGAGCCATTGGCCGTGATGATGCGGCAGATTTACAACAAAAGCAATCAAGATCAGTGGTTGGCGGTACCGTCGTCGCGATCTATAATGGTGACCAAACCGGTGGCCTGCCCGTCAGTAACGCTGCAAACACAGCTGCTTTTACGGACAATGCCTCTTACCTCGTTTGGGGTAATAATGGAGGTGCAACCACCTATACCTCGCCAATTACTAGCTTTGACCTTATGGAGCGCCAATGGCGAGTGCAAGAAACGGGTACGGTAGGGACCGTAACCATTGAAGCGCTTGACCCCACTGCTGAGTACCTCCTGATCGACAGCGATGCAGACGGTGATTTCAGTACGGGAACACCCATCTATGTAGCACTTGCTGCTGGTTTAGCGACCTACGACTTTGCTGATGGTGATTATTTTACTTTCGCTAAAGTGGCTTGTATTGTAAGCACCACCTATTCTTGTTCTTCCGGTGATCCACTGGATCTTACGGCTTACGTACTTTCTTATGTTCCTGGTGGTACCTGGACGGACGTAAGTGCTAGCGGTGCTGATATCAGTGACCCTACCAATGTAGACCTGACGGCTTTGCCCAACGGCGTTTATACCTTCAATTATCAATTCAGCGGTGACATCACTTGTTACGATGTCATCGTTACGCAAGTAACCAATGTTCCCGCCCCACCACTCGATGATCTCGAAGTGTGCGAAGGTGATGATGTGACCATCAATGTACCTTTCTACGATATTCCTCTTCAAGAGGTGGTACACGCTACCTTCGATGGCCCGATTGCATTCGTTGCTCGTGGGGAGTGTGGTTCTTCCGCTATTGGTAGTTGCCCGACCAACGACGAAAGTATTATCACTAGCGAAGGACTCACCATTACCGGAGACTTCTCTACGCTCTACCGTTCTTCGGATCACATCCGGAGGATCGGCGGTGAAATTCGCTTTTATGACGTAAACAGCGAGTTCTGTCTCCTGACTCCCGTACAACCAATCCCGCCGGGAGATGAAGCGAGTATCTCTGTAGACTTACGCCGCTCGGGCGGCTATATGGAGGCCGATGATTACATCAGAGTATACAGCATCATTGACGGCGTAGAAACCTTGGAGGCCGAATATGCTGGCCAGATCAGTGGGAGCTACCAAACCTTCCGTAAGACCGGAATTACTGCAGCTAGCGTACAACTCAAAGTATGTGTGAAAAATGGTAATGGTCTAAATGGTATTGGCGGTATCGACGGTCCGTTGGAGCAGTATGCGATTGGCGATATGAAAATCGTCATTACGCCAGAATTGCCAAGCTACACTTTTTATGACGCTGACCCTGGTGCTGGTCCTGCTAATATACTAGCAACGGGCTCCAGCTATGATCCGGAAACAACACCCGCAACGAGTCCTCAGACGGTTTGGGTAACCTGTACCGCCAATGGTTGTGAAAGTATAGCCGAGCCAGTACTTATCACCGTGGCACCGAATTCCGTAATGCCAATGGATGGTCGTATTGCTTATTTCTGTCCTGGCGGTGCCGGAGCAGATGCTACGCTCAACCTACCTAATTATATTATAAATTACCAACCAGGAGGAACCTGGAATGATGATGATGGCTCAGGTGTAGACCTTAGCGATCCCACTGCGGTTGATTTCACAGGTGTCGCCGATGAAATATATAGTTTTACTTATTCCTTGTCCGGGGCATTCCCTTGTCCAGGCAACGAAGTCACTATTCTTGTTTCCATTGGCGAAACGGCTGATAACCCCATTATTGAGGATATCACGGTATGTGAAGGTTCTTCTACGGCCATCGTTTTACCGATTCCTTTGAGTGGTGCGGAAGTGATTACTAACGCGACTTTCGACGGTCCGGCTACCTATATTGCCCAGGGAGAATGCTCGGGTAGTGGTATCGGAACCTGTCCAACCAATAATGAAGCTATTGTCACGGCAGAAGGTCTTACCCTTACGGGCGACTTTTCAACCCTGCGCCGTTCTTCCGATTACATTCGCCAGATAGGTGGCGAACTTCGTTTCCATGATGTCAACAGTGAGTTTTGCCTGCAAACGGCAACTGCAGCTATCCCTGGAGATGGAGAGGCAACAATTTCTGTGGACTTACGTCGCTCGGGCGGCTATATGGAGGCCGATGATTACATCCGCGTCTACAGCATCATTGATGGTGTCGAAACTTTGGAACAGGAATACGCCGGACAGATCAGTTGGGTGATGCAAACCTTCCAAAAAACAGGAATTACCGGTAGCACGGTGGCCCTCAAAGTTTGTGTAAAGAACGGAGATGGCATGTCTGGTATTGGTGGCGTGGATGGACCAATTGAACACTTCGCCATCGGCGGGATGAGTGTGGTTATTACCCCTCCTTTACCAACCTACCGCTTCTATGATGCTGATCCGGATGCTGGTCCAGCTATCGAACTGGCCAATGGCTTCAGCTATGATCCGATGACAACACCAGGAACTAGTCCACAGACGGTTTGGGTGAAGTACTTCGAAAATGGTTGTGAAAGTGAGGCAGTACCCGTCGTTATTACGGTTGCTCCAAACAGTGTCATGCCAATGGATGGTACGATTGCCAACTATTGCCCGGGAGGCGCAGGAGCAAACCCTATCATTGATCTGGAAAGTCAGGTCATCAACTACCAAGCCGGCGGTACCTGGACGGATGAAGATGCTTCGGGCGTGGATCTGAGTGATCCTTCAGCAGTTGACTTTACGGGCGTAGCAGACGGTTTATATCACTTTGCTTATGTCGTTGCAGGTACTCCTCCCTGCGTTGGAGATCCAGTGACCATCGTTGTTGCCATCGGTGATATGGCCGATGATCCCATGGTAGAAGACATCAGTTCTTGCGATGGTCAAGCCCCTGCGATTACCTTCCCGCTACCGACGCAAGGGCAGCAGGTCCTTTTCAATACCACTTTTGCTGGTGCCAATACTTACGTAGCGCAAGGAGAATGCACTGGAGCTGCCATCGGCACTTGCCCAACCAACAATGAATCTATTGTCACGGCCGAAGGCCTAACCATTTCTGGCGACTTCTCGACGCTGAAGCGTTCTTCCGACTATATCCGAAGAGTGAATGGTGAGCTACTTTTTCACGATGTCAATAGCGAGTTCTGTCTGGAAACTCCGGTTAGTGCAATCGCCTCGGGCGATGAAGCGACCATTTCGGTAGACCTGCGACGCTCAGGTGGCTATATGGAAGCCGATGATTATATTCGTGTATACAGTATCATTGATGGTGTAGAGACGCTGGAAGCAGAGTATGCTGGCCAGATCAGTTCCGCTACCCAAACTTTCCAGAAAACAGGCATCACTGGTACGACCATCGCGCTCAAAGTGTGTGTGAAAAATGGCGATGGTGCGTCCGGTATTGGCGGGGTAGATGGTCCAATCGAGCATTTTGCGATTGGGAGCATGAGTATCATTCTGACTCCTGCCCTCCCAACTTATAATTTTTACGATGCTGATCCTGGTGCTGGTCCAGCTACCTTGCTGGCTTCCGGATTTACGTATTACCCAACAACAACCTCTGCTACCAGCCCCGAAACCATCTGGGTACAGTATGAAGACAATGGTTGTTTGAGTGATGCCGTTCCGGTAATGGTAACGATGGTGGCGAATCCATTGATGGGTATGGATGGCTCGATCGTTCACTACTGCCCCGCCGGCCCCGGAGCCGATCCAGTGATTAACCTCGAAAGCTTTGTACTCAACTATCAGCCAGGAGGAACCTGGACTGACAATGAGGCATCCGGCGTAAGCCTGGCCGATCCTACTGCCGTAGACGTAAGTGGACTAGGCGACGGTCTCTATCATTTCACTTACACCCTAACCGGAACGGCGCCTTGTGGCGATGAATCAGTGACCCTTGTCGTGGCGATTGGGGAAGAGCCAGAGGCTGTTCCAACGCTTTCGGCGGCTACGCTGGCAAGTGTTTGTCCAGACGTAACTGTAGATTTAAACAGCTTGGTGACGAGTACAACACCACTTAACTCCACCCTGGTGTGGAGTACAGATAATGATGCCAGTGATGGCTTAAGCAGTACTGTTGCTGATCCTACGATGGTAGGCGTTGCGGGAGACTACTATGCTTATTATTCAGCCAATGGCTGTTTGACGGATGATTCCCCCCCATCCGTCACCGTCACGATAACCAATTGCGGCACCGATGCCGACGGCGACGGTTATTTTACCGATGGCTCCGGCCTTGGCCTAGACCCTGATGACGCTGATCCCTGTAATCCTGACATCAACTTTGGCGGTTGTGACCAGGATATGGACGGCCTGACCAACGACGAGGAGATCACCGCTGGAACCGATCCGACGAATCCTGATAGTGACGGTGATGGTTACAACGACGGCGAAGAAGTCACCGGCGTAGACGACCCAAGTACCCCCGCCGTAGCGACGGGCACGAGTGATCCGAACGATCCTTGTGATCCCGACATGTCTGCTGGTTTGTGTGATCAGGACAACGACGGCTTGACCAACGACGAAGAAGTCACCGCTGGAACCGATCCAACCAATCCTGATAGTGACGGCGACGGTTACAACGATGGCGAAGAAGTCACCGGGGTAGACGACCCAAGTACCCCCGCCGTAGCGACGGGCACGAGTGATCCGAACGATCCTTGTGATCCTGACATGTCTGCTGGTCTTTGTGATCAAGACAACGACGGCCTGACCAACGACGAAGAAGTCACCGCTGGAACCGATCCAACCAATCCTGATAGCGATGGCGACGGTTACAACGATGGCGAAGAAGTCACTGGCATCGACGACCCAAGTACCCCCGCCGTAGCGACGGGCACGAGTGATCCGAACGATCCATGTGATCCTGACATGTCTGCTGGCCTTTGTGACCAAGACAACGACGGCTTGACCAACGACGAGGAGATCACCGCTGGAACCGATCCAACCAATCCTGATAGTGACGGCGACGGTTACAACGACGGCGAAGAAGTCACCGGCGTAGACGACCCAAGTACCCCGGCCGTAGCGACGGGCACGAGTGATCCGAACGATCCATGTGATCCCGACATGTCTGCTGGTCTTTGTGATCAAGACAACGACGGCCTGACCAACGACGAGGAAATTACTGCTGGTACCGATCCGACAAATCCTGATAGCGACGGCGACGGCTACAACGATGGCGAAGAAGTCACCGGCGTAGACGACCCAAGTACCCCCGCCGTAGCGACGGGCACGAGTGATCCGAACGATCCATGTGATCCCGACATGTCTGCCGGTCTGTGTGATCAAGACAACGACGGCCTGACCAACGACGAGGAATTCACCGCTGGAACCGATCCAACCAATCCTGATAGCGATGGCGACGGTTACAACGATGGCGAAGAAGTCACCGGCGTAGACGACCCAAGTACCCCCGCCGTAGCGACGGGCACGAGTGATCCGAACGATCCATGTGATCCCGACATGTCTGCCGGTCTTTGTGACCAGGACAACGACGGCCTGACCAACGACGAGGAAATCACCGCTGGTACCGATCCGACGAATCCTGATAGCGACGGCGACGGTTACAACGATGGCGAAGAAGTCAACGGTGTAGACGACCCAAGTACCCCTGTAGTAGCGACGGGCACGAGTGATCCAAACGATCCATGTGATCCAGATATGTCTGCTGGTCTTTGTGATCAAGACAACGACGGCTTGACCAACGACGAGGAAATCACCGCTGGAACCGATCCGACAAATCCTGATAGTGATGGCGACGGTTACAACGATGGCGAAGAAGTCATTGGCGTAGACGACCCAAGTACCCCCGCCGTAGCGACGGGCACGAGTGATCCAAACGATCCTTGTGATCCTGACATGTCTGCTGGTCTTTGTGACCAGGACAACGACGGCCTGACCAACGACGAGGAAGTTACTGCTGGTACCGATCCAACCAATCCTGATAGTGACGGCGACGGCTACAACGACGGCGAAGAAGTCACCGGGGTAGACGACCCAAGTACCCCCGCCGTAGCGACGGGCACGAGTGATCCGAACGATCCATGTGATCCTGACATGTCTGCTGGCCTTTGTGATCAAGACAACGACGGCTTGACCAACGACGAGGAAGTCACTGCTGGTACCGATCCAACCAATCCTGATAGCGATGGCGACGGTTACAACGATGGCGAAGAAGTCACCGGCATCGACGACCCAAGTACCCCCGCCGTAGCGACGGGCACGAGTGATCCGAACGATCCATGTGATCCCGACATGTCTGCCGGTCTTTGTGACCAGGACAACGACGGCCTGACCAACGACGAGGAAGTCACTGCTGGTACCGATCCGACCAATCCTGATAGCGATGGCGACGGTTACAACGATGGCGAAGAAGTCACCGGCATCGACGACCCAAGTACCCCCGCCGTAGCGACGGGCACGAGTGATCCGAACGATCCATGTGATCCAGATATGTCTGCTGGCCTTTGTGATCAGGACAACGACGGCCTGACCAACGACGAGGAAGTCACTGCTGGCACCGATCCTACCAATCCTGATAGCGACGGCGACGGTTACAACGATGGCGAAGAAGTCACCGGCGTAGACGACCCAAGTACCCCCGCCGTAGCGACGGGCACGAGTGATCCAAACGATCCTTGTGATCCTGACATGTCTGCTGGTCTTTGTGACCAGGACAACGACGGCCTGACCAACGACGAGGAAATCACCGCTGGTACCGATCCGACCAATCCTGATAGCGACGGCGACGGTTACAACGATGGCGAAGAAGTCACCGGCGTAGACGACCCAAGTACCCCCGCCGTAGCGACGGGCACGAGTGATCCAAACGATCCTTGTGATCCAGATATGTCTGCTGGTCTTTGTGATCAAGACAACGACGGCTTGACCAACGACGAGGAAGTCACTGCTGGTACCGATCCTACCAATCCTGATAGCGACGGCGACGGCTACAACGACGGCGAAGAAGTCACCGGCGTAGACGACCCAAGTACCCCCGCCGTAACGACGGGCACGAGTGATCCGAACGATCCATGTGATCCTGACATCTCTGCTGGTCTTTGTGATCAAGACAACGACGGCCTGACCAACGACGAGGAAGTCACTGCTGGCACCGATCCTACCAATCCTGATAGCGATGGCGACGGCTACAACGACGGCGAAGAAGTCACTGGCGTAGACGACCCAAGTACCCCCGCCGTAGCGACGGGCACGAGTGATCCAAACGATCCTTGTGATCCTGACATGTCTGCTGGTCTTTGTGATCAAGACAACGACGGCTTGACCAACGACGAGGAAGTCACCGCTGGAACCGATCCAACCAATCCTGATAGCGACGGCGACGGTTACAACGATGGCGAAGAAGTCAACGGTGTAGACGACCCAAGTACCCCCGCGGTAGCGACGGGCACGAGTGATCCGAACGATCCATGTGATCCAGATATGTCTACTGGTCTTTGTGATCAAGACAACGACGGCTTGACCAATGACGAAGAAGTCACTGCTGGTACCGATCCTACCAATCCTGATAGCGACGGCGACGGCTACAACGACGGCGAAGAAGTCACCGGCGTAGACGATCCAAGTACCCCCGCGGTAGCGACGGGCACGAGTGATCCGAACGACCCTTGTGATCCCGACATGTCTGCTGGTCTTTGTGACCAGGACAACGACGGCTTGACCAACGACGAGGAAGTCACTGCTGGTACCGATCCAACCAATCCTGATAGTGACGGCGACGGTTACAACGACGGCGAAGAAGTCACCGGCGTAGACGACCCAAGTACCCCCGCGGTAGCGACGGGCACGAGTGATCCGAATGATCCATGTGATCCAGATATGTCTGCTGGTCTTTGTGATCAAGACAACGACGGCTTGACCAACGACGAAGAAGTCACTGCTGGTACCGATCCTACCAATCCTGATAGCGACGGCGACGGCTACAACGACGGCGAAGAAGTCACTGGCATCGACGACCCAAGTACCCCCGCGGTAGCGACGGGCACGAGTGATCCGAACGATCCATGTGATCCAGATATGTCTGCTGGCCTTTGTGACCAGGACAACGACGGCTTGACCAACGACGAGGAAGTCACCGCTGGTACCGATCCGACCAATCCTGATAGCGATGGCGACGGCTACAACGACGGCGAAGAAGTCACCGGCGTAGACGACCCAAGTACCCCTGCCGTAGCGACGGGCACGAGTGATCCGAACGATCCTTGTGATCCAGATATGTCTGCTGGTCTTTGTGATCAAGACAACGACGGCTTGACCAACGACGAGGAAGTCACTGCTGGAACCGATCCGACAAATCCTGATAGCGACGGCGACGGTTACAACGATGGCGAAGAAGTCACCGGCGTAGACGACCCAAGTACCCCCGCCGTAGCGACGGGCACGAGTGATCCAAACGATCCTTGTGATCCTGACATGTCTTTCGGTCTGTGTGACCAGGACAACGACGGCTTGACCAACGATGAGGAGGTCTTGGCCGGTACTGATCCCACCAATCCTGACACGGATGGTGACGGTATCAATGACGGTACCGAATACAACGGCCCTGACGGTAACCCGCTTACGATGGGTGATAACACTGATCCTTTAGATGCCTGTGATCCGAACATGACGGCGGGCACTTGTGATCAGGATGACGATGGCTTGACCAACGACGAGGAAATCACTGCCGGTACTGATCCTACGAATCCTGATAGTGACGGCGATGGCCTTAACGACGGTGAGGAAGTTACGGGAACTGATGATCCATCGACTCCAATCGTAGCTACCGGCACCTCTGATGCCAACGATGCTTGTGATCCTAACCCCGCAGCGGGTTCCTGTGATCAGGACATGGATGGACTTACCAATGAGGAAGAAGTCTTGGCAGGTACTGATCCTACCATTGCAGACACCGACGGTGATGGTATCAACGATGGCGACGAGTACAACGGTCCCGACGGCAACCCACTTACCATGGGGGACAATACGGATCCGACTGCTCCTTGTGATCCTGCACAAGCCGCTGGTTATACTGGCTACGATGCTGGTAATGCGACTTGGGCTGCCGCTGATTGTGATGGTGACAATCTTACCAATGGCGAGGAAGTTACACTGGGTACCGATCCTTATAATGTGGATACCGATGGCGGTGGTGTAAGCGATGCTGATGAAGTCATCAATGGCACCGATCCTACACCGGGTAATGGAGCTGATGACCATCTAGTTCGGATGAACCTGAAAGTGTTACTGCAAGGAGCAATGCTCGGCGTAACGGATGGTTTGATGAGAGATGATCTACGTCAGCAGAATTACATTCCATTAAATCAGCCTTATGGTGCCGGACTTCATGCGCGCTTTACCCACGTTGGTGGTGGAGCAGAGACAACGACGGCAATGGTGCTCGCGGCTAATGCCGGAACCCCTGACGCCATAGTAGATTGGGTGTTTGTAGAAGTTAGAGATCAAAATGATCCTGCGACTGTTTTGCAAACCAAATCTGCTTTAGTACAACGTGATGGAGATATTGTAGACGCAGCTACAGGTGGAGTGCTCCAGATGAATATTACAGCTACTAGTTTCTATGTCAGCATCAAGCATCGTAACCACTTGGGAGCGATGACCGCTCAGACTTCTATTCCGATAGCAGGGGATGTTGTGATAGATTTCACGACACTTACCGCTGCCGAGTTATACAACACGGCTGGTTATGAAAATGCGGAGATGTACATCCTTCCTGATAACCGCCGGGCCCTCTGGGGTGGTGATGTCAATATGGATGGTAAAGTGAAATACGATGGTGGCTTAAATGACCGAACAGCTATTCTGGCAGATGTGATCTCTTATCCGACGAATGGCGACTTCTCATTTAATTATGACTTCGCTTTCGGATACTTCCAGGGAGACGTCAATATGAATGGTAAAGTGAAATACAACGGTGGTGGTAATGACCAGGTATTGATTCAAGCGATTGCAGTTGTACTCTACCCGTTGAACCCGGGAGGTAGCTTCAATTTTGATCTGTTACTGGAACAGTTACCATAGTTTCATAACTGGGAAAGTTAATGCTCGCCTCTGGTTCTGAAAAGAATCAGAGGTGAGATTAACATTCACGCTTCATTTTAAAAACAGACTGAATTACAAATGCTTATGTCGAGCTGCATAGTTGGCTCCTGAGATTTTCATGCCTAATAACTTCAAGAATTATCAATTCAATACTCATGAAAAACATTTTACGTCACCTTTTTCTTTTACTGTGCTTCTACCTTTTTGCGGTAGGGCTACAAGCACAGAACGTCGATTATACCGTCAGGTATAATTTTGACAACAACGTTTACGAAGTGTATATTCGACCGGATTTTGGCCAAACCACTTTCATTCTGGGTGGTGGGAGCCAGATTTCTTTGGTGGTTCCATCAGCAACAACGGATAGTCCACTTTTGGTCACACCCGTTAACGGTGGATTTTGGTCGGATCAAACCCAAGTATACGCGCCTTCGGCCAATACCGCTGCAGATTTTCACTCGGTGACCACCGGTGGAAGCGTCATTATGCTCCTAATGGGGACAGAACAATTGATGTTCACTTTTACCTTGCCTGGAGCGAGTGGTTGTACGGATGAAGTCCGCTTGTTTGTCAATGGTACGGACCCTGATTCCTCAGTACCTTCTATGGGAGGATCTGATTTTAATCAGGCTTTCTTTGATGTGTTCAGTACCCCTTATTATCAAGCCAACTACGGTGATTCACCCGTCAATTGTACTCCTCCTGATGTTGATGGAGATGGCTACGTAGGCGTAGATGATCCTGATGAAGGAAATCCTTGTATTCCCGATCCTAGTGTAGGTATCTGTGATCAGGATATGGATGGTTTAACCAATGACGAAGAAATTATTGCAGGTACCGATCCTACCGATGCTGACAGTGACGATGATGGTTATAATGACGGCGAAGAAGTGACGGGTGTCGATGATCTCACTACTGTTTTAGTGCCTGCCGGAATTAGTGATCCGAACGATCCTTGTTCTCCCGATATGAACGCCGGTGCTTGTGACCAGGATATGGATGGCTTGACCAATGACGAGGAAGTCTTGTCTGGCACTGATCCAACCAATCCTGACACCGACGGTGATGGTATCAATGATGGTACGGAATACAACGGTCCCGATGGTAATCCTTTAACGATGGGTGACAATACCGACCCCCTCGACCCCTGTGATCCAGACCCATCTGCTGGCCCTTGTGATCAGGACAATGATGGTTTAACGAATGACGAAGAAGTCACCGCGGGCACCGATCCAACAATTGCCGACACAGACGGTGACGGTTACAACGACGGTGAAGAAGTTACGGGTATCGACGATCCAAGCACCCCTGCGGTAGCCACAGGCACGAGTGATGGCAACGACCCCTGTGATCCAGACCCATCTACTGGTCCTTGTGATCAAGACAATGATGGTCTTACCAATGACGAAGAAGTCACCGCGGGTACCGACCCAACAATAGCCGACACGGACGGCGACGGTTACAACGACGGTGAAGAAGTTACGGGTATCGACGATCCAAGCACCCCTGCGGTAGCCACAGGCACGAGTGATGGCAACGACCCCTGTGATCCAGACCCATCTGCTGGTCCTTGTGATCAAGACAATGATGGTCTTACCAATGACGAAGAAGTCACCGCGGGTACCGACCCAACAATAGCCGACACGGACGGTGACGGTTACAACGACGGCGAAGAAGTTACGGGTATCGACGATCCAAGCACCCCCGCGGTCGCGACGGGCACGAGCGATGGTAACGACCCCTGTGATCCAGACCCATCTGCTGGTCCTTGTGATCAAGACAATGATGGTCTTACCAATGACGAAGAAGTCACCGCGGGCACCGATCCAACAATAGCCGACACGGACGGCGACGGTTACAACGACGGTGAAGAAGTTACGGGTATCGACGATCCAAGCACCCCTGCGGTAGCGACGGGCACGAGTGATGCTGGTGATCCTTGTGATCCAGACCCATCTGCTGGTCCTTGTGATCAGGACAATGATGGTTTAACCAATGACGAAGAAGTCACCGCGGGCACCGATCCAACAATTGCCGACACAGACGGTGACGGTTACAACGACGGCGAAGAAGTTACGGGTATCGACGATCCAAGCACTCCTGCAGTAGCCACTGGCACGAGCGATGGCAACGACCCCTGTGATCCAGACCCATCTGCTGGTCCTTGTGATCAAGACAATGATGGTTTAACGAATGACGAAGAAGTCACTGCGGGCACCGATCCAACAATAGCCGACACGGACGGAGACGGTTATAATGACGGTGAAGAAGTTACGGGTATCGACGATCCAAGCACCCCTGCGGTAGCGACGGGCACTAGCGATGGTAACGACCCCTGTGATCCAGACCCATCTGCTGGTCCTTGTGATCAGGACAATGATGGTTTAACCAATGACGAAGAAGTCACCGCGGGCACCGATCCAACAATAGCCGACACGGACGGAGACGGTTACAACGACGGTGAAGAAGTTACGGGTATCGACGATCCAAGCACCCCTGCGGTAGCGACGGGCACTAGTGATGGTAACGACCCCTGTGATCCAGACCCATCTGCTGGCCCTTGTGATCAGGACAATGATGGTTTAACCAATGACGAAGAAGTCACTGCTGGCACCGATCCAACAATAGCCGACACGGACGGTGACGGTTACAACGACGGTGAAGAAGTTACGGGTATCGACGATCCAAGCACTCCTGCAGTAGCCACTGGCACGAGCGATGGCAACGACCCCTGTGATCCAGACCCATCTGCTGGCCCTTGTGATCAGGACAATGATGGTTTAACCAATGACGAAGAAGTCACCGCGGGCACCGACCCAACAATTGCCGACACGGACGGTGACGGTTATAACGACGGTGAAGAAGTTACGGGTATCGACGATCCAAGCACCCCTGCGGTAGCGACGGGCACTAGCGATGCTGGTGATCCATGTGATCCAGACCCATCTGCTGGTCCTTGTGATCAGGACAATGATGGTTTAACGAACGACGAAGAAGTCACCGCGGGTACCGACCCAACAATAGCCGACACGGACGGAGACGGTTATAACGACGGTGAAGAAGTTACGGGTATCGACGATCCAAGCACCCCTGCGGTAGCGACGGGCACGAGCGATGGTAACGACCCCTGTGATCCAGACCCATCTGCTGGTCCTTGTGATCAAGACAATGATGGTTTAACGAACGACGAAGAAGTCACCGCGGGTACCGATCCAACAATAGCCGACACGGACGGTGACGGTTATAACGACGGCGAAGAAGTTACGGGTATCGACGATCCAAGCACCCCTGCGGTAGCGACGGGCACGAGCGATGCTGGTGACCCCTGTGATCCAGACCCATCTGCTGGTCCTTGTGATCAAGACAATGATGGTTTAACCAATGACGAAGAAGTCACCGCGGGCACCGACCCAACAATTGCCGACACGGACGGAGACGGTTATAACGACGGTGAAGAAGTTACGGGTATCGACGATCCAAGCACCCCTGCGGTAGCGACGGGCACGAGCGATGGTAACGACCCCTGTGATCCAGACCCATCTGCTGGTCCTTGTGATCAGGACAATGATGGTTTAACGAACGACGAAGAAGTCACCGCGGGCACCGATCCAACAATAGCCGACACGGACGGTGACGGTTATAACGACGGTGAAGAAGTTACGGGTATCGACGATCCAAGCACCCCTGCAGTAGCTACTGGCACGAGTGATGCTGGTGATCCTTGTGATCCAGACCCATCTGCTGGCCCTTGTGATCAAGACAATGATGGTTTAACGAATGACGAAGAAGTCACCGCGGGTACCGATCCAACAATAGCCGACACGGACGGTGACGGTTACAACGACGGTGAAGAAGTTACGGGTATCGACGATCCAAGCACCCCTGCGGTAGCGACGGGCACGAGTGATGCTGGTGATCCTTGTGATCCTGCTCAGCTGCCTGGTTACACTGGTTATGATGCTAGCAATGCCATCTGGGCAGCAGCGGATTGTGATGCCGACAATGTAACCAATGGTGATGAAGTAATGAATACCAGCGATCCTTATGACCCCGATTCAGATGATGACGGTTTAACGGATGGCGAAGAAGTGATTTACGGAACCGATCCTAATAATGCCGATACTGATGGAGGTGGTGTTAATGACGGAGATGAAGTAGCCAATGGTACTGACCCTACAGTTGGTAACGGGGCTGATGATTATGTGATCACCCTCAATATGAAGGTTTTACTACAAGGTGCACTATTGGGTGCCACGGATAACCTGATGCGGGATGATTTGCGTCAACAGAATTTCATTCCTCTAGCTCAGCCTTATAGTTCAGGGATGAATACCCGCTTTACACACGTTGCTGCTGGCGGCACCGAAGTAACGACTACAGGTGTATTGGCAGCAAATGCGGGAACACCCGATGCTATTGTAGATTGGGTATTCATCGAAGTAAGGGATGCGACTGATCCAACCATCGTACTGCAAACTAAATCAGCTTTAGTGCAACGTGATGGTGATGTGGTAGATGCGCTGACAGGAGGAGTACTGCAGATTAATCCACAAGCGAGTAGTTTCTACGTAAGTGTTAAGCATCGCAATCACTTGGGTGTGATGACTGGGCAGGCTTTGACGCCGGTGACGGGTACTCTTACGGTTGACTTTACAACAATGAGCGCTGCCAACACCTATAACGCTCCTGGCTACGAAGGCGTAGAAATGGTTGCTTTGTCGAATGGCAAGCGTGCCCTTTGGGGTGGCAATGCGAACATGGATGGTAAAGTGAAATACGATGGTGGTGGCAGTGATCGGACGGCGGTCTTGGCAAATGTCATTTCTCACCCTGATAATGTAGGCCTACTATTCAACTTCGATTTTGGCTTTGGCTACTATGTTGGTGATATCAACATGGATGGAAAAGTTAAATACAACGGGGCTGGAAACGACCAGGTTTTGATTCAAGCCATTGGGGTCATTCTCTATCCTTTAAATACTTCTAATTTCTTCAACTATGATTTATTCCTGGAGCAATTGCCCCAGGAATAGGCACCTTTTGTGGATTGAGCTGTCCCCCTGGTCACAATTGACCGGGGGGCACTCCTTGCACATTTGAATATCATTTTCGAGGCTTTATTAACGCCTCTCTATCCTGTGAAAACAAGAAAAACAAAATAATAATCATGAAAAATTTGCTACAAACATTGCTGTTGTTTGTCAGTTTTATACTGATAAGTGTACAGCTTCGAGCACAATCAGTTGTAGATTATACCATTATTTACAATTTTGATGAGGCAGCGTACGAAGTTTATGCACGGCCTAACTTTAGTGAAACGGTTTTCATCCTCGGAGGAGGAAGCCAGGTATCCATTGTATTACCAGAAAGTGTGGTCGATGCTCCATTGACGGTTACACCCGTAAACGGAGGGTTTTGGGCTGATCAAACCCAGGTGTTTGCACCTGCTGTAACCCCGGGGCTGGATTATCATTCCGTGACTACCGGCGGTTCTATAATGGTATTAATGCCTAGTGTAGAAATTCATCTTTTTTCTTTTACGATACCTGGGGCTGCTTGTGTGGAAGGAGTGAGGTTGTTTAACAATGCAAGCGACCCCAACTCATCAGAACCTTCTATGGGGGGTGCTGATTTCCTTAACGCCTTTTTTGATGTATTTGGAACACCTTATTATCAAAGTAATTACGGAGAGATAATCGTAAACTGTGTTCCCCCTGATGTTGATGGAGATGGTTTTACAGGGATTGATGATCCTGACGAAGGAGACCCATGTAACCCAAGTGTAAATGCTGGTCCTTGTGATCAAGATACGGATGGTCTGACCAATGATGAAGAAATTATTGCTGGTACCGACCCTACGGATCCCGATAGTGATGATGATGGTCTTAACGATGGCGAAGAAGTGACGGGTGTTGATGATCCAGCTACCCCTGCTGTTCCCACAGGAACTTCTGATCCCAATAACGCTTGTGATCCTCTTGGTTTATTGACCGTTGATACCGACAATGATGGTTTGACGGATTGTGAAGAAATCACTGGTATTGATGATCCAACCACCCCTGCAAATCCAAATGGCAATACATCAGATCCTAACGATAGCGATAGTGATGATGATGGTCTTAATGATGGTGATGAAGCAAATAATGGCACCGATCCGATGGACGCGGATACCGATGATGATGGTTTGACCGACGGCGAGGAAGTAACGGGTATTGATGATCCAAACACCCCTGCTAATCCTAACGGAAATACTTCTGATCCAAATGATTCGGATTCGGATAACGATGGTTTGAATGACGGCGACGAAGCCATCAATGGTACCGACCCTAATGATAGTGATACCGACGATGATGGTGTGAATGACGGCGAAGAAGTTACCGGTATTGATGATCCTTCTACTCCCTACGTTGTGGTGGTTGTCTCTAACCCTCTTGATCCTTGTGATCCTGATGAAAACTCTCCCTTCTGCCCACAGGATTGTGATGGCCCGCTAGAAGTTGCGAGCATCGGAGATATAAATGTAACCCTAGGAGCTGCTTGTGCGGCAGAAATTACACCAGCAATGGTGATGACCGGAAATTGGGCGTGTGCCGATGAAGCAATCGTAACCATTGATGGTGGCAATACTTCTGAAGTCAACGGTTGTGGATCTCATACCTATATGGTGCAGTTGTTTGTTGATGGAGAATTGGTATATACTGCCTGGGGCAACCTCTTCGCCGAAGACAAAACCAATCCAGTAGTTACTTGCCCAGCGAACACAAGCACCGTAACGCAGGACTATGCTGCTCACCAAGCAAGCGGTAACCTAAGTGCTGCTGATGCAACCTTGAACTTCAACAACTACAGCTGTTTGAACCAGGGCTTCCTGGCCGACGGTGTGCACAACTATGACGTAGTAACTTTCACTACGCCAGACTTTGCTATTCCTGTTGACGTATACACGATCTTGATGGAGACTGCGTGGGGTGATGGAAGCATGTTCCTGTTCCAGGGTGGTTTCGATCCTACAGCACCCTGTGAAAACCTTATCGGTTCTTCTGACGATGCTTTCGTACCTGGAGGTAACCCATTCGATCCAGCACTACGTTTGAGCCTGCCTTTGTTGCCTAACACAACCTATACCTTGGTATTGACCAACTGGTTGACGACGCAGTTTGGTAACTGGACGGTAAGCATCTATTCTGATAACAACACGGGTGTTTCTGGTCCAGAATTTACCCCTGTAAATATTACCGATACCCGTGATTTGGTATGTGAGGATATCAACTTCATCCGCTTCCAGACACCTCAGTCATGGATTGCAAGTGCAGATGGTACCTTGAACTTCACGGCTACACGTAACACCTTCTTTGGAGGTAGCACTGCTGCTTTGAATGCTTTCATTGCAAAAGTAAACTTGACTGGTTTCCCTGTAGTTGGCGACAACTGTGGTCCTGTATTGGTAACCCTTTCTGATGCAGTAAGCTCTGCTGGTGATTGTGGTGATGTAACGCTGACGCGTACCTTCACGGTCTCAGACCGTTACGACGGTGCCTGTGTTGGTGCTCCTCGCGTAGTAGCATGTACACAGACGATTACTTTCCGTAAGCCAACGATTGGCGACTTGGTATTCCCACCATTTGTAGCTCCTTTGGAGTGTGACGAGAACTTCGCTGTTGATGCGAATGGCAACCCTCACCCATCTGCATCTGGCTACCCATGGTTGCGTACGGCATTTGGTTTCTACGACCTTGATCAGATTTACTGTAACATCGGAGCTTCTTACTCTGATGAGCCACGTATCGTGGTGTGTGAAGGTACTTACAAGCTTCGTCGTGAGTGGAACATCATCGACTGGTGTAACCCAGGCGGTTCAGGTACCCTTCAGCAGTTGATCAAAGTATTTGATGCTACTGGCCCAGTAATCACTGGCATTCCAGCAGTAATCAACGTATCTACTTCACCATTCAGCTGTTTGGCGAACGTAGCGATTCCATGTCCTACCCTTACTGACGGCAACGGATGTTCAAGCGTAGCGGGCACGACTTACACGGTATTGGCTTTCGGCGAATCATTCTTCGCTGGTGGTGACTTGTGTGACGGAGATGTAGTATCAGCACCAATTGGTGAGCACATCCTGATCATCTGTGCCGAAGATGACTGTGGCAACGAAACTTGTGAAGAGTACGACTTGATCGTAACGGACGAGATCGAGCCAAGTGCATCATGTGACGACGAATTGAACGTATCTATTGGCGGTGGTGACTCCGCTCAAGGTATCCTGGGTATCGCACGCATCTTCGCTTCTGACGTTGACGAAGGTTCTAACGACAACTGTGGAGCAGTAACTTTGGAAGTACGTCGTAACTACTGGCGCAACAACACTTGTGATGCAAGTGCTAACCGTTGGAGCCCATGGGGCGACTTTGTAGACTTCTACTGCTGTGATATCGACAACGAAATCACGATCGAACTACGTGTAACTGACGAGTCAGGAAACGAGAACATCTGTTGGATGGTGATCACTCCAGAAGATAAATTGAACCCATTCTGCTACGCACCAGCACCAGTAACATTGACTTGTTCTAACTTGCCATTGGCTTTCCCTGGTGATATTGCTACGGCTTACGACGAAGACTTTGCTGCTACTTCTATCATGATGAGCTCTATCTTCGGCGGAGCAACGGGTACAGACAACTGTGCGGTGGACACCATCGTAGAGCGTACGCCAAACATCCAGGTTAACGATTGTGGTTGGGGAACTATCACCCGCCGTTTCGAAGCTTGGCAGTTGCGCCCAGAGGGCGATGCTAACGGCAACGGAGCCATCGACATCAACGAAGTATTCCGTTCGACGAACAGCTGTAGCCAGCTGATCACGATCACGGAAGTACACGACTTCACGATCGACTTCCCAGAAGATGCTGACGCTGACTGTGGTGATCCTGATGTACCAACGATCATTACGACCACTGTAGGTTGTGATGTATTGAGCGTAAACATTGGCGATCCAGTACGTTTCTCAGCAACTGGCGACGAGTGTTACAAGTTGAGCATCACTTACGATGTGATCAACTGGTGTGTATGGGATGGTGAGTACACTGGTTTGGTACTTCCTCGTATGACGGAAGACGACGGTGAGGCACTTCCTGTAGACCGTTCAGTAGAAGGCAACGAGCGCCCAGTAGTACGGGTGGTGAGTGGCTTTGGCCCAGTAGACAACAACTGTGATAACGTAGCTGACGCTCAGCAAGGTATCCAGTACACAGTAGTAATCGACCGCGATCACAACGATCGTGACGGAGATTCTGATATTCCTAACACCGTATACGACAACATCCCAGGTAACAACATCGGTTGTATTCCTGCTGACCAGTTTGGTCGTCGTAACTTCGGTCGTTACATCTACACGCAATTCGTTAAAGTATACGACTCAACCGCACCAGTAGTAACTGTTGGTGAGTACGGAGGTCCTACAGCTAACTGTCCTGACCTATTAGCTGGTCAGTTTGGTGATGACGACGGCAACTGTGAAGAAGCAGTAAGTATTCCATTCAGCGTAGCTGACGAGTGTGAATTGTTTGACGGTGACGGAAACTTGGTAGTAAGCCTGGTATCTGCACAGCTAGACGCATTTGCAGTAGACGCTAACGGCGACGGCGACATCAAGTCGAACGAATTCGTAGCAGACTTGAACGTATTGGGTAACATCACCGACAACGGTGACGGTACTTACGTATTTGCAGGTACTTTCCCAATCATTACTTCTGCAATGGGTGATAACATCTACCACGCAGTACGCGTATTGTTTGAGGACGGTTGTGGTAACCAGACCAGCGAGACCATCGTGTTCGATGTGATCGACTGTAAAGGACCAGCACCAGTATGTATCAACGGCTTGACCGTAACCTTGATGCCACAAGAAGAAGGTGGTTGTGCAATGGCAATCTGGGCTTCTGACTTCGAAGGTTCACCAATCAGTGACTGTACTGGTCAGGGACCAGAACTGTTCGGTGGTCTACCTCGCGTGACGAAGTACGCTATCTACCGTGCAGCAGATGTAGAAGCTGATCCTAACTTCGTACCAAGCCCAGATGATACTGGATTGGTATTGACGCAGGATGACGAAGCTACGACAGTAGTCTACGTATACGCTTTCGACGAAGAAGGTAACTACGATTACTGTGAGACTTATGTACTGGTACAGCAGCACGTTGACTGTGGCGATCCTGGTGATGGCACCATCGCTGGTGTAATCATGACGGAAACCAACGAAGCAGTCGAAGGTGTAGAGGTGAGCATCAACGGCGGCATGACCGCTACGATGACTACAAATACGACGGGTACCTACAGCTTCAGCAACCTGACCCAAGGCGGTGACTACTCGGTAACGCCTTACCTGAACGCCAATCCACTGAACGGAGTGACGACGTTTGACTTGATCCTGATCAGCAAGCACGTCTTAGGAACGCAACTGTTGAACAGCCCTTACAAGCTGATCGCTGCGGATGCCAACCGTAGTGGAACGGTAACGACGCTGGATATGATCCAGATCCGTAAACTGATTCTGAACATTGATACGCAATTCGCGAACAACACGAGCTGGCGCTTTGTGGAAGCTGCTTATAGCTTCCCTATTCCAACGAATCCATGGTCAGAAGTCTTCCCCGAGTTGATCAACGAGAACAACCTGGCGGGTGATGTACTGGATGCCGACTTCGTGGGTGTGAAGATCGGTGATGTGAACGGATCAGCGCAAGCCAATGCCTTGGCGGGTGATGATCGTACGTTGAACGGTACGTTCCAACTGAGGGCAGAAGACATCGACCTGAAAGCGGGCAATACCTATACCGTAGCCGTGACAGCGGAGAACCTGAACCAGATCGAAGGCTACCAGGGTACGCTGCAACTGAACGGTGTAGAACTGGTGGACATCGAATACGGACAGGCACAAGCCGAAAACTTCGGCCTGCGATATGTTGCGGAAGGCTCCATCACCATGAGCTGGAACCACGACGGCGGCGGTACCACAACCGATGTCCTGTTCAGCCTGGTACTACGAGCAAGTGAAGACCAGCCCCTGCGCGAAGCGCTGAGCATCTCTAGCCGTTACACGGCTGCGGAGGCTTACCCTTCTGTCCTTACGGACATCTCCCCTGAGAGGGGAGAACAGGTGTTTGACCTGGGGATTGAATTCACCAGTGGTTGGAATGCTGCTGCGGAGTTTGAATTGTACCAGAACACGCCGAACCCTTTTGCAGCGGCAACCTTGATTGGGTTCAATTTACCTGAGGATGCAACCGCAACGGTAACGATCAGCGACGCTAGCGGCCGTGTACTGACGGTCATCAAAGGTGATTACGCTGCTGGTTACAATACGATCAACGTCACCAAGCAGATGATCAAAGGTGCAACGGGCGTACTGAGCTACACCGTAGAAACCCGTCTGGCCAATGGCGAAGCCGGACAGGCCGGCGATTACCGTGCGACGAAGCAGATGATTGTAGTGGATTAATGGTTTGATCGTTCGATCTTTGGATGGTTAGGCCATGAAAATAGAAAGCGGCAGTTCCTGGAGATGGGAGCTGCCGTTTTTGTTTGAACAACATAAGGCACAGGAGGGCACATAAGGAGGTGTTTTTTGAACCACATAAGGGAGGGATTAAGGGCCCCGAATAGGCGAATTCCGCAAATTAGGCGGACTAATGTCCAAACCAAAAGATTGGTTAACTAGTCTTTATGGATACTGTAAAAATGACAATGTGGGATTTGTATGAAAAACCTTACCTTATGCAGGACAAACTTGAATTATCAAAACAAAACGAAATTACTATGAGTCTTTTATATTTCATCCTCATTGGAGCAATTGCTGGCTGGCTCGCTGGTCAGATTATGAAAGGAGGCGGTTTTGGACTGCTGGTTAATATCATTCTTGGTATTATTGGTGGTGCCGTTGGTGGCTGGTTGTTTGGACAACTGGGCATCTCCGCTGGCGGGGGGCTTGCGGGGTCTCTGATTACGGCTACGGTCGGAGCTGTAGCGGTCCTGTTTGTGGCGGGCTTGTTTAAGAAGTAGTTTGCTTTTAGAGCGAAAAAAAGGGCTGGTAAAGGTGTTGTTAAGTGAACGTATAAAAATAAGGTGATCCAATTTGGGTTTAGTAAAAAAAGATAAGCAACTGACTGAAATGGAAGCCTGCCTGCCTTGCGGCGACTAATCTTTATACACATTTAATCAAGCTTAATTTGATTGACAATTCGCCAAGCGGAGAGTTGCTCCTGAAATCTTCGCCATCCCCAGCGCATGGTTTTTGGCCCTGGTGGCGACTGGCTTTTGTAGCCACTGTACCCCCCCATTCTGCCGATTAACCATGCCAATCGAGCCAAGGACTCAGGAGGGTGGGGATTTTTTTGCTTTTGGGTTTGACCCTCATAGATCGGAATAAGTAGTTCCACGAAAGTCAGATCCTGCGTATCGATTAGTAATGTAGCCTTTTCTTGGTAGACATGGTCGCGGTCTTTGAGCAATTGTAATAAATGCAATGCCGCCTGCATGGCCATGATCACGAGTCGTTTCATAGCAATGCCTGATTCAACCTGAGCGGATTCGCATTCTAGCCCTTTGGTTTTTAACAAGCTAAAAAGCTCCTCAATATTCCATCTATTTTGGTAGATATCGACAATTTTCAATGCTTGATGCTCATTTTCAATGACCATATCCGTCCAGATCGTCCAATGAACAGGAGCCTCGCCATCAGGTACGCTGTGTTCCAATTCTTTGAGTTGTACAAAGTATAATGGAATTCGGTCTGGCCCTTGCGCTTTGGTACGATCTTTAGGCCGGGCAATCTCTACCCGACCATAACTCAAGGCCATCTTTGCTTTTCGGGCTTTGCGCTTTTTTTGTCTTGGGATAGCTACTTCAATGACGAGTCCCTTGGTAGCTTGCTCTTCTAAATACTGCCACAATAAATGCTTGCTGTCAGACTCGTCATAAATCACCCGCTGCTTGCTAGTGCGAATAACCAAATGATGATTGGGGGGCATTGGCTTAGCGAAGAGTTCGTAGATATCCCCTTCCCGATCCATGACATGAACAACTTTTCCCCGATGCCCCTTTAAAACTTGTGTACTATAATCTATACTCTCCAACCAGCGATAAGAACTCTTCTGCTCAATAGGCTGCCTCTTGTAATTACGCTCATGTCGATTCGGTTGGTCTACACATCGATTCCAGATATGAAGGTGTGTGTAGCCCAATGGAAATCCACTATCGCCATCCAACACAAGGCCGGGATGAAGAAAAAAACCGAATTCTTGATTCGTATCATCTTTCCAAAGTGGCCCCAAGTCCTCATCCGACTCACTTAAACGCCCCTTATGGCCAATTGCATTATAGTCGGTCGTGTCTTGTATGACATATAAATCCCGGTCAGCATACTCCTCCGTATACCAAGACTGGGTAATACTGTTCACCAGAGCATCCATACTCAATCGATTGTTATTTAAAAATCGACTCATCCCCATTCGTTCTCGATGGTGTGTATTCAGTCGATTGGGAACACCGCTGCCACTTTTTATCATCTGATGTAATATACGGTTTGCTCGTTTTTCTAAGCGAGCATCACCTAATTTATGATCAAATACTACACTAATAGCTGTCATAATTAACACGTGATTAAGTAGATATTACTGCGATTGCTTAGGCAGATCGTGTACGCCTCTACAAATATATTCGTAATCTTGCGATGTGTATAAAGATTAGCTTGCGGCGAGCAGACAGGTTGCGTTCTTTTTCTTACTAAGCCTTGAAACAAATTGGATCATCTTATTTTAGCTCGAATACTAAACGTCTTTTACCTGCCCATTTTTTAGTTGGAAGGAAGAGCTGAAAGGCTAAGTTATTGCATTTTGTTAAACATATAACGAGCAATTTTCCATTCGCCTTGTATCTTTCGCAAGACAAAAAGCTCGCGATTTTCCTCGGCAACATTTGCCCCTGTAGCGTGAATGAGGGTGCTACCTTGTGAGGTAGTACGGGCAAAAGCATAATCTCCAGCTAGCTCAACTTCGTCGATTTGAAATTCAATGGTAAGTTGAATATTACTGAATACAAATTCATAAGCACCCTTAACTTGCTCTTGTCCAATAGAGGTAGGTGCTCCGGTAGGCATAAAGACGCCATCGTCTGCGTAAAGTGCTAATATGGCCCCAACATCTGATGCGTTGAGCGCATCACGGTAAGCAAATAGTAGCGCATTGATAGCAGCCTTTTCCTGAGAAGTATTCATGTTTGTTTGATTTTGAATGGAAGAATGGTTGTTAGCAGCGGGCGTTTCGCAACCGGTGAAAAAGAGCACCGAGAAAGAAGCAACCCAGATGATTTGTTTTAACATCGTATTGTTTTTTGTTGCAACAAAGGTGGGCGCAAAAGCGCAGTCGTGCCTATAAGGTAGCTTAAGAAATAGCCTTAAACTAGATTAAGAATTTTGCTACTTTGGATTTTATCTTCTCGTTTATCGCCTTAATACCAGCTTATGCCGAAACAGCAACTCATTGCTTATTTTGATCAGTTCTTAGCTTTGGAGGAGGAAGAAAAGAAAGAACTCTTGGAGCGGACGCAGGAACGCAGCATCAAGCGCCGCCAGTTTGTTTTACAGGAAGGAGATGTTTGTCACCATTACAATTTTGTAGTGGAAGGGTGCCTGAAAATGTACAGTATAGATGAGAAAGGAACGGAGCATAACCTCCAGTTTGCGGCTGAAAATGAATGGATGACGGATCTCGGAAGTTTGTTCTCTGAGGAGCCCAGTAAACTCTATATTGAAGCAGTAGAGCCTTCTTTGATCGTAAGGATTGAAAAAGAGGATTTGAAATTCTTCTTTGTTAATTACCCAAAATTCGACCGAAATTTTCGGGTAATGACCGAGAATAAGTATGTGGAATTACAAAACCGATTGTTACAAAATATTAGCTCATCGGCCCAAGAGCGATACCTGCAGTTTTTAGCAAAATATCCGCATTTAAGTAACCGCCTGCCGAACACCCAGATTGCTTCTTACCTGGGTATAACACCAGAATTCTTGAGTAAAATTCGCAAAGATTTAGCGGGGCGTTAGTTCTTCTTGCTTAATGTGGGTTAAGCGCTTAAACTAGTGGTAACGGTTTAGTACTTGTCCCAACAAAATCCTAATCGCACCCTGACCTCACACCGGGAGAGGGCGGCGCCAGGATGAAGGATGGTAACTTCTCCGCTCCGTGCTCCGTAGGATCGGTTTCAAACCTGATCCTACGGAGCACGGAGCAAAGCAGAGTGTGTAAGGCACAGCCCCAAATGAATGCACTACGAACCAAAGAATTCCTGCCAATTAACGGTTTTACCCGTTTGTGCAGCAACTTTTGCAGCCTCTAGGATTTGCATGACCCGGAGGTTGTTGGTCAGCGCAGATACGTCCCAGGGATTTACGGTGTAGCCATATTGGACGACCTGGGAAAGGTAGGCAAATGGATCGTGTAAGCCCGGAGAAAGTGGTCCAGCTTGGTGGTCGTAAGGTCCTTTGGCTTCCTCCTCCATGATGATCATATCGGTGCCGTTTTTACAAAATATGTAGCCGTGCGTACCATAAATTTCCATCTCCTTGCGGTTGTGTGACCAGTTCCAGGATGCCTGGATGACCACCTGAGTTTTGGGGTAGGCAATGATGATGGTCGCCTCATCTTCTACTTTGGGGTACAGATCTGGTTTGATCTGTTGGGTGATGCAGCTGACACTGAGGGGAACCTCTCCTTGCGTAAGCCAGGTCGTGAGGTTGGCACCATAGCAGCCAAAATCGGTGAGGGCACCGCCACCATTAAGAACAGGGTCGGTCAGCCATTCTACAAACTCTGGGTTGCAGCCAATTTCGATGGGGCCAGGGTGGCCGGTATAGAAATTGAGATGCCGAATATCGCCAATGGCCTGCTGCTTGTGGTAGAGATCGTAGGCCTCTTCATTGCTGCCATACCAGGAGGTTTCGTAGTTGGTGAGTAGATGGATGTTGTGTTTTTCGGCGAGTGCAGCCATCTGCTGAGCATGCTCCCAACTGACGGCAAGTGGCTTCTCGACCATAACGTGAATACCGCGCGGGGCACAATATTCCACCACTGAGAGATGATCGTAGATGGTGTTGAAGGCAGTGACGGCTTGTGGCTTTTTGGCAGCTACCATTTCTTCGATGGTATTGTAAACAAGATCCATGGAATAGCCATGCTGGAGGCTGTACTGCGCTGCGAGCTCGCGGTTGGGCTCGACGATGCCTACAATTTCGATGTCGCCTTGATCCTCACGGCCCAAAATCCAGTGGACATGGGTATGTACGAGGCCGATCACGCCAACCCTTAAAGGAGGCTCAGAACGAAGCGGCTCGAGGGCTGTATTGGTGGTTTGGGCCATGATGCTGAATTGAAGGAGAAGACAAAGAAGTAATAATCGCATATCGATAGTATTTCGTTCTAGCGAAGATGAGAATTAACGGCTTGAATACAAAATTGTTAGGGAAGTTGATGGGATGATCGATTTGAGTAAATTGTATCATGTCCTTTCTAGCTAGATTTTATTATTATTGTCAAAATAGATATTCTAGCGAATGAAAAATCTCTGGCAAAAAATTCGTCAAGTTGATACAAATTTTCTCATTGCTATTTCCGCAGTGGTTATCAGTTTGTGTGCACTGATCGTCTCCTTTCAGGAGGTGCGAATTATGCGCCAACAGCAGGAAGTGTCTATGTATCCTCACCTTTCTTTTAGACAAATCTACAGTAAGGAAGGGTTTGCCATTCATTTAAGAAATAGTGGTATTGGATTGGCTCAAATCAATAGCGTAGAACTATCAGATGGAAAGCGCTACTATAAAAACTGGCCAGAAATGATTGCTGCTCATTTACCAGATAGCCTGCAATTCGGCTATGAGGCCATCGTCTCAAATACGGTCAACGAGAAAATGATGATCCCTGGCGAG
Organism: Lewinella sp. LCG006; assembly: GCF_040784935.1. GTDB lineage: Bacteria > Bacteroidota > Bacteroidia > Chitinophagales > Saprospiraceae > Lewinella. The sequence goes on along the minus strand of NZ_CP160680.1, from coordinate 389,441 downwards.
GAGATTGTCTTGTTTTCCGTAAATTGGACACCAGCGACCCGATTGCTGGAGCAAAAAATGAAGGTACTAACCATGACCATTTGTTATTCTTCCCTCTTGGAAGAATACTGGTTGATAGAAAATGATAAGCGCCAAGCGCTTTCGAGCTCTTGCAAAAGGATAGAGGCGCAACAATTTTATTGATGGGTTGAGCGAAGACCCTCTGTTTTCTAATAAAATTAAGTTCTAAACATTATGCCCATGCAATTCAGAGAGATCAACCGTTGGTGCCTTGTGGCTACCCTTTTTATTTTGATCGGAGCTTGTGGCAACTCGGAGGACTCAGTTCTTCAGGAACGACCCGGTACCCCCATCTTCCACCCTACACATGAACCCAGCAAAACCAATGCGCCCTACAGCGATATCGTTCAGGTTGATAATCTCTACTTTCTGGCGGGCCAGATAGGGAAAGATCATACCACAGGCACTTTGGTAGAAGGAGGTATTGAAGCCGAAACCCGGCAGTGCCTGGAAAATATCAAAGCCGTCTTGGCACAACACGATATGACGATGGCCAATGTTGTCAAAGCGCTGGTCATCCTGGATGATATCAATGATTTTGCAGCTTTTAATGAGGTATACAAAACCTATCTGCCCCAAAAGCCCGCCCGAACGACCTTCGCCGCCGAAGCCCTGGCTGCTGGTGCCAAGATCGAAATTGAAGTCGTGGCGGTAGGGGAGTAGTAGGGTGTAAAAGTTGGGTAAGTGTAAGGGTGTAAAGGTTGATTTAATCCCCGAAGCGCGGGCTTCAGTTCGCACTTATAGTACGGAGAGAACTCGTTGCTGGCTAAAGCCACGTGCAACCTATACCCGGCACTAAGTGGTTTGGGAATATTATCGCAACGTCATTTTTTGCTCTGCCAAGGCGAAAAACGTAGGCGAAGCCTAAGCTTCGGCGAGGCTTTTTAACGCAGTCAGAGCAAAAAAGGACAAGTGAGAATGTCCCAGACCACTTAGTAACGGGTATAATTTATCACCAGAATGAAGCGCCTACCCTTACACCTATCGAATCCTTACACTCTTCCAACTCATAAACCCTTCCAACCAAAAAAAATCATGTTCTACAACCCCTCCGTCGAAACGCTCCCGCTAGGAAAACTTCGCCAATTGCAAAGCGAGCGACTGCGTATACAGGTCAACCGCTTGTACGAAAAGGTGCCTTTTTACCGTCAGCAGTTCATTGCAGCGGGCATATTGCCTGGTGATATCAAAGGTATTGAAGACTTAGCTCGTTTGCCTTTTACGCGAAAAAATGATCTTCGGGATCACTACCCGTATGGGATGTTTGCGACGCCGATGGAAGAAGTACGTCGTATCCACGCCTCGAGTGGTACCACGGGCAAGCCTACCGTCGTAGGCTACAATCAGCATGATTTGGGGGTATTCAATGAGGTGGTGGCTCGTTCGCTAGTGGCTGCGGGTGCTCGCCCCGGTATGCGGCTCCACAATGCCTACGGATATGGTTTATTTACCGGAGGATTGGGTATGCACGGTGGTGCTACTCGCCTGGGGATGGCCGTTATTCCGGTGTCGGGAGGAATGACGGATCGGCAACTGACAATTCTTCAGGATTTCGCGCCAGAGGTGATTTGTTGTACCCCTTCTTACGCGCAGACGCTTGCCGCGGAATGTGCCCGAAGAGGTATAGATCCTGCGGGGCTCAATGTTCGCTACGCGGTACTGGGGGCAGAACCCTGGACGGAAGCCATTCGCCAACAGGTAGAGGTAGGACTACAAGTCAGTGCCACCAATATTTATGGGCTCAGTGAAATCATGGGCCCCGGTGTTTCGCAAGAAGACGTCGACGAAAAAGGCACGGGCAGCTATGTGTGGGAGGATCATTTCTTTCCCGAAATTGTTGACAAAGCTACTGGTCAGCCATTGCCATATGGCGAAGAAGGAGTACTGGTATTTACTACCCTGACTAAGCAAACCTTCCCCTTGTTGCGTTATTGGACCAACGATATCTGTAGCCTGCACTACGACCCCAATGGCAAGCGTACCCACATCAAGATGGCGGCGATCAAAGGCCGTGCGGATGATATGCTGATCATTCGAGGCGTAAATCTGTTTTACACCCAAGTGGAAGAGGTCATTGAACAAATGGATTTTTTAGTTCCTAATTATAGACTCATCGTCACCCGAGAAGGAACCATGGACCAAATTGAAGTACTCGTGGAAGTGGCCCCCGGCCAGGATGCGACAAATACGGATTTTGCGGTAGCGCTTTCGCAAAAAATCAAAAATACCATTGGTTTGTCGATGAAAATAAGCCTACAGACTTATGGCAGTATTCCTGGCAGTGAGGGCGGGAAACTATCCCGGGTAGAGGATCGCCGCTAAACATGACGATTTTGAACCACTTAGGGGGAATTCACGAATTCACCCTGCCCACCCCAATTCACAATTTTACCCTAGGTTATTTTTTGCTGACCGAACAATCCCTGAAAAGTGCAAGTTTCAGCAATAAACCAACCATACTAAACTATGAAAAAGTTATTTCCCATCGCGCTCATGGTAGCAGGTATTGCCCTTGCCCTTTTTGGTATCAACACGTTTCAGGAATCTACGGCATCGGTCTCGTTTCTTGGCCTAGACATCAATGCTAGCGACGAATCAGGACAAACCACCGCTATTCTTTATCTCGTCTTGGGCGGGATAAGTTTGGTCGCTGGTTATTTGATGTACCGCAAATAACAGTAATATGAGAGATCTACTAAAAGCACTCATAGCTGGCTACGGTGCTAAAAAATTAGGCGGTGGTTGTTTCAGTACCGTCTTGATATTTTTGCTAATCTGGTTTTTACTAGACGGGTGCTAGATCACCAGGTATTTATGACCCAAAAAAGAAGAGGGGACACTTGGTCCCCTCCCAAATAATATTATCTCCCCTAAGAAATAATGCCTTTCGTGGAATAACTCCACGACTCTTTCTCAAACTTACAAGGTTTAACCATCAAAGTAAAAGGTGACCGGGTAAGCGGGCATTCCCTTCTTGTAGTTCGACATTTTTATCACATAATTGGAAAAAATCTCACTTCTCGTAGTGGAGATCATCGACTCGCACCATCAGTTGGTTGTGTAGATCAGGCTACTGGTAGAAAAGCTGAAATTAAGCGTGAGCTTCTTTCAACCTTTGCTGCCTGAATGCTATTATCTGTACATCGCGGCTCAACTACCTTGAGCAATCTCAAAGTAATTCAGTCGGGATAGTTTTTAACCTCGATCTCCAAAAAAACGATGAAAACAACCTTAACTCAGCTTAGCCTGCTGCTATTGGCACTGGCTTTGAGCACCCTATCCTTGCAAGCGCAAGAAAAATTTTCCCTCAGCGGCTATATCAGCGATGGCGAAACGGGCGAAACGCTCATCGGAGCTACTGTTTATGTACCCGCCTTGCAGCAGGGCGTTACCTCTAACGAATATGGCTTTTATTCTCTCACTTTGCCAGCGGCAACTTATGAGGTGGAGTACAGCTACGTAGGTTTCGAAACCATCAAAGAAACCATTGAGCTCAACAAAAACACAACGCTTTCGCTGGAACTGGGAGGTAGTGCCCAGCAACTAGAAGAAGTGGTCGTCACCTCAGAAGCTGCCAATCGTAACGTTTCCGACCTGCAAATGAGCACCAATTCCATGAACATGGAGACGCTCAAAAAGCTTCCTGCCCTCCTGGGCGAGGTCGAAGTATTGCGGAGTATCCAGCTCTTACCTGGCGTAAGTACGGTAGGGGAGGGCGCTACTGGTTTCAACGTCCGCGGTGGTAGCATCGACCAAAACTTGGTACTACTGGACGAGGCTCCGGTTTACAACTCTGCCCACCTTTTTGGCTTTTTCTCGGTCTTCAACCCCGATGCCGTCAAAGATGTAGAGCTGTTTAAGGGAGGGATTCCTGCTCGTTACGGCGGTCGCCTTTCCTCTATCCTGGATGTTCGGATGAAAGAAGGGAATAGCAAGAAGCTGGCCGTCAATGGCGGGGTGGGCTTCATCTTCAGCCGCTTGGCAGTAGAGGCTCCAATCGTAAAAGACAAGGCTTCTTTCATCGTAGCGGCACGCCGTTCTTACATCGATGTGCTGGCCAAGCCTTTTCTGAATGATGACCTGGGTGAGACCACGCTAAATTTCTACGACCTCACCCTCAAAACCAATTACAAGCTCAACGACAACAACCAGTTTTTCCTTTCTGGCTACTTCGGTCGCGATAACTTTGGTTTTGGCGACGCGGCAGGTTTCAATTGGGGTAACCAAACGACCTCACTACGCTGGAACCATATCTTCAGCAACAAGCTTTTTGCCAATACCACACTTTACTACAGTAATTACGAATACAGCATCGATTTCGGCAATACCGCCGAAAATGCTTTCGATTGGACAGCAAAAATTGTCAATACCAGCATCAAGCCTCGCTTTACTTACTACATCACCCCCAACAATATCCTACGCTTCGGCGGCGAGGCCATCAACTATCGTTTTGAACCGGCCAACGCCTTTATTTCCTCGGATGGCGAAACCCAGGATATCAGTCTCGACGAGCGTTTTGCACTGGAAGGGGGGGTCTACGTAGAAAATGAGCAAACCCTCGGTGAGCGTTGGCAACTCAACTACGGTGTGCGCTGGTCTTATTTTGGCCTTATGGGCAAAGGCAATGCTTATACTTTCGGCGATGCGCCAACTCCTAATGAAGGGCGCCCACTCATCGGTATCGAATCCTACAGTAAAGGAGAGTTGATCCAGGATTTCAATAACTTCGAACCCCGCGCGGCCATCAAATACCAGCTCAGTCCCGACAACTCCATCAAGGCCAGCTACAACCGCACCGCACAGTACATCCACCTATTGTCCAATACCGTCGCCTCTACACCGGTAGATATTTGGTTGCCTAGTACCAATAATGTACAGCCCCAGATGTCGGATCAGTTCGCCATTGGCTACTTCCAAAACTTTAAGGACAATACCTACGAAACCTCCATTGAGTTTTACTACAAAAACATGGACCACCAGATCGACTATATCGACGGTGCCGACCTGGTGCTCAACGAGTTCGTGGAAGGCCAGATCCTCGAAGGCGACGGCCGCGCTTACGGGATGGAAGTATTGATACAAAAAAACAAAGGTAAATTCACCGGTTGGGCCAGCTATACCCTTGGCCGCAGTGAACGCCTCGTCGAAGGCATCAACAACGACGAATGGTACCCCAATCGTTTCGACCAAACCCACAACTTCAGCCTTACCACCTTTTACGAACTCAGTAAGCGCTTGTCTGTCAGTGCTGTATTTGTTTACAATACAGGTACACCCGCTACGTTCCCCACCTCTCGCTATACGGTAGCAGGTTATACCATTCCGCACGTTACCGACGGCAGCCGCAACAATGTTCGCATTCCTTCTTACCACCGTCTAGATCTTTCTGCTACCCTCGAAGGCAAGCGCAATGAAGAACGCCGCTGGCAGAGCAGTTGGGTCTTCTCGGTGTACAATGTGTACAATCGTCGCAATCCTTTTTCCATCTATTTCCAGCAGGCTTCCGACCGAATTCCTGTAGGGCAGCCCGCTACCACCGAAGCCGTACGTTTTTCTGTGGTCGGCAATTTCATTCCTTCTATCGCTTACAACTTCAAATTCTAAGAACCATGAACAAGCTCCTATATATTCCCGCGTTTTTATTGCTACTGGCCAGCTTCAGCTGTGAGGATGTGGTTGATATTGACGCCAATTTCGAGAAGTCTGAATTCGTCGTCGATGCTTGGCTCAACCAGATGGATACCACGCAGACGGTGTATCTGTCGCTTACGCAAGACTATTTTCAGGCAGCTGCACCCCCCGCAGTAACCGATGCTACGGTCACCCTGTTCAATGATACCAAGGGCACCCAAATGACCTTCACCCACCAAGGTAATGGTGCCTACGAGTGGACGCCCCAACCCGGTGAGAACATCGGCGATGTGGGCGATGCGTTTACGCTCAGTGTAGGTTACCAAAATTGGAACTACGAGGCCGTATCCTTGCTCAATCCTGCTCCCCCCGTCGATTCTATTGTTTACGAATTTCGCGAGGAGGAGCTTGGTAGCCCTGCCGGCATCTATGCTCAGTTTTACGCTCGAGACCTTCCCGGTGAAGGCAACACCTATTGGATCAAGACCTACAAAAACGGGGTGTTCTTAAACAAACCCAGTGAGATGAACCTCTCCGCTGACGGTACTTTCGACCTAGGATCGGGCACCGATGCCATCGTCTTCATTCCTCCTATCCGCGAAACCATCAACCGTATTCCTGATGCCGATACAGAGGATGATGACACCGTACCCCCTTACGCTGTAGGTGATCATATTCGGGTAGAAATTCACGCGATCACCATTCCGGCTTTCCGTTTTCTGGGTATTGCCCAAGAGCAGATGACCAATGGTGACAATAGCATCTTCGCCCTCCCGGTTGCCAATTCTCCTAGCAATGTAGTTGGTCTGGAAGCGGATGCACCGAAGGCTTTGGGCTTCTTCAATGTGGCGATGGTAACGGCCATGGAGGTGACAGTGGAGTAGGATTTTTCACTACGTAGGTGTTTTTGAACCACTCAAGAACACCTACGGTTTTGAACTATAGGAGCATCTGAAAAACACCTATGCAATGACAAAGCAACAAAGAACACAAATAATCAGGATACTACTGCTGGTAGGCACTATTACCTCCATGTTCTTTGTGCCATGGATTTTGGTGAAAGCTTGGATATTACCCCTGCCAGCAACGGTGCAGGAGCAAGTCAATCAAGCTATCGGGCATGGATTTGATGGCATGATTGTTTATGTAGACCAAGGAGGAAAACCGCCCGCATTTTACGCAGGTGGCTGGAAAGACCGGGAAAATAAAATACCTGCCGACCCCAAATCCTTATTCAAAATTGCCAGTATCAGCAAGTTGTATACGGCTGTTGCTATCACTAAATTGGCCTATGCTAAACGCCTGTCTTTAGACGAAACGCTCGCTGATTACTTCCCCGAACTGGTGGGCAGGATTGAAAATGCGGAAGACATAACCCTGAGGTTGATGGTGCAACACCGGAGTGGGATTCCAAATTTTACCAATAACCCCACTTATTGGGAAAACGAACAGGAAAATGGGAAGAAAGCCCTTGAGTTTGCTCTTGATTTACCGGCTAGTTTTGAACCGGATAAAGGTTATGAATATTCGAATACCAATTATTTGTTGCTCCGTAAGCTAATGGATAAGTTACTCGGTTACAGCCATCATCAATACATCAAGGAGGAGATATTGGTACCACTAGGTCTGAACAACACCTTTTTTTCGCTCAGCGAAGTGAACATGGACGATGTCATGAGTGGCTACTACGTTGGCATTGATACCGACTTTAAAACGAACGAAAACGGCATGTTAGCTACCGCTGAGGACGTGGGCATCTTTATCCGGGCTTTAAACGATGGCACCGTATTTAAGGCAGGCGAACAAGAGATCTACTCCTCCATTTACGAGTACAAGCACGGAGGCCTGGTGCCTGGCTATCAGAGCCTCGCCGAATACCACCAAGACATCGATGCAGTGGTCGTGCAGTTTATCAATACCACCGACTTTCAGGGATATGAGTGGAATTTATCAGAGATCATCTATAGCCGTATTGTGAAAATTCTGAGGAAAGGAGACAGGGGGGAATAATCACTATAAACGGTATCATTGAAAATGACCTCCTACAAAAAAAGCCTCCGACTGGTTTAGCCCCCTAATAATAATAATCCAGAAAGGAACTTACATGATTGTAAGAATGTTTATCTTTATGTGTCTAGTCTCAGACTGAAGGCGTAAGAGTAGACGTGATAAATGTCAGCTATTCAGTAAAATAATAATTGCAATGACTGTTAATACCAATGACATAAAGATGAACATCATCAATATCATTACGAGTATTGACGATGCTGGTGAGTTAGAACGTATTTATCATGCTTTAGAGAAGGAAAGGGCTAAAGTGAATACCAAGCATGATATAAAAGATGCGATCATAGAAATAAGGGAAGGGGTATCTTATAAAGAAATATTAGCAGAGCAAAATTATAAGCCGATCAGCTACAATGAATTCAGAGAATTAGCTGATGAGATTGAATGGGAACATTCACTAGAAGAATTATTAGCAGAACTAGATTAATAAAAGCCTCGCACCCATAACTTCATGGATTACCTACTTGATACCAACCTTGTCATTATTTATAGTCGTGAATCAAGGATAGCTAAGAAGATTGAAGATGATTATAAGTTATTTGACGAGAAAAATAGCCTTGCAATATCAGTTGTTACGCTAGGAGAGATTGATGCTTTCATTAAGAAATTAGGAATAGGAGATAAAAGAAAAAGAAAGATTGAAGAAGTTGTATCTCGATTGGCAAAAGTGAGTATTAATACTAAAGAGATCATCACCAGATATGGTGATATCGATGCATATAGCCAAGGAAAACTAAAAAGAGAGAGGGGGAATTTTTCTGCTCGAAACATGGGCAAAAATGATTTATGGATTGCGGCTACAGCAAGTGTTTATGACCTGACATTACTGACTACCGATAAAGACTTCGACCATCTTCGAGGAGAGTATTTAAAGCTGGAATATCTGGATATTGAGAAGTATAAAGGTTAGCTAAGAATTTCCATCACCACCACCCGCTAATACTCCTAAACCAAAGCCCATTCCCTGAAAGAGAGAGCTATCGGCGTGCTGAAAAGCAACCTCCAAAAAAAGCCTCCGACTACCAAAAGGTATCCGGAGGCTTTATACGTGGTGCCAAAATCTGTGAAAGTTTACTATTGTTTTAGCACTTTTTGAAAGGCTATCGCATGGAGGCGATGCCCTGGTTTAAAGGACAGGCACTTAACTATTCGTCATTTCCAGACGGATATTATCTAAATACACTTCCCCGGCTTTATCCATCCGAATGAGGAATTGTTTGATGTCTTTCAAGTTTGCTCCAGCAGGGAAAGCAGATAGTGGAATTTGTAATTGTTGCCATTGGTTGGGGGAGAGTGTTCCGCCATCCAACATACTGTTGTCGATTACCAAGAAGGATGTTTGGCGTTCGTAGTCTTCAAAACCAAAGCGTATGGCTTGCTTGGTGAGCAAATCGGCACTCCCTTTGATGTCCAGGCTAATGACCAAGTTATCCTTTAGTCCACTGATGTCTACCGGGAACCAATTGGTCCAGCTGACGCCCATCGTGACTTGGTAACAATCGTCTTTGCTAGTGTCCCAGGTAGCATGAATCGCTTTCTGACCCTGGCTAGGAGCAGTGCTGGTCAGCTGAATATCCTGGCAATGGTCTTTCAACAATCCCCAGCCATGGCCATTGATGAATTCATCTCCAAATAGCTGTACTGGATAGTTGACAGTCGGTGTAGTAGGGGCATCTGGGAGCCAGATTTCCTTTGGTTTTTGTTCGTAGTAAACCAGCTTAATATCATCCAGGTAGATGCTTCCAGCAGCTTGCAATTCAAACATCAACTGTTTGACATTGGTAATGTCCAAACCGTCTTCGTTCAAATCGAAGGTATTGAGGGGCACTTCTACTTTTTGCCATTCTTCATCGAGGTAATAGCGTTCAAAGTAGCTACTTCCTACGTACGACCAAGCCATGTTGCCACTGTAGTCTTCCAGGGTCAGTACGGCAGGTAAGCCGAACATCTTGCCTTTGGTGGTGCGTACGTACATCTGAATGGCCGCATAGTCAAAAACCTCCGAAAGGTCTTTTCCTGCCCAGTCATCCCAGCCGATACCAAAACCTGCCCACTCGCAGATCTTAGGGTCGCGTTCCCATTCAATAAGTAAAGCATTGTTACCGGAGTGCTTTACTTTACTTTCGATACCGCCAGTGGTGCAGTCAATATCCGTAGGTAACCAAAAATTGGTGGCATCCTCATCGAAAATAATGGGCTCTACGGCCATACTGATGCTCTTTGGGCGAACAACGGCCTCAGCAGGTTCAACTCCACTGTAAAGGGAGTTTTCCTGAAATTGAATACCACAGGCCGACATCACCAGGCACAGGGCCAGTGTCATGAGGTACCCCCAACTGTAGAGGGTATTCACTATCGGGAATTGCTCACTTGAATATCGCTTCTCTTCCTTCATAACTTCTCGGTTTCTGGTTTAGTAGTTTGACGGAAATAAACCTATTTTCTTTTTCTGAAGATTTACCTTTTTGCACACGCCTAGTCCAAGTATTCCTAGTCTTAGCGCAAAAAGCAAAATCAAAAGAAAATAGATTTATTTTTTCTCCGTCCCTTATAATTCAAGCGGTTTGCCAGCAGTAAAGGTGAGGTAGTCGATACCGAAATCTACCTGTAAGGGTGGATTAGGCTGGCTATTCATATCCGAAATCAATAGCACTCGGATGGCTACGATTTTGCTTACCTGTTCTTCCGTCATTCCTACCTCCGCCATGGTATGACTGAATTGGCGCCAACCCACCCAGTTGAGCGGGTAGTCACCAGCAATTTGGAAGGTGGCATCTTGCCCGTCTTCAAAAGCACCCGTATTGTTGGAGTCATAAACAAATTGGATCACAGCAATACCGTGAGGACCACCATCGGCGTAGATGAAAGTATTGAAATAAAGCTCCTCGGGTACGGTTGTAGGGATTGGCGCATACGTATTGCCGGTGATCGTAGACTTGATGTCGATCAAACCCGCAAAGAAGTTGGGAACGACATTGTCCGTACCTTCAAAATTGTAGTACCAGTTGCCTTCGGCAGCCAGCCCGTCATTACGTCGGCCGGTATTGTTGTTGAGTTCAAACTCAAAGTTGCCGAAAAAGATGTTGTCCAATGGAGGCGTCTCAAAATCGGTGAAGAGGCTTCCTTCGTAGGTTTTCGTTCCGACTATTTCTACCGAACCCGTTTGATTCAGTGGGCCAGCCTCCGGGATGAGCAACTCCACTTCTACCAGCTCTTCCCGAAAGAAAGGCAGCTCGGTAGTACCTCCCGTCCATATGGCGTTGGTCTCATCCAGCGCATTATCAAAACCCGTAATCAATTTCACCGCACCACTTTCGGTACCGGTAAGCTGAATGGTGAAGTTGACGCTTTTGTTGAACCTGGCCGTCATCCGCACATCTTCGCCCGCAGAGAAATCTACAGTAGTACGATTGATTGCTAAAGGCTCCAGCAACTGAAATTCACCAAATCGGTCAACCAGATTAGGCCCATCAAATTGGTCGGTATCATGGTCACAAGTGGAAAATACCGTGACGACGAGGCTGATAAATAAAAAAGTTATGATGCTATTTTTCATAATGTTCTTAATCTTATTGTGGATTAAAATTTCATGACGTACTGCGCGAAAATTTGCCGTAAGTCATAGTCATTCGTAGGGTTCAACGCCCGTTCCAAGCTAAATTGCTGGTACTGTACCGTCAGGTAGACGTCCTCCTTGAATCGGTAGCGAATACCTCCACCGAGCATGGTTTCCTGGTCGTCAGCTACGAATGCCGCTGGGAAATCTTCGATGTCATTGAAAGCTTCAATGGCGGGCACGTAATCCCGGCCTTCCGCAGAAAGCATTTTTGCACCCAATAGCAGGTCGAAACGATTGAATAATTCTGCTTCCAGACCTACTTCAATGAGCGTAGAGCTGAGGTCTACCTGTTCTACTTCAACACCCCCGCGGTCTGTTTGTTCTTGCTGGAAGCCCAGCGTGATTTTTGTCGTCTTGTCCCAATCAAGAATTCTGTTCAGGTGCACATTAGCCGCCAAACGAATCTGGCGAAAATCTTTCAACTCGAAGGTGCCCTGTCCTCGGATTTCTTTCAAAAGTGCTACTCCCAGTTCAGCATCAAACAAGCTGCTGTCATCGCCATAAACGGCACCAAATTGAAGGCCATTACGGTTGGCCGTAGCTTTGCCATAGGGCATAACATTGGCGTAGCGCGGGTCATAGGCCATCAAGTCTTCCGACAATTGGTAGTTGTACAGCGCCCGATCACGACCCAAATCAAATAAGGTAGGCATCCGCAGACGGCGTTCATTACCGATACGGTTGTAGAACGTCTTGTTGCGGTTAAAAGCCACCCGCTTGCTTTGAGCAGCGATGCTGAAGAAGTCAGGACCTACGTCCAGGTAAGTCGCCGAAAGACGAAGCTTACTGGCTTTGAGGTCTAGGGCTACACCTGCTTCCAGGAAGGTATCATCTTCCGAAAAGGTCGTTTTTTCTTCTTCCCGCAGATCCAGCTTGGAGCTACCAGCCTCACCCAGCACTTGTACATTGATTTGCTCGTTCTCAAAAACGTGCACTGCAAAATCGACAGAGAAGACCTGGTTGGTAATGCCGGAAGTGGCGTTGCCGGTCTTCAGATCATCCCATACACTGGAAAGGTTTACCCCGAAATCTGCCTGTAAACCTACAGAATCCTGTAAGCTACGGGTACTGAAGTCCAACTGTCCACCCCCCACAAAACGGTTGGGAGTCGTAAAGAAATCGGTGGGGCGAATCCGAGCCACGAAGCCTTCGGCTTTCATGTCGCGGAGAATAACGGGGAAGGCCAGGCCAAAGTCCAGCTTGGCACCCTGTAGTCGGCGGCTGTTGTTATCAGTGTAAAACTGTTCGTATTCTATGACCTCTTTCTGGGGACGGAAAACTTCAGGCTCGTTGACAGTTCCTTCTTCGTCGGCCAGGAATAAAGTGTAAGGTGTCATGACGTGGTCGAAATCCCCCACCCGGTAACGGACGGTATTGGCGATGAGGCCGCGCGCCCAAAGTTCACGTACTTCAACCGTAACGCCGGCGCCGAAGAAGCCTCCGAATTCATTGCGCAAGCGTAGAATGCCTTGCACTTCGGTATTGTCATTAGGTTGGGCATTGATGGCTACGTCGAGCAGAAACTCTCCATCAGAGAGTCGGCGGGCAGTGGTGGTATCTGTATCCAGAATAGCACCATCAATACTCGTATTGTTGAGGATGGTTCGGCCCAGGCCATTGAACTGCACCTTTTTAGTAGCATCGGCATCTTCTCTGTTGGGCAGCGAAGAACCATCTTGTGCTTGTCCTGACGTCCAACAGCAAAGTAGAAGCAGGCAAAAAATAGGATATAGTAGATTTTTTTTCATTACTGGTGGATTAAAAGAAGGTTTTCAATTCAATAGTGATTTCATGGCCTTTGTAATGGTCGAGTTCAAAGTTTTTGTCCTCGAAGTCCATGTGGCGATAGCGAAAATACAGACCGGTAGATGGGTTAAGCGTCCAGTCAAAACCGGCACCAATGCCAAGACCCGTCTGATCGCGCGGAAGATCATTCTCTCCCCAGTTGGTGAAGCGCCCTCCCTGAGCACGTTCCAGCCCCAAATAGGTGGTCAGTAGGAATTTTGGAAACAATTCGTAATAGACATCCAGTTCGTGGTATTGAACATAGAGGTAGCTTTCCTGACCTAGGGTAGGCCATAACGTAGCTTCCGACTTGGCAGCCATGAGGTTGCCCAGGTAAAAAATATAGAAAGCTTTCTCGTCAAGCTTGGTCTTGTACTTTGCTTGCAGGTCTACGGAATTGTAATACTTCTTGGTAAGTGGAGCCGCTGTAGCGGGATCAAGATCAGTGGTTCGTACAACTTCTGCTACGCCTCTGAAGAAAGAAAATTGACGGTTGTAAGGCCCAAAGACCGTGGCTGAGGTAGCATTGGCCGGGAAGGGATTGTAAATCCGCGAAAGCGCCAGACCATTGATCCGGTGTACAAAGGAGATATCTGAATTAAGTACTTCCATTTCTCCTGCCAGTCCCCAGCCGAAATTGAATTTGAAATCTTTGTAGTTGGCCTCAGTATTCAAGTTGATACCCCGACGATTGTGGGCCAACTGTCCTACCTGGGTCAATAGTCCTCCGGTAGAAACTTGTCCGGCAACCACGTTGGTTACAAAGTTTTGCTGGATAGCCGGATTTGAAGTGGTATTGATCGCACCATTAAGGTTGTAAAAATCTTTACCGATTTGATAAAGCTGGATATCCAGAGGAAGTACTGTAATTTCCTTGGGGATCAAAAAGCGCAGCATCAGTGCTTCTCCCCATTTGCGTTCTGTGATGGGGCTCTCAAAGCTGCCACCACCGAGTTCGCCTTCTACATATATTTTTCCAAGCTTCCAATTGACCGACAGGGTATGGACTTGGTAGTTCATATTGTCGTTGGTGATGCTATCTAAGGCAGTATGGCTGTAGATGGTATTGATGCCGAGCATGTTCCTGTCGGGGCCGAAGGTTTTGGTGATTTTACCACCAGCGATGTAGCTGGGCAGCGACCTTCGGTCACCGGAAAAACCTTGGTAAGTAGGAATATTACCTGCTTGTCCAGGGTTTTGGATGGTCAGGTAGGGATCAACAACCGCATTGGCCAGCCCGCCATTGGGTTGGGTCTTTCCCCAGAAGAGGTCAAAGCCCATGTTGCCCGGAAGGCTTCTACCATCAATGATGAGTCCTTGAAATGCCTGGTTGTTCCAGCGCAAATCCCCGGGGTTAGGCGAACCCGACTTGAAGTAGTTCTCGTATTTGTCCAGGTTCGTAACGCCTTCCCAAGGGGTACGGTCGAAAATGGAGAACCGATCTAATAATTGGTATACACCTACAGTAAACGGACTAAGGTTGTACCAGTGGATACCGCCGGCACGAACGCCAAATTTTCCGACCTCCGTACGGAAGTTGCCGTAAAAATTGAGCCCCAGGTTGACGGTGAAAACATTGTCAGTAGCCCGTGTGTTTGTACCCAAGTAAGGCGTGAAGAAAAAGAGTTCAGTGCCAAAAGCCGATCTACCGTTGGGACGAGCCAACAGGTTAAGCGACAACATGGGTTCGCGATAGCCATCACCCACCCCGTAAGCGCGCTCGTAAGGTGCCAGGTTGGGGTAGGCCTCGGTCATGTTTCTACCATAAAGGAATAAACGGTAGTAGCCAAAAACGGTTAGCTTTTGGGATTGTTGCTTGAGTTTGTCACCGAGCGGAGTGCCTCCTCTTTGGTCGAGCCAAAGCAGACCGGAAGTGTCTGCGGAGATAGCTATTTCTGAAGGGGTTGCCAAGCGAGCAATGGCTTGGTCAGGTGGTTGATATTGACCGAAAAGGGAAAATCCGAAACAACAGCTCAGTAGCATTAGTAATGCTAGTGTGCCGCCACGCCCAGGAACCCTTCGATGTTGTCGTACACGGTAAATAGATGCCATACACAGGTAATTGATTATAATGAATTTCTGCTCTTAACAAATGTAGTTACTACCTAGCCAGGATTTTAGGTAAAAGCTACATCAAGGCTACATCCAAAGGTAATTGATATACATCATTAATACATCAATTCCATATTTTCTTGGCTGTTAGTCTTGCTTTACCTAATTTTTGGATAGATTTCTTAAGATTATGAAAATAAACCTTCTAGAGGACATGAGGCAGTTGAAATATTTATTACTAGGATCGGCACTCATTTTGGGAATGAGTCTTAAAGCCCAGCAGACTGGGGCAATAAAAGTTGAACTGGTACAGCAAGATGGCAAGTGGCAATTGCTGCGTGGCGGTGAGCCTTACTATGTAAATGGTGTAGGTGGAAAAGATTACCTGGATCAGGCAGTAGCTTACGGTGCCAACTCCTTGCGTACCTGGAGCCCTGACGGCGCACAAGAGATTTTAGACGAGGCCCACAGCAAAGGAATGACCGTATTGATGGGCTTGTGGGTAGGGCAAGAGCGGCAAGGTTTTGATTACGATGACCCCAAAGCTGTCAAAGCACAACTGGAAGGTTTTCGGGAAGTGGTCAAAACCTACAAGGATCATCCCGCACTCTTGATGTGGGGAATCGGTAACGAAAATGACTTGTTTTACTCCAATTTCAAAGTCTGGAACGCTATCGAGGATCTCGCAAGCATGATCCACGAGTTGGATCCCAATCACCCTACCATGACCGTTACCGCCGGATTAGATGTCGCAGAGGTACAGCTGATCAAAGAGCGAGCACCCAGCATTGATATCTATGGTGTCAATACTTATGCTGGCCTGTTGGGCGTAGGTAAAGAACTCCGTCAGTTTGGCTGGGAAGGCCCTTACATGATTACCGAGTGGGGCCCCAATGGCCACTGGGAAGTACCCAAAACGGCCTGGGAAGCACCCATTGAGCAGACGAGCAGCCAGAAGGCAGCTTACTACCAGCTTCGCTACGAAAAAGGTATCGCTGAGGATGATGAAATGTGCATTGGCTCCTACGTTTTTCTTTGGGGGCATAAGCAAGAAACCACAGGTACCTGGTACGGCGTGTTTTTGGAAGATGGCACCGAAACAGAGGTGATGGATGTCTTAGAATACGTCTGGACAGGGGAATGGCCAAAGAATCGTGCGCCTCACATCAATAGCTTCACCATGAATGGTAAGCATGTTGAAGAAAGTGTCTACACCCAGCAAGGAGATGTCTGCACCATCAAGATAGATGCTTACGATCCAGACAATGATAAACTGGAATACCGTTGGGAGTTGTTGCCAGAGAGTACCGACATCCGCTCGGGGGGAGATGCTGAAGCAAAACCGGAAGCGATAGCTTTTAAAACGGTTAAGGACGAAAATGGCACCCTACAGTTTCGGGCACCACTAAAGAAGGGGCCATACCGGATGTTTCTTTACATCTATGATGGCAACGGCAATGCCGCTACGGTCAATATTCCTTTCTACGTGAAGGGGGATAGTTAGAATTAAACTTTGAGAAACCCTTACCTAAATTGCGCGGGCACTCCATCACGGGGTGCCCGTTTTTGTTATTCCCGGTAAATGGAAAGCTCATCTACCAATACTTTGCCGCTTACCACTTCGGTGCCTCCAGCAGAAAAATAGACAACGAGCGTTTCATTTTCCGCCAATTCAAGGACAAAACTATGAGAGGCGAAGGTCCAATCTTCTTCCGTTAAGGAAATGGTGAGCAGGTTTTCTTCTGCATCACTACCTGAAAGCCGCTTATTGATGAGGAAGGTCCCTTCCCAGTTGATGGTTTTAAACCAAAAATCTATCCGGTAATTACTGTTGTTAGATAGGGTCGGCGCATAAAATGCTTCGCCAAGGCCGGGCAACCATTGAGGCTCAAGGGCCAGGCAATAGCTGCCTCCGCTAGCTGGGCTATCTTCAAGCAGCGTATAAACCCCTTCCCAGCCTTCTTCCTCTAAGGTCGTCTGATCTTCAAAACTCGTGGAATAGATCAAGGTTTCTGGGTTTTGATTGGGGTTTGCTGATTCTTTTTCACAAGAAAGCAATTGGATGGATAATAGTAGGAGTAGGATTATTCTGGTCATGATACGAAGATACTTTATTGGGCAAGACGTGGATCAAGCGCAGGTGGTTGGGTCTTTTGTAAAGAAATTGCAGATTAGGAGATTTATTTTATGCGCTTTTCTTCAGCAGTGCAGGCAAAACGATGATATCAGCAATTAAAGCGGTCAGGACGGTAAAAGCACAAAGCAGGCCAAAGGTGCTCACGGAAATTACCCCACTCATGCCCACTACGAGAAAGCCACAAACCAAGGCAATAGTGGTAGAAAACAGTGCTCCGCCAGTATAATTCAAAGCGTGATCTATGGCGCCTGTCACGGGGATGCCTGCTGATCGTTGTTCCCGGTATTTACTCATCAAATGGATCGTATCGTCCATCGCTACACCTAGCATGATGGGCGCCAGCATAGCATTAGCCGCTTCCAGAGCGATGCCAAATAAAGCCATCACGATAATGGTGAGAAAAATAGGGAGCAAATTGGGGATCAGAGCCAAGAGGGTGGTTTTTAAATCACCAATAAAGTAGAGCAGGATGACGAAGGCCATCAGAAAAGCAAGTCCGAAAGATCGGAACTGGGTTTGTAAAATAAACTGGTTCAACTGCGCAAACAGGGCAAGAAAACCATGCACTTGTAATTCATAATCGTTTGGATCAAAAGCTTGAGCAAAGTCGTGGTCAATAGTAGCGAGGAGTTCTTCCAGTTGTTTGGTTTTGATTTCCCGAACATTGGCGGCGATGCTTACTTCCGAAAAATCTTCAGAAAAAAGAGAGAAGAAAGGGTTGGCATTGTCGGGCTGTGCTTCCAGCAGGTTGGGCAAGTTGACGGGGTTGAAGACGGCCAGTGCAGAACGGCGGTTTTCCAGAAAGGTCTTAAAGTTGATAATAGAAATAGGTGTGGCGAGGAGGGGATGCTCGTCTATTTTTTGCTGAAAAGCCGCTAGTTTTTCCAGGTCTTCCTGGTTGAGCAAAGTCTCACCATCGCGTTTGCGAATATTGATCTGGAAACGGGCATTTCCACCAATTTTAGCTTCGATCGCATGGAGGTCCGTTTTGGCTTTGCCATCGCCCAACATGTTCAGGGAGTCGGTGTTGACTTCCAGCTCAAAGGCAGCGAATATGCCTCCGATGGCAACGAATCCCGCCAAGGCCAAAATGAGGGGCGCACGGTGAGTAGTCCAGCCATTGATGCGTTGGACCATACCGCTGATATTGATCTTACGAACACGGGCTTCGAGTTTTAGGCTGCCAAGCCAATAAAAACCGATGGCCGTCACGATGTAGACCAATACAAAGGCCAGTAGCATTCCCGCAAAGGTGAAAAGGCCCATTATCTTAAAAGCGGGCAATGGTGAAAAATAGAGGGCCAGGTAACCTATAACAGTGGTGAGGGTAGTGAAGAAGCAGGGCTTTAGACTCTTTTGCAAGGCTTCCACAATTTGCTGTTGCCGTGCTTGTTGGGGATGTTCCTTTACGTGCTGGTGAAAAATATTGATGACGTGCACGGCGTCTCCCACACTGTAAACCATGAGGATGGTAGGAATCAACATGGAAATCAGGTTCAAGGAATATCCCAGCCCCGTCATGGCTCCCATCAAGATGCTAATGGGAACCACAATGGCAACTAGCGCAATGGGCACGTAGAGCCAATGAGGCAGTAAGAAAATCAGCAGCAGTAAGATGACAATGACGGTAGTGACCGCGAAAAAATTACTCTCCTTATAGATGGTATCATTGAAAGCCTCATTAAGGATGGGCTGACCCGAAATTCGGGCATTTGGAGCAACACCATAGATGAGGTCTTCAATGCCCGTAACGATTTCATTGCGTTGACCTTCAATTTGGTCAGTAGGGTTCAGTTGGACATAAAAGAAAAGGTGTTTGCCATTGCTGGTCAACAACTGTGTCTTGATTGCGGGCAGCTCTGCCAGCAGTTGATCTATTTGCTCGGGGGTGCGGCCAGGTTGGTAGACTGGGCGGTAGTAGATTTTTTTATTCGAATAAACGGGGTAACGGGCATTGGCCAGACTAAAAGTAGCGGTGACGTTAGGGAGTGAATCGATCTGCTGGTGCAATGCTTGCAGGAGCTGGATGGCAGTATCCTTGAGTGCTTCCTTCACAGGAAGCATAGCGATGATGATTTCGTCGGATCCTCGTTCTTGCTGAAATTGCAAGTAATCTTGATAGTCCGCATTATCCTCTAAAAACCAGATCGATATTGCGTTATTGATCCTTAAATTGACGGCGGTAGAAAGGGCACCTGCAATGGTTAAGAGCAACAATAAAGCCGCAATAAACCACCGAAATCGGATGATGGAAAGGAGGCTGCGCTGGAATATATTTGTAGGAACCATTAAGAGATGATTAAATATACGCTTAAAGAAAATGCTCACTTCCCGCTAGCACAAAACCTCCATAGCGCCCGTGATGTGCCAGTGATAAAGACAAGGGGGATTGCTTGTTTTGATAATAAACGAAGGGCCGTCCTTGTTCATTTTTTTGAATGCTTAGGTCTGCTGGCGACCATTGAAAGCATTGTTCAAGGTGCTTGTACACAAGAGATCTCGTTGCCTCCGATAAAGTGGAGCAAGGAAGCGCGTCAACTTTACGGAGGAGGAGCTTTTTTTCTTCGGGCAATGTCCAACTGTGGATGAGGTCGCCCTTCAAGAAGGTGTGTACGGTGTAGCAATGTCCCATGATTTGTACGCTGCTGGTATAAGGAAGATGACTACTTTCTCCATCAGCTGCTGCGTGGTGTAAGCCCGTTTCTTGAACTTGCTGGAAACCTTGCACTTCAATTTTGTTGGGAAAAAAGCTGCGTTGCTGGTGCTCACTGGCCCATCGTTTGTAAGCGGCTTCTTTACAACTCCATAGCAACCACACCATGGCCGTTGGTCTGTGGGCATCGGCAATCAATTGCTGTTCTTCCGGCGTGAAGATTTTAGCTAGATAGCGCGGCCGCCGCCAGTTGCTCTCCTGCCGGGCTTGTCTAAGGTCCACAATGTCGTTCCCGATCACTTGACCTTGTCTTCAATAATCGCCAAAGCAGCGCCTACCGTGAGCATTTGCTCCATGGCTTCGTCTTCGATCTCAATGTCGAATTCATCTTCTACGTCGAGGATGATGTCTACGAGGTGGGCGGAGTTGATTTTTAGATCTTTGATAAAATCGGTGTCTTCATTGAGGTTTTCCAGGGCTGCTTTTTCCTGTACGTAGGGTGCTACGATGCGTTTGATAGTGGCAATTCTTTCTGTTTTATTCATTCTTTTTTATTGGTTCTCTGACCATACAAATGGTTAGAGACGGTATTTTTTTAATAGTAAACAGGCGTTGACATCACCGAATCCAAACCCTGCTTTCGCAATGATGTTTACGGGAATATCTTCTCGCTGTTCGCGGACAATTTTTTCGCTAGGTATGATTTCCAAAATTTCTGGATGAATGTCTTCACAATTGATGGAAGGAAACACAAAATTATGGTGTAAACCCAGCACGGCGGCTACACTTTCAATGCTTCCGGCAGCACTGATACAGTGTCCAATCATAGCTTTGAGGGAATGAATATACGGAAAGTCTGCTCCCTTTCTACCCAAGGCTGCTGCCCAGTTTTGTATTTCTTCGGGGTCTTTGATGGTAGCGGTAAGGTGGCCGTTGATGAGGTCTACTTCGTTGGCGTCGACGCCGCTATTGCGTAAAGCGTCTTTGATGCAACGTTGTACTGCCCTCGAGTTGGGTGCCGTCATGGTGCCACCCTGTCTTTGGCCGCCAGCATTGATCGCACCACCTAGTACTTCAGCGTAGATGGTTGCTCCGCGGGCTTGGGCGCTACTCAAGGTTTCCAGCACCAAGGCCCCGGCACCACTGCCCGGCACAAAACCTGCTGCGGAGGCACTCATTGGGCGAGAGGCGGCCTGGGGGATATCATTGCTGCGGAAGTTCATCACTTTCATTGCGTCAAAGCCTCCCCAGATGTAGGGGCCGCTGTCGCTGGTGCTTCCGGCCAGCATCCGTTTGGCGTGGCCGTTCGCTACCCGTTCGTAAGCCATCAAAATCGACTCTGTTCCGGTGGTGCAGGCCGAGGAGTTGGTGGTCACTTGGTTGCCCAAACCCAGCATTCCCCCCAGGTAGGCACTCACACCACTGGCCATGATCTGGGGAACGGAGGTGCTACCCAATCGTTTTACTTTTCCACTGTCGAGCAGGTAAGCGGCCTCGCGCATTTTTTCTACCCCGGAGCTGCCAATGCCCATGACAATGCCGCTGTCCCAATCGGGTACTTCTTCGTTTACCTCCAAACCAGCATCGGCCCAGGCATCCATGCCCGCTATACAACCGTAGAGGATCCCGGAGCTGAGGAAATTGCGCAACATCAAAGGCGAAAAATACTGCAACTTTAGCTCTTCACTTATCTCTGGCGCTCCCCCAATACAACACGAGAAATTCATTTCCTGGAGCGTCTCGTAATAACGAATCCCGGATTGCCCCGCCCGAATGGCTGTCGTAAATGCTGCTTTACCCACACCATTGGGTGCCGCTACGCCTACTCCCGTGATGACGACTCTTTCTTTCATAATTTTTGTTGCCGCAATTAACTATAAATACCTTTTTCTGAAATAGCGAGGATTTTCATTCGTCACTTTTTTAAACGTACGATTAAAATAAGACAAGCTTTCAAATCCTGTTTGATAACAGGCATCACTAACACTCTTTCCAGACATTAAAAGACGCTTCGATTGACTTATACGATAGCGGTTTAAAAACTCAATAAAGGTATAATTACTTACTTTCTTAAAGTATCGGCAAAAAGCCTCTTTAGACATGTTACTGATTGCTGCTACTTCTGATAACGCTATTTTTTTATGATAATTTTTATCGACAAAGGCATAGATATTTCTTAACCTGCCTTGCTCTCTTTCACTAAATTTATTACTGTAAGGTTGTGTATGTAATAATTCAGCATCAGGAGCATTTGCAAGCAGGTCTAACACCTCTAGCATTTGAATATACTGCTGAAAGGCATTTAACTGTTCAAAGTGAAATAGTTTTTCCCCGATTTGTTTTTTAATTCCTCCTCTAAATGCCAGACCATATTTGGACTTGTTAAATAATTGAGTAAAGGGAGATAACTCGGGTACCCGATTAACATGAGTCTCAATAAAATCTTTTTTAAAGTGAATTACTACTTTTCTATATTCCGTCTTGACGCCGTAATCGAAGTTTAAATGAGGGATATTTGAGCCAATCAAAACCAAATCATTCTGTTCATAAGTAGATATGTGATCTCCTACATGTCGAGTACCTGTGGCTGCTTCAATATAGACCAATTCATACTCAGGATGGAAGTGCCAGTAACATAAATCACTCAGGCGTGGATTGAACATCATACTAAATGATTTATCCTGACTGGTGATGGTTTCGAGCTGAATTTTCATATTCTTTCACAATATTTGAATATTAGCATGGTCAAAAACTAAAATTAATCAATATTGTACAACTTTTTGCTAAATGTCGTAAAATTCCCAATAAAGAAAATGCTCAGCTTTGTGTTATACCCGGCACGAAGTGGTTTGGGTAAATTATTCAACCAAAAATTCGGCTGTTATGAAAAACACCAATCCAACGATGTCCACCACAATGGTTCCCGACAATCAACACAAGGATATTCCCGGCAATCCTTCTACTGCCAAAAGTAGCAATGTACAACTGAGAACAGCGGCTACGGAAGATACGCTAAAGGTACTAACGAAGGACCAATGGAGTTTTTGGCTAGAACAGGGTTACGTGGTTATCAAAAATGCTGTTCCTCGTGAACAAGCAGAAGCGACGGCTGCCTTTCTTTGGGAATTTGAAGGCAAGGATCCAAATGATAAAAACACTTGGTACACAGCCCCTCGTGCCGAAATGAAGATGAAAGAATTGGCAGGGACGGGCATGGTGGAAGTCTATAATAACCAACACCTTTGGAATAACCGCCAAACAAAAAAAGTGTATGAGGCATTCGTAGATATTTGGGGAACGGAGAAATTATGGGTAACGATAGACCGAGCCAATCTTAACTTTCCCATGCGTCCGGGGTATGAATACAAAGGATTCATCCATTGGGATTACGATCCTGATACTAAACCCCAAAATGTACAAGGGGTACTAGCATTAGCCGACCAAACGGATGAAAATATGGGCGGTTTTCAATGTATTCCTTGGTTGTTTAGAAATTATGATGCTTGGAAATTAACACAGCCTGAAGATAGAAATCATTTCAAACCAGATACGACTGGCTTGGAAGACAAAATTGTGAAAGTGCCGCTGGAAGCAGGTGACTTGTTGATTTTTAACAGCTCCGAACCCCACGGTATTCGTCCCAATCATTCGGAGGATAAAGTGAGAATTGCGCAATACATCTCCATGATGCCTGCTCAAGAAGATAATGAAGCGCTGAAAGAATGGCGCGTTAATTCTTGGAAAAATCGCATCGCCCCTGAAGGTTATGCCTTCCCTGGAGATCCTCGGAATTGGGAGCAAACAAAATACGAAAGAGCTGAATTATCCGATTTAGGAGAGAAATTACTGGGCTTGAAAAAATGGTAAACTTGTCTTTAGTCAAAGAAAGCTAACCTCTAATTTCCGGAAAAGTGAGACTCCATTTTTTGGAGTCTCACTTTTGGTGTTTAAAACAAAACGAAAATCAACTAACATGCAATTTTTAGATTTCTCAATCATTGCCATTTATTTTGGATTTATTCTTTGGATAGCCAAATGGGCTTCTGAAAAAAAAGGGGATGAGACTTTTTCATCTGTTGATTACTTTTTGGCAGGTAAAAATCAAGGTTGGGTAGTCATTGGTGCATCGCTTTTTGCCTCCAATATTGGTTCAGAAATCATTTTAGGAGTGTCGGGTGCTGGTGCAAGAGCCAATATGCCGATGGCTAATTTCGAAATATTAGCTTCCTTGGTTTTGATATTATTTGGTTGGGTATTCGTTCCTTTTTATTTACGGACGGGGGTTTACACCATGCCTGAATTTTTGGAGAAACGGTATTCGAGAGCTTGCCGCACTTATTTATCGGTCGTTTCTGTTTTGGCATACATTATTACCAAGATATCGCTGATCATATTTGCTGGGGCCTTGGTTTTTGAAGTTTTGGGAATCCCTTTTTGGACTGGCGCGATTATCACGGTTGTCGCAACAGGTTTTTATACCGTGCTTGGTGGACTAAAAGCGGTGATTTATACGGATATGGTTCAAGCATTTATTTTAATACTGGGAACAGCTGTAATTTCAATTTTTGGTTTGTACCAGTTGGGCGGTTGGGACGAAATGATCAACACTATTGCGTTGGCCGCACAAACGGAAGGCAACCCTTCCGTTGATCGTTTTTTTAATTTATGGCGACCGATGGAAGATACAGAGTATCCGTGGACGGGTATGTTGTTTGGTGCTCCGATTTTAGGGGTTTGGTATTGGTGTACAGACCAGTACATCGTACAACGGGCGTTATCGGCCAAAGATGTCAGCAGTGCTCGTAAGGGGGCTTTGTTTGCCGGTTATTTGAAATTATTACCGGTCTTTCTCTTCTTTATTCCGGGAGTGATTGCTTATGCTTTGCTGCAAAAGGGGATGATTAGTTATTCGATGGATAATGCAGACCAAGCTTTACCTGCCTTAATCACTCAATTTTTGCCAAGCGGTTTGAAAGGCTTGGCAATAGCTGGGTTATTGGCAGCTTTGATGAGTTCTCTCTCTTCTGCATTCAATTCCAGTTCCACTTTATTAACGATTGATTTTTATCAAAAACACCAACCTGATGCATCTGAAAAAGACTTAGTTCGCTTTGGGAGGATTGCAACCATTGTTTTAGTCGTTGCAAGTTTAGGTTGGATTCCCTTTATGAATGCTCTCATGGGCGGAGGGATTTTTCATTACCTCCAAAGTATCCAAGCTTATATTTCTCCACCGATTGCCGCCGTTTTTCTGCTTGGTTTATTTTTTAAGTGGATAAACGCTCGTGGTGCAATTGTTACGTTGTGGACAGGATTTGTTATTGGTATTTTCAGATTGGTCATGGAGTTTATGTCGAATAATAAAAGTATCCTCGTTGCAGAGGATAGTATTTTAGGTTATTTTCTGGGAATCAATTTCTTACATTTTGCTTTGTTTTTATTCCTTTTCTGCGCTGCTGTTTTAATGATCGTAAGCAAAATGAGTATTCCTCAAACCGAAGCATCTTTAGAATTGGTAACTTTTCAAAGAGATACCAAGACTTCTACTTTCAAATGGACGACTGACGTAGTATTGACCCTTGTTTTGGTAATCTTGGTTTTAATCCTCTGGGCCGTTTTTAGTCCGATTGGAGTGGGGTGATTTTTCAATGGTTAAGAAATTGAGGCTGGGCACAGTGTTAATTACGAGCATTGTCGCCCAGCCAAATTCTGGGTTGGAAGACTATAATTTGTAGTATGCTCAAAAAGATTATCTGGCTGAACCAGTTTTGTCCTAAAAACCACCAATCCAACCATCAACTGCTCAAAGTCGGAAGTCGGAAGTGGGAAGTCGGAATTTTAAACCGCACTCCGCACCTGAAAAGGTGTAAGGGTTGGAATGTCTTGTCCTGAAATAGGTTTACACAAAAGATGGTCAAAAACCATCAACCATCAACCACCAAAACCCTTACACCCTCCCCATCCCCGCCAATACCCCCTTACAAACCAACTCCCCTGCGGCATTGTGCATTTCAACCTTACATTTCAATTTGCCGAATCGGAAATATTCTTTCGTCGCCTGCACTTTCACCTTTTCTCCGGGATAAACGGCCTTGTAATAATCGACCTCTTGGGAGGAAAAGGCAAGGCCGGGTTCCAGCCCTTCGGCTATTTTGTCGCGTAGCAGGTAGATGCCCATACATACCAATCCGATCTGCGCCATCGTCTCGGTGAGGATGACGCCCGGCGTGACGGGATGATCTTTGAAATGCCCCCGGTAGAAAAACGCATCTTCGGGGTAGGTGTAGTACCCCACCACCTCGTCATCGGTCACCACTTCCAGCGTATCCACAAAGAGGAAGGGCTCCGAATACGGCAATAATTTTAGGATCGTTTGCTTGTCCATTACCTTATATGTTCTCCGCCATCTACCGGGATGACGGCACCATTGATCCAGGCGGCCTCGGGTTGTACTAAAAGCCCTACGACACGCGCTACATCTTCGGGCTGGGTGAGCCGACCGAAAGGGTTGCGTTGCAGGCTGTGAGCTTTGAGCTGTTCGCTGCCGGGGATCATCCGCAACGAGGCGGTATCAGTAGTGCCAGCTTGTACACAATTGGCCCGAAAGCCATAAGGCGCAAACTCCAGCGCGATATTCCTCGTGATGGCCTCCAGTGCCGCCTTTGCTGCCGATACGGCGGCGTAGTTTTGCCAGGCTTTGCGATTACCCTCGCTGGTGAAACTGATGATGCGGGTATCCTTGCCAAACAATTTCGACTCGTAGAGGGCTTGCACCCATTCGTACAGACTGATGGCCATCGCTTCGATGGTCAACTGGAAATCATCCTGTTGCAAGCGTGGACCATCTTCCGAAAGCATCGGTTTGAGGTTACCCTTGGCGATGCTGTGCACCAGTACACCGATGTTCCCTTCTGCGGGCAAAATCGTCTTTAGTTCGTCAAAGACAGCTTGCCGCTTTTCCGGCTTCATGGCGTCTACGTTAAAGGTCCTCAAGCTCACACCCATCGCGGCGATCTCTGCGAAATGAGCGTCTACCTCTCTCATTACCGATTTGCGATCGCGGTGAACGATGGCCAGGTTCCAACCCAAGTGGGCCAGTTCTTTGGCTGTCGCCAGCCCCAGACCTGAAGAACCTCCTAATATGATCGCCCAGTTTTTCATTGGTGCTTTTATTTGTAAGTGAGCGTATAAAAATAAGGTGATCCAATTTGGGTTTAGTAAAAAAAGATAAGCAACCGACACTCCTCCTACCACTCCAGCAATACCCGCTGCGCGGAAAACCCGGGGCCAAAGCTCAGCATCAGTCCCTGCTCTCCTTTGGGGATGTCACGTTCGAGGAAGCGTTCAAGGACATACAGTACCGTCGCACTCGACATATTGCCGTAAAGGCGCAACACCTCTTTTGTATCATCAATATTTTTTCCCATCGTGCCAAAAAGGTCTTCCACAATCTGGACGATCTTTTTGCCGCCAGGGTGAAAGACCAGGTGGTCAATTTTCTCAATCGTACTGCCCGCTCTCGCCAAAAAAGGGTGGATGATATCCCCAAAGTGGGCTTCAATGGTATCGGGTACCGACTGGTCGAGGATCATGGCCAAACCGGAATTTTTGAGGGCAAAACCCATCATGTGTTGTGCGTCGTAGAAGTGGTACATCTCTTCGTGCAGAATACTTGGCCCTTCGTCATCAGGATGGGAAGACAGCAGGACACAAGCTGCGCCGTCGCCAAAGATTGCTGCGCTAACGACGTTGACCATCGAAAAATCCTCCTGTTGGAAAGTCGCCATGGGTGACTCTACCGCTATCACGGCCGCTCGCTTTCCCGGGTTGGCCTGGAGGAAATTCTTGGCGTAAATAATGCCCGACACGCCCGCCGCACAGCCCATTTCCGTCACGGGTAGGCGCACAATGTCTTGCCGCATATCCAGCCGGTTGATCAGATGGGCATCTACCGAGGGAATCATGAAGCCCGTGCAACTGACGGTGATAATGTAATCGACATCTTTGGGTGTCCAGCCAGCCTTGTCCAGTGCTTTGGTAAGACAGGCCTCACTCAATTCGATGACACCTTTGATGTAGCGGTCGTTGTTTTCCGCAAAGGTGCGCGGCAAAAACATCTCCTCGGGAGGGATGATCGAGTAGCGATGATCAACGCCTGCGTTGCGGAAAATTTTCACCACTTTGCGCTGAAAGCGTTCGTCCTGCCCGTGCAGCCAGTGCTCGATGAAGGGGACAATCTCCGCCGTACTCCGGGAGTAAGGGGGTAATTGTTTGGCAACCGTGGTTATTTTAACCATGAATTTCAAATTCTTTTTCGCCGAAAAGCCGATAGGAGGAGCTGTTGAAGAAAATTCCAAAAGCGATCCTGGCGACATTGGGGCGGTTTATTATGCTGTCTTTTTGTCTGTCCACAAAATCCACTGGTAGCGGAAGGCCCAGCACCAGCGGAGTCGGCTCTTTTTGAGTGGGAGCTTTTCCGTTATTGCCAACAATTCTTTTTTCTTAAACCCACGGAGGATGGAGGTTAGGCCATCTTCTCTGATCATTCTGTTGGGGATGAACAGGGTGATAAGGTTGAATAAAAAGTAAGCGAGATGACTACGGTGCAAATCATTGATGACAATACCCAGCTTGGCCTGCCTACTTAATAACACCAACAGATTTTGTAGGTCTTCCGTTGCGAAATGGTGTAGAAATAAGGTACAGAGTACGACATCATAGTTGCCTTCTGCTAAAAAGGGAGAGGGAATCATCTCTGCCCGGTAGCTGATCTCTGGGAAATTTTGCGATAATTTTCGTGCATAATTCACCGTAAAGGCGTTGCCGTCAATACCGATCAACTCCACTTGACGGCCGGTTTTTCTGCCCCATTTTGCCACTAATCGCAGGAGATCGCCATTGCCACAGCCTAAGTCGAGGATACGCAAAGGCACCGAGGTGGGTTGGCCCTGTAGCAGTGCTTTTAATCCTCCTAGCGTAACGCTATTGCCGCCCAACCATTGATTGATAGTGGCGATTTGATCAAGGGAGGAGCGCAGAAGCTCACCCTTCATTTCGAAATCATCCATGATTTCGGTAGCCTGGCTCCGGTGGCGTGTTTTGCTAAAGATCATCAAGTAAGAAAGGAATATTTTGGGGGAATGTTTGATGGGCGGGCTGGTTTATTTCACAAAGGTGCTGTGTTAAGAGGTGTAAGGGTTGGAAAGGTGTAAGCGTGTAAGGGTTGCTCCTTTTCAAGTCGGAAGTTTTTGAACCATCAACCAACAACTGCTCAAGGTCGGAAGTCAGAAGTGGGAAGTCGGAATTTTTAAATCACACTCCGCACATTACCGCACCCCGCACCGAAAAAGGCACTGTGTTAAGAGGTGTAAGGGTTGCTCCTTTTCAAGTCGGAAGTTTTTGAACCATCAACCATCAACCACTTCCCCATGCGTCTGCCGAATAAAAAACGGTAACATACCGGGCAGGATTGTCAGCAGAGAAATAGAGGCTGCGAAGAATTGGGGGCGGTAAAACAGGGCGTTGAAGGCCCGGCCGAAGAGGAGCCGCTTGCGAAATTGCTGTTGCCACTGTGCGGAATAAGCGGCTTCTAATCGTTGGCGATCCGGGTGCTTGCTGGTGAAATACTGGAGGATTTCCTGGGAAAGCAGTTGCGCACTGGTGATGGCCATGCCCATGCCATTGCCACAGAGCGGGTGGATCATCCCCGCCGCATCGCCGCTCATGAGGACGTGTTCGCAGACATTCTCCTTACGGGCAAAAGAAATCTGACTGATGGTCAGCGGGCGTTCAAAGAGCGGTGTGACTTGGTGGAGGATCTCGTTGAGTAAAGGGTTTTTACGGACCACTTCCTGCTCGTAGGTCGCCAGATTTTTGTAAGTCTTGAACGTGTTGTAATTGGCCAGGTAGCAGATATTGATGCGACCTTCTTCTACTTTGGACACCCCACAGTACCCTCCGTCAAAGTTGTAAAGCGCGACCAAATCTTCGGGGAAATCGCCCGCGTAATGCGCTTTGACGCCCAAATAAGGGGCATTCTTTTGCATAAAGGGGCGATCCAACGCCACATCAAGTTTGGAGCGTTTGCCAAAAGCACCAATCACCAGCGGTGCTGTATACTCCTGACCAGAGCGCGTGCTGACTGTAAATTGATCCTGATTGAATTGTACGTCTTCCACGGTTTCCTGTAAGATTTCGCCCCCTTGTGCCAGCACCAATTTATAGAGCTCATTATCCATCCGATAGCGACTCAATCCGAAGCCTCCCAGTGGTAAAGGAGCCTCCACGGTTTTTCCCTCTACGGTACTCAACAAGCAGCGCTCCATCGCCGTTGCCCCCAGCGCAAAGGGATCAAACCCCAGGCTGTCGAGATAGGGGAGGACCTCATTGGAAATATACTCCCCACAAACTTTATGGCGTGGGTATTCCCCTTTTTCCAGCAGCCGCACATGCAGGCCAGCCTTGGTGAGGTGCAAGGCATTGGTGAGGCCAGCCAGGCCACCGCCGAGGATGAGAATGTCGCTGTGGAGGGGTGTGGGCACGGGCAATAATGGTTTTCATTTGAACAATGCTTTGACCATAAAGTTAACGGTAAGATTTTTTGAGCAGCATATTGTTACCACCTGAAATCCTTCAAATACCTTATCTTTGGAAATAACCCATTGGTATTTCTTTTCAAGAATAAACAACCCCAAGATTTAATGAAACACACCCCCATCGGCCGTTCCGGCCTACTGACCACTCCACTCACCTTAGGTTCCATGCTCTTTGGTGAAAAGAGTGAGCGTACGACGCCTGAACCCGAAGCCAAGCGCATCATGGATCATTATCTGGCAGCGGGTGGTAACCACATTGATACCGCCAATGTCTACGCGGAGGGGCGTTCCGAAGAGATCATTGGTCGCCACCTGGGGGGCAAGCGCCAGCGGGTGATCCTGTCGACCAAAGTTCGTTTCCCGATGGGGGAGGACCCCAACCAGAGTGGTCTGTCGCGTTTGCATATCATGGAAAGTGTCCACGATTCGTTACGGCGACTCCGCACCGATTACATTGATCTCTTGTACCTGCACTGTTGGGATCCCATCACACCGCTGGCCGAAACGCTGCGGGCATTGGATGACCTGGTGAGCAGCGGCAAGGTTCGCTACCTGGGCATCTCCAACTTCAAGGCCTGGCAATTGATGAAGGCGCAAGGCATGGCCCATGAGGCGGGTTATTCTCCCTTTATCGCAGCCCAGTACCAATACAGCTTAGTGAAGCGCGACCTGGAATACGAGTTTGCCGACCTCTGTGCCACCGAAGGTTTGGGCCTATTGCCCTGGGGACCACTGGGCGGTGGCTTCCTGTCTGGCAAGTACAGCCCTGATCAAGCACCTACTGAAGGCCGTATCGCTACCACCGCCGACCATACGGAAGAAAGCTGGGAGCGCCGCAACCAGTCCCAAAATTGGGAGATTCTCAGCGTGGTGGATGAGATCGCCAAAGCTCGCAACAGCTCTCACGTAGCGGTGGCTCTGGCGTGGTTACTGCACAAAGAAATCGTTCCCTCCGTCATCATCGGCGCACGTACCTTTGTACAACTGGAGCAAAACCTGGAAGCTGCCACCATGGAGCTAAGCACCGAAGAAGTCGCTCGCCTCGACGCAGTGAGCACGCTGCCGGAGTTGTATCCTTATCGAATGATTGAGGCTTACGGAGGGAGGTAAATAAAAGGAGAACACCTTCAAAAACGACAACTTGGATGGTTTTCAAAGAAACTAACCATTGAAAGACTTATATTCAACACCCAGAATGATCTTCAAATGAACAGGCGGAATTTTTTAGAGAAATCAAGCATCGTAGGCGCTGCTGCGCTGCTCACTTTGCCAACATGCTCTTTTTTCAACAAGCCTAAATACAAGCTGGGCTATCAGCTCTATTCCATTCGGGATGAGATGGCCAAGGACCCCATTGCTACCCTGAAAACTTTAAAGGCGATGGGGTATGAGGATTTTGAAACCTATGGCTATGAGCCCGAAGAAGATACTTTCTATGGCTATAAGTCTGCGGAATTCAAGAAAATTCTTGATGATATGGAGCTCTCGGTGGCCAGCGGGCACTTTGGCTTTTCTCCCTTTCTCCAGGAATCGGATGATGCACTAAAGCGTTTTGTGGATCAGTGTATCAAGGGCGCTAAAACGGTGGGAATGCGTTACATTACCTGGCCGTGGATTGCTCCTGAGCAACGGACCCTCGATAATTTCAAACTGATGTCAGGAAGGCTGAATGGGATAGGAGAGCAGGTCACTGCGGCGGGCCTTGGCTTCGCTTACCATAACCACGGCTTCGAATTTGAGGATCACGATGGAGAAAATGGATTTGATATTATTTTAAAAGAAACCGATCCCGCACTCGTCAAGTTGGAGATGGACATGTATTGGGTAATGCACTCTTCTAATTATACGCCGAAGGAGTTGGTGGAAAAACAGCCGAAGCGTTACGTGATGTGGCATATCAAAGACATGGACAAGGTTTCAAGAGATTATACCGAATTGGGGAACGGGTCTATTGATTATCTTGATTTACTTCCCGATCCTGTTGCTTCTGGCCTGGAGTTTTATTTCATAGAACAAGGAGGCAACTACGCTCATAATTCCATCAAAAGCGCCGCTGATAGTGCCGAATACTTCAAAAGGAATTTACAGCAATTCTTATAGAAGAGTTTCCAAATCTATTTTGAAAAAGAAAATTTACCAATGCTCACAAACATCCACCCCAAACTCCCCATGCGCAACAAAACGCTGACCCGCGACTACTACCTCAACATGTTGGGGTTTGAGTTGGTCGGGAGTGCAGATTATGAAGACTATCTAATGGTAAAAAAAGACCAGATAGAGCTTCATTTTTTTGAATTCAAGGACCTCAACCCTAAAGAAAATTACGGACAAGTCTATTTCCGAACGGATAATATTGATGACTTTTACCAATCCTTACTGGCAAAAAAAGTGCCCATTCACCCCGCAGCACCTTTACAGGTGAAACCCTGGGGGCAAAAAGAATTTGCACTGTTAGACCCAGATAACAATCTGCTTACTTTTGGGCAGAGCGTTTGAAAAACTCCTACAAAAACACGAAACTATGCAAGCACCCTGGTCAATAGATGAATTACAAAATATCTGGAAACTGGTATCCAAGTTACATGATGGACAAAAGTATGGCGGCCAGGAGGAGGGCGAGGACGTAGAATACCTCAACCACATCGGAAGCGTGACCTTCGAAATGCTCAATGCCATCAACGTAGAACCAAGTCTGAATGTAGGATTGGCCATCAAATGCGCTATGCTGCACGACTCCATTGAAGACACCGAATACAGCTACGAAAAAGTGAAGGCCGCGTTTGGAGAAGAAGTGGCCAAAGGCGTTTCAGCGCTCACCAAGAATGAAGGACTGCCCAAGGAGGAGCGGATGATGGATAGTTTGCAACGTATAAAACAACAACCCAAAGCCGTTTGGGCCGTCAAGATGGCGGATCGAATCTCCAATTTATCTGCTCCGCCCTATTATTGGGACAATGAGAAGAAGGCCAATTACATCGCAGAAGCCAGGTTGATTCTCGCTGAATTGAAAGAGGGAAGTCCGTATCTAGCAAGTCGCTTAGAAAAGAAAATTGATGATTATCATAAGTATTTGCATATTTAATTAACCCTCAAAATTTTATCATCATGCGCCCTTTCAAAACGCGTTTACGCAACACGGTCATTGGTTTTGGCCTACTATTTCTATTGCTGGTTATTGCTAGGCTGATATATGGATATGTCTATTATCCGGAAAATGAGATCACCTACTATGATGGTTCTAATGGCAGTGTAGCCCAGTCCGTTAGCAGAATGGATAACCTGATGGTGAATGTAGCTTCTTCCAGTTACGAGTATAAAAAAGCCGATGTTTCACAAGCGCAAGCACCTACTACGGTTCAAGTCGATCAGAAGTACGAGAAAACGGCAAATATTAGTGCCAGCAGTACCGCTTTTAGCGAAGATGAAGCCAGTATCAAAGCAGCTATTGAAAAAGAAAATGGAATTATCCAGTACCAACAAAAATCAGGGAATGAAGGGAGCCGAAAGCTGAGCCTCCAAATTGGTATCCCTCCTACCGCATTTGATGGTTTTGTAGCCCACTTGCAAGCCAATTATAAGATCAATTCCATCAGCATTGTTAAGACCGATAAGACCAACGAATACCGTGAGTTAAATGCTAAACGTCTCACCCTCAGCAATACCCGTCAATCATTGATGGAATTGAAAGCTAAAGGTGGAAAAATTGAAGAATACATAAGTTTGGAAAACCGTATTCTGGAGATCGACGGGCAGCTACAGGCATTGGGCGTACAGCTAGGCAGCTTCGATGCTGAGAATGAGTTTTGTACCGTTAAGTTAGACCTTACAGAAAGGAGGGTTCGCGAAGTTTCGTTTACAAGCCGTCTCCGTACCGCTTTCACATGGGCCATTGAACAATATTTTATGTTCATAGGAATGCTTCTGCTTACGACGGCTGCCGCTTTCTTTTCCCTAAAGATTTGGGATTGGGTAAAGGAGAAGATGTAAGCAACGTGCATTACTGCCGCTTTTGAAAAAAATGAACCACATAAGACGTATAAGTTTCTTTCTTTCAAATACTTATGTGTCTTATGTGGTTCAGATTTCTTCCCACTTTCTACTTCCTCGCTTTCACATAAAACGGAATATTCGCATGCCCCATATGGTTTTGCCCATCGGCAACAGTCACCAAGATACGGTAGGCACCTTCCGTTTCGGGAGCAGTAAAGCTGATCGCTGCCTGATTGCTTTCGGTGATCAGGCCTTCCAGTGATGGAGGAACCGACTCGTGGTCGCCACCATCTCCAAGGTCAGTGCTTTCAGGTTTGATTTCGTAGTGGTACGTAAGTGCATCACCGTCTGGGTCACTGGCAAAGACCTCACTCGTATAGGACTTTCCAGCTTCGAGGTAGATATTGCTAGCGGCCATTTGCCCATTTAGTAAAAAGGAATCCAGCTGTGGGCTGCGGTTGTCGGGCCAGGTATCGTTCCAGAGGTAGTGCATCACATCTACAGAGGCCGTTTCTTCACCGTCGGGCATAAACATGCCGTACCAGGTGGGCGTGCGTTCCTGCTTTTGTCCCCAGAGGAAGACGTAAGAGCCTACGCATTGGTCGCGGTTGGGGAGGATCGCCTGCTGGTAGCGTTCGAGGTAGAAGTTGGCTTTTTGGGTGCTGTTGTTTTCTATGGGAGCTTCCCAGGCGGTGGTGCCTACTTCCCAGTGGCCAGTAGCTCCCCATTCCGTTACCATGTAGGGGCCTGTCCAGCCCGATTCGGTCACCTTTTGCTTGAGGTTGACGATGTCGGCGTACATCTGAATACTGAGCAAGTCGAGATCGGAAGCTCTTTCCTTGATATTATCTACGAGTTCCTTATCAATACCCGCTAGCGTAGAAGTGGTAAGATGGTTAGGATCTACTTCGTGGATGTATTCCGAAATCTGGTTGACGGCATCCCAAACTTTAGGGTTGGTAGCTCGCAGGTTGAGTTCGTTGCCAATGGCCCAAATGATGAGTGCCGGGTGGTCTTTGTAAGCCTGAATTTCGGTCTTTATTCTTTCGAATTGTTCCTTGACAGCGGCTTCATCATTGTAGTCAAAGCCGTGTCGCTCACGGGCTACCTCAATGCCCATGGTAACCAGTAAGCCGTTGGCCTGTGCCCGATCGAGCACCTCTTGCCCGCTGGATTGACCATTGTCGGTGCGCCAGGTACGGAAGGAGTTACCACCGTGTTTGGCAAGTGCTTCTACGTTGCCAAATTCCAAGCCTGCTCCTTCAATAAAAAAGGGTTCTCCATTGACAAAGAGTTGATAATTACCGTCCGTTTGGCGAATTTCGGCTTTAGTGATGCCCGAATTGGTAGCTGTTGTTGGTTCCGGTGAGTTGCATCCTTGCAAAATGGCAAGGGCAAACAGGAGTATACTTAATCTTATCACAATCATTAGTTTTTTATAAAAAAAAGCCCGCATTATAGGGATTTGGGCTGCTTTGCACCCTTATGGTAGAAGGTATAGGGAATTGGTTTCCTCAGAGAGCACCCAAATCCCGCTACCTTCTACTCAAAGTGGCGATGCCATCGCTGCGTGTCCCTTAGCGACTTTTGACATTTTACCGAAAGTTTAGCTTATCGCTTACTTTACCAATTGTCGCTCAAGCTCTTCCAGCGATTTACCTTTGGTTTCAGGTACGACTAACACGATAAAGATGAGGCCTATTAGGCCAAATATTCCATAAATCATGAAGGTGGTGCCTGTGCCAAGTGTTGCCAGCTCCCAGGGAAAAACCAGCTGTACGAGGAAGCTGACGGCAGAGTTGATCAATCCTACAAAGGAGATAGCAAGCCCTCGTACCTTATTGGGGAACAATTCGGAAAAGAGCACCCACATCACTGGCCCGATCGAGACCGCAAAGGAAGCGACAAAACCGAGAATTCCTAACAATACTATGGTGGGGTTGATATTTATGGCTCCTTTGAGTAGATCCGATTCGTAGGTACCTGCGGCATCACCAATGGCTGCTGAAAGGGAGGCTTTATAATCCAGGTCATTATCAAAAGTAGTACCGACAATAGTGGCCAGTGCATCTTTATTGACCTCGGCAGGTAAACTGCTTACAGCTGTTTCGGTGAGGGTATAAGTAGCAGTATTGAAACTGTAGGCCAACAGGAACATACAGATGACGATACCAGCCATACCTCCAATGAGCAAGGGTTTACGCCCTAGCTTGTCAATGAGTGCGATGGCAATTAAAGTGAACACCAAATTGATAAGACCTACATAAATGGCTTGTGAGAAGGAGGCGTCGGTACCAATCCCTGATTGCTCAAAGATCATTGGAGCGTAAAAGAAAACGGAGTTGATCCCCGTAATTTGTTGGAGAACACCGACCACGATGCCAATCGTAAGCACTAGCATCATGGATTTTTTGAAAAGCTCGCTGAGTGGAGCTTCTTGCTTATTGGTGTCGGCGTCAATGGCCTTCTTAATTTCCGACATTTCCTCATTGGCTACTTGTGGACCGGTAGCCTTACTCATTACTTCTAGTGCTTCATCGAACTCTCCTTTCATGACTAACCAACGTGGACTACGCGGCACAAAAAACAAGCCTAGGAAATAGAGAACAGCAGGAATTGCTTCGATGCCAAGCATCCAGCGCCAATTCCATTCATCAAATTTGAGTGTCTGCACCCAACTGGCATCGGATTTGCCCCATTGCAGGATTAAATAGTTGGTGAAAAAGGCCACAGAAATACCCAGAACAATGTTCAACTGGTTGAAAGATACCATCCGGCCACGTATGGCTGCCGGTGAAATTTCAGCAATATACATCGGGGCAATAATCAAGGAAGCTCCTACGCCAAAACCACCGAGCATCCGGGCGAGAACCAGCGTCACGTAGGAAGGGGCAATTGCGGAAAAAATAGCCGAAAGTGCGTACAAAATAGCCGCTATTTTGAGGACTTGGCGACGCCCGATTTTATCGCTGAGTGGCCCAGCTACCAACATGGCTAAAGTAGCAGTAAGGGTAAGCGAACTTACTGCCCAACCTACTTGCAGTTTAGTAAGGCTGAACTCCAGTTCTATAAATTTATTCACGCCAGAAATTACCGAAGCATCAAAGCCCATAAGGAAGCCTCCAAGTGCAACGATGAGGGCCGTAGTAACGATATAGGAAATATTCTTGTTCATCTTTATGGTTTAGATTAGGAACATGAAGAAAAGGCCTCGGTGCTTATCGTAAACACGCGAGTAAGTGTTAGACTTGTTCTGTTGGATCAGTTTACCTTACGCTGTGATCCAGCGTTGGTGGGAATATTAACCCAGCAGAACAAGAAGACTATTGTTTTCAATCAGTGGAGTGGGGGAGAGGAGCGTAAGTTATAGACTACTAGCCACGGAAGACCAGTAGTCTATAAAAATTGAAGTTATCGTAAAGTTAGAAATTTCGGCATATTTTAAAGTACTTGTTTAATAAAGGATACCGTGATTTATTTTTCTGAGTAGACACGCACGTAGTCCACTTCCATAGTCTGAGGAAACTGGGTACTTGGTGTAGGATTACCAGGTAGATTACCCCCTACTGCGACATTCAGCAATAAGTGGAAATTTTGATCAAAAGGCCAGGTGGTTGGCAGCGTCGTACTTCTGGAGTAAGGACCAGCATATTTTTCCCCATCAACCATCATCATCAAGCAATCTTCGTTCCAGAGTAGGGTATAAACGTGGAATTCTTCTGCGAAGTTAGGTCCTTCTTCTTTGGTAATCCCTTCGGAGGTAAAACGCCAGTAATCATGTCCATAGTGAATAGTACCAAAAATGCGGTCGGGTTCACTGCCAATATTTTCCATGATGTCTATTTCTCCACTACGTGGCCAGCCACCGTAAGCATTGTCGGTAGGCAGCATCCAAATAGCAGGCCACAGGCCCTGGCCGATAGGTAGACGGGCTTTTACATCTACTCGGCCGTAGCGGAAGTCACCTTTGTTTTTGGTGACCATCCGGGAAGAGGTGTATTGGTGTTGATTGAGGTAAAGGGGCGTTTCTTTACGCGCTTTGATGACCAGGTTGCCATTTTCCAGGTAAGCATTCTGTGAACGGTCGGTGTAGTATTCCAGTTCGTTGTTTCCCCAGCCGCAAATACCTAAATCACAGCCATCACCTAAATCAAAAGACCATTTGTTTCGGTCGATTTCGGCACCCTCGAATTCGTCACTCCAGATGAGTTCATAGCTGCTCTCGAGATCAGTGGGGAATTGGCAGCCGGCAACTTCTTCTGGCTTATTACAGGCAAATAGCATCACGCTTAGCACCAAGCTGCCTAGGAGGTATGTTGGGGAATTGGTCATTTTTTTGGATTTTTATTTTGTGAAAGTTTACACAACCAAATTTATGGAATAAAAAAGTAATGCTTATTACATCACCGATACTTCTATAGTCGTACAGTTAACATAACACCTCATCACAACTACATCATTTCAATTATTCGGCTATCTTCGCGAAGAGGCATAAATAAATTAAACCCAGTAAAATTGGGGGGTTGTCAACGATCCAAGCCACTACAGGCGGTTGTTAGCAAACGAATTGTACTTTCTCGCAGTGATACTATGGCTACATCAAAGAGCAGGAGACTAGCACTATTACTTTTATTTTTGATTGGATTTTCCTTGAAATCCTATATGCAGTCTACGGTGTTTGGCATCCCTCAGGTCATTAATTATGCCAAGGATGAGTACAATGCTGGGACTCAAAACTGGAGCGTCATCCAGGATGAAAGCGGGATGATGGTTTTTGGCAACAATAAAGGTGCGTTATTTTTTGACGGCACCCATTGGGATTTGTTGCCGATGCCCAATCGTACGGTCGTACGGTCGGTAGCCAAAGGACTGGATGGGCGTATTTTCATAGGAGGCCAGGATGAGTTTGGCTGGTTGTCCAAAAATGCACAAGC
This sequence comes from Lewinella sp. LCG006, assembly GCF_040784935.1. Taxonomy (GTDB): domain Bacteria; phylum Bacteroidota; class Bacteroidia; order Chitinophagales; family Saprospiraceae; genus Lewinella. The sequence goes on along the minus strand of NZ_CP160680.1, from coordinate 349,918 downwards.
GCAGATTGAATACCACTCTTTCACGGACAGGCTAGCTGTGGAGGATCGGAGTTTTGAAGACGTGTGGAAAATCTTTCCAACGGAAGAGCGTGTTTTCTTTTGCACCCAAAAGGCATTGTTTGTCTATGAAGACGATACTTTCTTAGTCGTAAAATCTCCCCAAAGATTTCAGAATTTCTTTTTTGTTAATGACCAATTATACGCACAAGAAAGAGGTAAAGGTCTGGTGCGTTGGGAAGAAGGACGATTTGTGCTTCTTCCTGGTGGGGAACAATTCAATGATTTTCGAATAGCGAGTATTCTTCCCCAGGGGAAGGATTTACTCATTATTTCTGATTTTTCCGGTCTCTATCGTTTTTCCGGCAATCGCATTACCCCTTGGCAAACGGAGGTTTCTTCGTTTTTACAAAAGAACCAGGCATACTGTGCTTTACTTTTACCCAACAAGGATATCGCTATCGGTACTGCTCAAGACGGCTTGGTTATCATAGATCAGGAAGGGAAGGCACTTTTACATCTTAATAAAGATACGGGCTTACAGAACAATACCATCCTGGCCATTACCCAGGATCGATTAAACAACTACTGGTTGGCCTTAGACAATGGTATTGATTATGTGGAGATAAGTATGCCTTTCGCCAGGATTGCCGATGAAATTGGTTTAGAAGGTACTGGATATGCAGCCGAATTGTACGAAGGTAAACTGTATTTAGGTACTAACCAGGGACTTTTTAGTATCGATTGGCCATTGCCCTACAAAAGTACTCGACGTAACCAGGTGAGCAAAGTTGGAGGCGTAAAAGGCCAAATTTGGGGATTAAATCGTCTGGGGTCCTCCCTAATTATCAATTCTCACGCCGGAACTTTCCAGTTGGAAAAAGGAAAAATTGCTGCGATCTCACCGCCACAAGGCGCCTGGAAAATAATGCGGCTGAATGGCACCTCTTCTCTGGCGATTGAAGGTGGATACACAGGGTTATACCTTTACGAAAATACGGGTAGTGAGGAGAACCCAACTTGGCGATTTAAGCATCGTATAGATGGCTTTGACGAGTCGGCCAGAGTCATTGAGCAGGATCAAGCTGGCAATATTTGGGTTTCGCATGCCTACAAAGGGCTTTTTAAAATTCGCCTCAAGGATGATTATCAAATTGCAGAAGTGAGGTATTTTGGGGAGCAAGATGGGCTACCAGGAACTATCGGTATTAATGTTCTGAAAATTGGTGAGGAGGTTTTGTTTACGACCCTGGAAGGCGTCTACTCCTACAATCAGGAAAGTGACCGGTTTGAACCGTATGAGTCTTTCAATAAAATACTGGGTGGTAAGAAAGAAATCCATCGATTACTGCAAGACGAGGAAGAAAAACTATGGTTTTCTATGGGCAAAGAGTTTGGTTGTTTGAACATCCAAGAAAAAGGTTTTTTGGAACGCCCCGGAATAGACCATCTGTTTTTTAATCATCTACAAGAAGAACTGGTTGATGGATTTGAAGAAATCTACGCCATAGATAAAGACAATACGATCATTGCCACGGAGAACGGGTTTGTCAGTTATTCGCCACAGCGAGGAGCGCAAAGAGATTTGCACCTCAACGTGCTACTTCGTCAGGTGCGAACCATCTCAGGAGCAGACTCTTTGCTGTATAGTGATGGGCTCCTCCTTCCTTCAAATGCTACCGCGCAGGAAGTACAAGAATTGGCTATTCATCTCAATGCCCTACATTTTTCCTACGCAGCACCTTTCTACGAACAAATCGATCAATTGAATTACCGGTATTGGTTGAAGGGGTACGAAGACGAGTGGTCGAGCTGGAGTTCGAGAACGGAGAAGGAATTTACCAACTTGGCCAGTGGAGACTATGAGTTTCAGGTACAAGCTCAAAACACCTACGGTACGATTAGTGAGGCAGTGGTATATCGCTTCACGATTTTACCACCCTGGTACGCCTCTACCTTAGCCAAAACGGTCTATTTTCTTTTAGGCTTACTAGCCTTGGGTGGGGCATTCGTCTATTTTTCGAAGAAAATTGAAAAGGAACGCCAAGCCTTCGAAGCCAATCAGGCTAAAACCCTCGCCGAAAAAGAAGCCGAGTTCCAACAGGAAAAAGAAAAATCAGAAGAAGAAATTGACCGTTTGCGCAGCGAAAATCTACAGTCTGATATTCAGCACCGTACTTCCCAGTTGGCATCAGCCACCATGCACTTGGTGCAAAAAGGAGAGGTCCTACTAAAGATAAAAAAGGAGTTGGCCAAGGTTCACAAACAGGTCAGCACGGAAGAAAACCGCAAGAAATTGCAGAAAATCATCCACACTATCGATGGCAATATCCGCCTCGATAGCAACTGGGAGCAATTTGAGGCTTACTTTGATCAGGTGCACGAAAACTTTTTGCGCAACCTGCGGGAGGCTTATCCCGACTTGACTCCTAAGGATCAAAAACTTTGCGCCTACCTCCGCATGAATCTGACTACCAAAGAGATCGCACCCCTTATGAATATCTCCGTTAGGGGTGTCGAGATCAGCCGCTACCGCCTCCGCAAAAAACTCGATCTAGACACGAATACGAATCTCACCGATTTTATCATGCGTTTTTGATAAAAGATGGATTATCCGTTTTCTAAGTAGCGATGAATCGCTGCAAAATCAAGGCGGGTCATCCCCTGTTTGCTAGCGGCGGCAAACAATTCTTTGGCAAGGTTGGCAAGGTACAAAGGTTGTTGGTGTTCATACGCTGTAAGTGCCGCTAGATGAAGGTCTTTCTGCATCCACTCCAGTGGAAACTGTACTTCATAGTCATCTTGTCGGATCATTTCTGCTTTGAACTTTGTGAAAGGAGCTGCTACGGCCAGGTTAGGTAAAGTATTCAGTAAGAAATCTTTATCAAGGCCCATCTTTTCGCCTAGTAGCACGGCCTCCGAGAAAATAATCATCGATTGCGCCAGCATAATATTGACCAGCATTTTGAAGGAAGCACCCTGCCCGGTCATTCCTAGGGCAATGGTTTTTGACCCCATCGCGTCCAGGTAAGGCTTTAGGGTTTTCAAATCCGTTTCTTCTCCACCGGCAAAGAAAACCAGTTCGGCGTTTTGGGCTTGTGGCTTGGTACCCGCTACCGGGGTGTCGGCAAAACGAATACCGAAATGCCTGGCTTCAGTAGCAGCCTCGTGGCTAAAGGAAGGATTAACGGTTGTACAATCAGCCCATAGGGCTTGAGACTTCATTGCGGCCAAAGCTCCTTCTGATCCAAAAAACAAATCGCGCACCACCTGAGGAGTAGAGAGCATGCTAAAAACAATATCCGCATCTTTTACCGCCTCACCAATGCTGTTGGCAGCTATGGCTCCCTGAGCTGCTAGCGTTTCCATTGGCGCACTCGATCGATTGAATACGGTAAGTTCTACCCCCGTTTTTAGTAAGTTGGCGGCCATCCGACTGCCCATAATACCTAAGCCAACAAACGTAATCTTCATCTTTATTTGTCTTTTATTAATGCTGCAAACCTCGAGCTTTGCAAGACATCAATCTAACCAGAATCAGGCAAAAATAATACTGAAGCGTCAGTTGTTGTTGACAGGCGAGGATATTTGAGCGTGAGAGAGGAAATGGAGGTTTGACTTTGGAGCACCCCCGCCAGGGTGGTGGCCCCACCCATTCTATGGAGTAAATTCCATCCGGTTCACCACGCATTAAAATACAGCTAGTGTTTTGTTTTATTGCGGTGCAAAGACAACATAAACTGCTTTGGTGACATACCTACTTTGTCTTTAAAGGCCCGAATGAAATAAGAAATATTTTCATAACCTACCTCATAAGCAACTTCTGTCACGCTCATTTCTTGTTTGTTCATTAATAACAAGGCCTTCTCAAGCCGTTGGTCTTTGAGCCATTGTTGCGGAGTTGTCTCAAAGTAAGCCTTGAAATCTCTTCTAAAAGTACTCATGCTACGCCCCGTTAGGTAAGCGTAGTCTTCCACCTTTAGCGGTTTGTCATAATTGTCTCGCATAAACGACTTGATATTGCGCTTCTTGGGCAAAGTAAGCCGGAACAGGAAATTGGCGAAAATTTGTTGCCCACATTGGTGGTTGAGCAACAAGAGTAGCTCCAGTATTTTCAATTCCAGTACCCCCTTGGCAGTTAGGCGGTGTTGCTCATAAATTTGTAGGGTGGCTTCCACAAAGGATTGGAGTGGGGGAGTGGTCGGAAATTTCAAATATTCAGGGAGCTGCTCGCGCGATACTTCCTGGACAGTGGTGTTGGTCAAAAAAGTCCTGATCAGTTCGTCATCAAAATAGAAGAGAATGCTTTCAAAATTTCCTTGCTTGGGCAGTAAGTCGGTTACAAAGTAAACACCTCTAGGGATAAACAGTACTTCTCCAGCGCGAACTTTGACCATCTTGCCTTCATAGGTTCGCAGCTGTTGCTCACCGGCCAGCACCATCGAAATAGCGTGGTTGGAGATGTATCCCTCACGCTGTTCTACGTTTTCTGTCAGTGATTTTCTAAGGATACAAACATTCCCATCGCGAAGGATGGTACTTACTTGCGGACTATCAAAAAGACGTTGGGGGAGGAGGATCATGTGAAAATAATTCTGGACGAAAGATAGCCCTTGTCACCACAACAAAATAGTCGTATTACGGCAAAAATCCTACGAATACGCCAACAATGACTCGTTATTCTGGCAGCGGGATGTAGGTCGTATCGCCGGGTACTATCGGGAACTCCTTCGCCTTCCAATCAGCTTTCGCCTGTTCAATACGTTCTTTACTTGACGAAACAAAATTCCAGTACAGAAAACGTTCTTCCGGTAGCGGTGCTCCACCAAATAGCAGCAAGCGGGTATGAGCTGCCAAGTCCAGGCAACATTCGTCTTCGGTTTTTGCGATAAGCATCTGTCCCTGACCGATCCTCTGCTCGTCGCTGCTCACTTCTCCTTCCACCACCACAATGGCAATCTCACCCTTCAGTTGCCCTTGTATATCTAGATGATTGTTTTTGACTGTTTTTATGTCGACCATAAACAAGGGGGAGTAGACAGGAAGTGGCGATTTTCGCCCGTAGCCTTCGCCCGCCACTAGGGTCAGGTGCATGCCATTCTCTTCCCATTGCGGCAAATCCTCTTTAGCGATGTGCACAAAATTGGGGGCGATTTCCTCTTGCTCCTTGGGCAAAGCTACCCACACTTGATAGCCATGAATAGGGTAGGAGTCACCGTTTCGCTGGTGTTGCGGTGTTCTTTCTGTGTGCGTGACGCCATAACCAGAAGTCATGAAATTTACGGATCCTGGCGTGATCAGCTGCTCGGCACCAGTGCTATCCCGGTGCTCGATTTCGCCTTCGAGCAGATAGGTCAACGTGGACAGGCCAATGTGTGGATGCTGGTCAATGTCCAGGTACTGGCCTGGTGCTATAACTGATGGCCCCATGTGGTCAATAAAAGTAAAAGGTCCCACCTGTCGCTTGCGGCGAAAAGGCAGTAGCCTCCCCACCAAAAAGTTGCCAATATCACGGCTTCGCTCTTCTACGAGCATTTTATTGTTCGTCATCTTCTCCTATCTTGGTCGATCACAAGATAAGTATAGTCGCCCATACCTCACACTCCAATCGTACTAGTGCGATTATACGTTTAGCATAGGGCTCATCGTACCAGTGCGATCATACGTTCAAGCCACCCCCCAAGATCCAAGATAGAAAATCAGCATTGGGAAGTGTCGGAAGTTTTCACACACCCCATCGCGCCCCACCCTCACTCCTCCAGTTTCAAGACATTATTTCCTCCGCCAACTCAATCCCAGACTCCAATCCGTCCGCAAAGCAGTACGCCTAATTTCATAGACGTCTGATACTCCTAGGATGTGATAACTAATTCCTGGTCGGAAATGCAACCGAAACTGCTTACCTAGCGGATAACTCAACTGTGGTTGTACATGGTATGAAAGATAAATATCAGGGTAGGGGGTATTGGTCGCATTAAATGTGAATACTTCCCCCGACGCATTGAGTGACCTGCCAGTGGTCTCTAATAGCAGATTCAACCCTACGCCCGCATTTACACCTATCTGCATCCTTTTGCCCTTACTGCTCCATCCTGCAAATAATGGAATGGTAAGTGTTTGCAAGCTGTTATGATGCTTCACTTCCCGGAATCCTAGAGCATTGATTAGTTCGGCACCAGGTACATTATTGCGATACATAACCGTGTCCCAGCTCCGACTGTATTCAAAAACAGCCCGACTATAGTTGTAGTGGAAACCACTAATCAGGTCGATAGATGGTGATAGTGGCAGACGTATTTCCATAGCCGTACTTAGCCCCGTCTCCGATTTGAGCAGGCCGTCAAGTTGTTGGGAAAAAGGACTGTCAGGCCTAGTTGATCGTTCCTCCCAATAGGATATTCCGCTAAAGAAGCCCAGGCTTGGAGGTAAAGCCTTGGTTTGGCCAACAACAATCGGTGATGGCAATACAATGGCAGGTAATACTACTGCCCTAGGTGCTTTTACCAAGCCGGCTAATGGGACAAAAAGCTTAGCAACAACAGGTGAGGTAGCAATTGTATCAGATGTAGCTTCTGCACTTGTTGTAGGTGAAATTTTCTTCTCGTGTTTATCTACGGAAATTGAGGTGTAGATATTAACGCTATTTTCTATCGGTGCAAGTAGCTTCTTAGGCGACACGGTGGTAGGATTGGACCTTGAGTGTTCATTAATCGCTATTACGTCTTTGGTAGGTAGGGGCAATGTAAGTCCATCATTTTGCGTCGAAATAATGAATTCCTCTTTATTGTGAGTAACATCCAATGAAGAATAGGTTTTCATTTGCACATTTGCTGCTGTTGTTGGGTTTAGCTCATCTGTGTTGTGGACAGCTTCGTTCCCAAGAATAGCGGTAGCGTCTGTGTTGTTATTTATCTCTTTTGGGGCAACAGAATAGAAATAATAGCTACCTGCTAGAATTCCAAATAATAATACCAGACAGACCCACACCCAAGTCCCCCCTCTGCGTTTATTCTCTGGAGGCAAAGCACTTTCGATATTGGCCCAAAGCTGATCGGAGTCTACTCCTTCGGTAGACTGACCCTCTTTGAATCGTTTTTGATATTCTTCTTCGAAGTAATGCATACAGGAAGTCTTTAATTACAGTTGAGGCGAATTTTTGCTTGCAAGTGTTCCGGTAGGTTTTGTTTTAACCACGTCCTACTTCGGGTTAGTCGCTGTCGTGATAGGGATTCATCAATTTGTAGTATTTCGGCAATCTCACGATGCGAGAAGCCATCGACTACATAGAGGTTGAAAACTTGAAAATACGATTCGGGCATTTTTTTCAACCATCTCAATAAATCACGTTCACTAAGGGTATTTATGATAGTTGGATCAATAGGTGTTTCGTGTAGTGGAACAATTAATTCATGTGTTCCTTTTAGCTGGTAAGTGCGGTTGTTTTTTAAGCAATAGTTGATAGCAATTTGTGTCGCCCACGTTTTGAAACTGGCTCTTTGCTGATCAAACTGTCGAATATTTTTAAAAATCAGGATGAATACCTCTTGCAAGGTATCTTGTAATTCTTCCGAATTATTTAAATACCGCAGACAGATAAGGTTCAGGTAGGGCATAAGTATCCCGTATAACTGGCGTTGTGCAGCTCGCTCATTAGCTATACATCGTTCTATCAGTTGAATACTTAACTCCATGTTTTTCATGTCCTTATCCAAAAGGCTGCAACCAGCATAATCCGGTTGCAGCCGTATGTTTTTGTGCTTATATACAATCACAGTTTTGGTGCACATATCCTACTGTTCCATCGGCGCGGATACAGTCATCACCAAAATTAAGTTGTAAATCAGGACATTGGTACTCGCACTCACAGTCTGTGGTTACTCGACCGTAGTGGTCATCTAATGGGCATATATCTCCAATGTTGAGGCCCAGTTCTGGGCAATCTACGGCATCCATTTCGCATTCGCAATCTGCATTTACAGTACCGGCACCTCCAACTGGATTCGAACAATCGTCGCCGATATTCAGGCCCAGGTCAGGACAGTCTACTTCCGGGAGTTCACATTCACAATCTGCATTTACGGAACCCACATTACCTGCTGCGGTCATACATACATCACCGATATTGGCATTGATATCTGGACAATCATAGTTGATGACAAAGATACAGTTGCAATCTTCGTTGATTATTCCAAAAAATCCACCCTGAATAAAACAGGCATCGCCAATGTTTGCATTAAGATTCGGGCAGTCTACTCCGGGCTGTTCACACTCACAATCTGCATTTACAGTACCTATAACCCCTGCTGCGGTCGTGCAATCATCACCAATATTGGCATTGATGTTTGGGCAGTCATAGTTGGTGGTTAGCTCACATTCGCAATCTGCATTTATGGTACCAGTACCTCCAGCTGGTGTCTCACAGGCGTCACCAATATTGGCATTACTGTCTGGGCAATCATAGCTGGTGGTTAGCTCACATTCGCAATCTGCATTTATGGCACCAGTAGCGCCAGCCGGTGTCTCACATTCATCACCAATATTGGCATTGCTATCTGGGCAGTCATAACTGGTGGGGAGTTCACACTCGCAATCTGTATTCACGGTGCCGGCACTCCCCGCAGCCGTCAGACAATCGTCACCAATATTCGCGTCGATATCTGGACAATCGAAGACGGGTGTTAAAGAAGTATCATCAATATTTTCAGGGTCACAAGCTAGCAGGGTGGTGGCCATTAGGAATAAGGCCAAAAGACGGGTTAGTAGTTGTGTGGTTGACATCATTGGTTGATCTAAGTTGGTGAAATATTTTCTATTCACTCTCTTATATCTACGCCAATGACCAAACGTGACAGTTGTGCGCTCTTTTTTCTAAAAAAAGTATTGTTGGTTTGTTTTGGGGCCATGCCTTTGCCTTGCCCAGAATAAAATTTTAGCGTTTTACTTCCTTTGGTCGTGATCGCTTCGCTCGGAGTTCCTAAAACAGCCCCCAGCAGAACAACTCTAATGCAGGAATAATGTATCAGTAATTGGCCTATACTGTGCCTCGTTCAGTATAGGTTTAGCTTGCGTTGTCATTCGAACCGTCAAGTGGTTAACTCATAGTTTTAAGCTTCCCAAAGCAACACCATCAGCGCCTCCTCTACCTTGTCTAGGGCCAATAATGTCTGAGCATAAAGGTGTAGTGCCTGTTGGTCATCTGGGCGCTCCTTCAGCAATGCTTGCATCTCTGGGTCAGTGTTCACATAAGCCTTTATCGCGGCCTCGTCCGGCAGCTGCTCTACATTTCCCAATCGACCCAGGTTGTTGCCGGTGAGGATGTTGCTATTACGGATGCGCTCCGGCAACTGATCAACGCCGATGCCCAGGGTCTGAAGTGGTTTGGGGATCTCAAAGAGGGCATCACCGCTGGCGCGGCAGTACCAGCTTTCGCCCATGCGGGCCACTAGATCCAGCTTGTGGGTGTCCAGCGTTCCTTGCTCATTGAGGTATTCATTGCGAATATGCATGGCTACTATTCTGGCGATAACCAGGTTGCCAGCACCGCCTTCTTCACCCGTTTCTATGACTTGTTCTACCACACATTCCATCGCTACTGGTGCTTCTCCTACACGAGGTGGCCCTACTTTTTCGGAAGCCACTTCCGTAAAGCCAGCTTTCACAAATTCATTGACGCCCTTGTCGTACTCGGTACTACTCAGCGACATTTGCTCTACCATGGGGTAGTTCACGATGTTGATGACCACTTCGGGTACTTCCTGAATGTTTTCCAGCGTATGCTTACTGGTGTTGTCTCGCACCCGTCGCGCGGGCGAGAAAATCAAAATCGGTGGGTTGGCCCCAAAAACATTGAAAAAACTGAAAGGACTCAAGTTGACGTTCCCTTCTTTATCGATCGTACTGGCAAAAGCAATGGGCCGCGGCGCCACTGCTGAAACCAAAAAACCATGTAATCTGCCCGTGGATACTTCACCGGGGATGATGGTAGTGATATTCATTACTTAGTAGTTTGACTTATTTTTTTCTCCGTCCCTGATGATTGATGCTCTGAGTTTAAAACCGTGTAAATCTGTCTAATCCGTTAAATCAGTGTTCTATCCAGTTTTATCGGCGCTCTATTTTGCGGGCAATACCTTGGTACGTACTTCACCAAATCCTACCCGGATACCATCTTTCTCCGCGTGTCCTTTCATGATCACGGTGTCATTGTCTTCAATAAAAGTTCTGGTGCTACCATTAGCGAGCGTGACGGGCTTGCTGCCGGACCACGAAATCTCCAGCATGGAGCCATAAGCACTGGCGTCTTTACCACTAATAGTACCCGATGCCAGCATGTCACCAATACGCATATTACAACCATTAACGGTATGATGGGCCAGCTGCTGTAGCATGTTCCAGTACATGTATTTATAGTTCGATTGGCTCACAATGTTCTCGGTACCGTCCTCGGTTTGAATGCTTACGGATAGTTGAATATCGTAGTTGTGCTGCCCTTGGTATTCGAGGTAGGGGAGTACGGGTGGGTCTTGCACGGGGCCATCCACGCGGAAGGGAGCCAGTGCCTCCATGGTTACGACCCAAGGTGAGACCGAGGATGCAAAATTCTTACCCAGGAATGGCCCTAGTGGTACGTATTCCCATTTTTGTATATCGCGTGCCGACCAGTCGTTGAAAACCACCATTCCGAAAATATAATCTTCTGCTTCGGAGGTGCTTACTGGTTGGCCCAGCTCATTTTCTTTGCCAATAATAAAGGCCATCTCTAATTCAAAATCCAGACGACCGCTGGCTTTGAAGACAGGCTTGTCTGCACCATTGGGCATGACTTGGCCCTTGGGCCGATGGATAGGCGTACCTGAAGGAATAATAGAGGAAGCTCTGCCGTGATAACCTACTGGGATATGCTTCCAGTTGGGCAGCAAAGCATTTTCAGGATCGCGAAACATCATGCCCACATTGGTGGCGTGCTCAATGCTCGAATAAAAATCGGTATAGTCGCCCACGCGCACCGGTAGGTGCATCTGTGCCTGGCTTTGTGGTACCAATCCGGCTTTGTGCTTGGCCAGTGGCGAGCTTTCGTCGCAGAGCCATTCTTGCACCCTGGTTCGTACCCTGTTGGTTGTCTTTTTGCCCAACCCGATAAAACGATTCAGGCTTGTTTGTTCGAATACCCAGCTGTCGAACCCCAGGTCAGCAAAGTAGCCTTGCTGCCCCATTTCGCAGAGGTCAACAATTTGATCCCCAATGGCAATACCCGCTCGCGGACTGAGATCCTTGGTCGAGAATATACCAAAAGGGAGGTTGTGGATGGAAAAGTCGGTGTTGGGGGGAGGATTAAGCCAGGTTTGCATCGATAATTTGAATTAATAAAAAAATGAAATTGGAGTTTGATTTCGTAGGAATGGTTATCCAAAAGTCGGAGATCGGAAGTGGGAAGTCGGAAGTATTTTGAGCCTCATGGAAAGATGGTTAATGTTTTTAATTAATCAACTTTTACACCTTTACACTCTTACACTTTCCAACAATCCTAGGCGTTACTTCCTACTTCCGATTTCCCACTTCCGACTTTCGTAATCACTAATGCTCCAACCAAGACCGAAAATACTTCCCATCATCGAGTTTCATTGCTGCTTCCGTGAGTTGCAGTGGTTTGAAGGTGTCGATCATCACGGCTAGCTCTTCGGTTTTGGTCTTGCCAATACTACGCTCGTAGGCGCCGGGGTGAGGACCGTGGGGGATGCCACCAGGGTGCAAGGTGATGTAGCCTGGGCCTATGTCATTTCTGCTCATAAAATCGCCGTCTACGTAGTACAATACCTCGTCGGAGTCGATATTGGAGTGGTTGTAGGGGGCAGGGATAGCTTTAGGGTGATAGTCGTAGAGCCTTGGGCAGAAGGAACAAATCACGTAGGATTTGGCTTCAAAGGTTTGGTGTACGGGGGGGGGTTGGTGTACCCGTCCGGTAATGGGTTCGAAATTATGAATTGAAAACCCGTAAGGGAAATTGTAGCCATCCCAGCCTACCACATCAAACGGGTGGGCTTGGTAGACGTAATCGGTCAGGGTTTGCTGTTTCTTTATTTTTATCAAGAACTGCCCCATTTCGGTGTGGGTTTCCAGGTCTTGAGGGAGTTTGTAATCACGTTCGCAATAAGGCGAATGCTCGAGCAATTGCCCAAACCAATTGCGATAGCGCTTGGGGGTATAGATAGGGTCAAACGATTCTGCGTAAAGGATGCGATTCTCTTCTGTGTCAAACTCGATCTGGTAGATCATACCTCGTGGAATGATAAGGTAATCACCATACTCAAAGCGGATATTTCCCATCAGGGTACGCAGCGTGCCAGTACCTTGGTGGATAAATAGCATCTCATCCGCATCGGCATTCTTGTAAAAATAGTCCGTCATCGACTTACGGGGAGCCGCCAGACCAATATGGATGTCGCTATTGAGCAACAAAGTCACCCTACTGTCCAGGAAATCATCCTGTGGTGGTACGTCAAAACCAATCAGCTTGCGCGACTTCATGTTTTTGGCTAACGCTAGCTTGGGGCTTACATCCACCGATTCGCCTACCGATTCTACCATGGTAGGGCGATGATGATGATAAAGCAACGACGACATGCCATCGAAGCCGATGGTGCCAAAAAGTTGTTCGTAGTACAAGCCGCCGCCTGGTTTTTCAAAAATAGTATGGCGCTTGGGGGGCAACTGACCTAAACGGTGGTAGATGGGCATAAGAATGGTATTTGGTTAGGACGGTGTAAAGATAAAGACAGATAGTTGTCATGGCAAATATTTTGACGGCTATCTTTCATCCGCGTTTTATTCAGCTTTGTCGAAAGCAAGTTACAACGCAACGCAGTTATTTGTATGTTGCGGTCAGTCAAAAACACGTCATCATGAGCAATGCCTATAAAGTTGAATTTCTATCCAGCATCGAAGACCAGGGAAATCTTAAATGGTCTTCCACGCCTCGCCGTCCACTGACGGGAGAAGAGATCGCCAAAAAACTACAGCAATTAATCGATGATCACGTTCACCAGGGCTATCGTTTACAACAAGTCATGGATGCCCATACACGAACATCTGACCGGTCAACGGACATGAGTCATACCCACCCTAAGCCAGACGGCCTATTAGTGATTTTTGTGAAGGTATCCATGTTTTAGGACAAGCGTTTGCTGTGCATAATTAGCCACAAAAGCAAGGCTATAAAATATAAGGCTCATCGTAGTTTCCGAACTACGATATGCTTTTTTAATGCTTTATTGTTCTTAACTAGCCACTAAAGTAACAGCGTTAAAAGTAAAGTCCTGATCACCAGGTAATTACTACTCCCCAACCTCACATTACTTACTCCTTCCGCAACACCACCATTGCCTGCTGTTGCTCTACAACAAGGTCAAAGAAGTTCTTGAGGGCAGCGTATTCCTGAGCGTAGAAGAAAGGATCATTGAAAGATAGCTTTTCGATGATTTGGAGGTTACCATTGAGTTCAATGAATCGGAGTGAGTACCTTCCTTTGCCTTCTGGCAGGGCAATGTTGATGGATTCTGGAACCTCTTCAATGACAATGCCTTCGCCTAGTTCGAGTTGTAGCACATAGACATAATCTTGCGGCGTTTGCAGATCAATCGGGAAGAGCCTTGTTTCGGTAGTGAGTGGATTCTCTGGATAATGAGAAGCTATGATGGCGTTGAGATAGTACAGGTTTTCATTGTTCATCACGGCAGCAGAAGCATCCATCTGAGCACTCACATTGATGTCTTTATAGCTGTTATCAAAGCCTGTAACTTCTACTTCCGAAAGGGTTTGTCCTGTCCATTTTTCCAAATGCTGTTGGAGGACTGCTTCCTGTTTAAGTTCCCTACGGTTTTCCAGGCCCGCATAACCGGAGGCTTTGTATTTGGCGGTACCGCTGAGGGTACCATCGGGCTGTAGCGTAAGTTTTAGTTGTAGGGCTGTTTTATGGTCGGAAGGTGCTTTTAGGTCCACCCAAGTAGAAGATTCCTCCATGATAAGCCGACCGCGATCATTGAGGTTGTGTAGCGGCAGAAGGGGGAGAGGTACATCGTCTTGGCTGGCATCCAATAAAAGGGAGCCATTTTCGGGTAATGTCGCTTGTACGATGACGTGGTTGAATTGCTGAATCGAAGGGCGAGTCAACGATAGGTAACCATTGTTGCGGGTACTCACCAAGACTGGATTGGCAGCTATTCCTGCGGTACGCAATGCACTGATCAGGAAGTAGTTGAGGTCGCCTGAGCTACCGCTACTAAGTTCTAAAAGTCTGGAGGGGGAATTGCCTGCGCCAATACGGTAGTTGCCATTCCATTCCAACCGTTTTTTAACTTGCTCATAGATAATGACAAGTTTTTCAGCAGGGGCGTCAACACCACTGGTCCAACCTGCGACCAAATCGGCCACCTCTTTCTTGGGGTCTAGATAAGTGCGATTAATCGAAAATTTACGGTAATAAGCAGCGATGTCATCCCAGCTGTGGGAATAAGTTCTACCAAATTGACCGGGAAAATTGACGCTGACCAGTTCAAAATCTACCCGAAAGAAATAGTTCCTGGCAGCTGGCGAAAACGTTTCTGACTTTAAACCAGGAATTTCTTTAGCTGCCCAACGGTAGGCCCTCGTGCCAAAATTAATGGTTTCGTTTCCGTTGCGGCCACCGGAAAGAACCAGTGAGCGGGAACCTAATTCAGCAACGGTGTTTTCCTGAAGTCGATCACTGTAAAATCCCTTCATGTCTACCGAGAAGTAATAATATTCAGGAAAAACGGCTTCAAAATAACTGTAGTCGGTAGGGATGCTTCTTTGGAAATACCAGGTAGGAATACTGGATACAAAATCAGATTTGTAGGTGTACTTCAAATCAATAATGGCTCCTTCTTTTACTTGTGGAAAGGTGATGGTTACCTTGTCCAAGCCATCGCTGATAACCTCTTCAAAAATACCTTCTTTGGTGAGCTTGGTTTCTTCTGGTTCGCCATTGGCGGTATTGAGGGTAACACCTTTGATGTTGATCACTTCTTCCTTGGAAGATGTAGAGGTGCTATTAGCGAGCCAAAAGACAAAAGTGGCATAGTCAACGCCAGTACCTTTCAGGATTTTGATGCGTTGGTGCCGTTCTATCATGAGTTCAAAACCGCCAGTAGTGGGGTCGTAGTCCATCCAGCTTTTTCCTTCATCAAAAAGAAAAACAGCTTCCGCATCAGGGTCTAGTGGGTAGGTTTTTAATGCAATTTCTTCGTCGGAAAATTTTCCAAAACGGACTTTGTCAGGATTGACAATTTGGGCTTGTAGTCCCCAGGCCAGGCCTGCGAGGATCAATAATAAGGAGTAACGCATGGTTCAGAAAGAGGTTGATTTATATCGCAATATAGTATTTTTTTTAAAAAAAAGTCCTTATGCCCTGTGGGTCAAATCCGTAAATTTGACCCACAGGGCATAAGGACTGCATGGCCCAGGAAAATCATCCAGGGGAGTGATTCCCCAAAAGCTGATTAGAACCCAGGACGTGATGGTGTCGGACGAGTAGTGCCACCGCTGTTGGAACCTACTTTCTGTACACCACCAAAATAAAACTGTATCCCAATTGAAAGGTCAAACTGGTTGGTACGGGTGGTCGTTTCTGTGATGATGCCAGCAATGTCGGTATCAAATGAAGAACGAGCAAAGTTGTACTTGAACAGCGCTTCGATACCAATGGCCGAGTCGGAGAAGATGGTAAAGCCCGGGCCGATACCTAAAGCAAAAATGTTGGAGGTGATCTTCTGGCGCTGACCAGCAATGAGCAAGTCATCGGAGGCATTGCCAAAGCCGAAATCGGTTTGGAAAAATAGTGCTGTATCGTCATTAAAGGGAAAGTAATAACGCATGAAAGGGCCAAAGAGAAGGTTACTGTCTTCGTTGCGGTCCTCATTGGGATTGTCGACACTACTGAACGTATAGTTCATGCCCAGTCCGAGCACAAAGTTATCTACCGGAAAGTAACCGACGTTGGGTGCCAGCGTGAATTGGGAAGAGGAAGGGCCATCGCCTTCGTCGTCCATATTCGTTGACTGGAATTTGATGCTGGATTGTGCCACCGAAAAACCGACGGTAGAACCGATCATAAAGTTGCCCTGATCCAGGACTTGAGCAGATAAGGCCGTACCTAGGAATAGAAATCCAAGGAGAAGTCCATAAATAGATTGTTTCATAATAAGTTTTAGTTTGTTGCCCCTAAAGGTAGGTTATTTAGACGTTTGAGGAAAGAGAAGTAACAAAGCTCATCAGGGTAGAATGAGTAGACTATAAAATTCCAATTCAATACGTAATAGGAAGTACGCTAAAGCTGTTTTATCAGCATTGCTTTCGTAACCTTCCTTTATGCCTAAATGTTTTATGGAACTTTCTGAAAATATTTTTCTTCCCAGACGTAGAAGTGAGCTACTCCTCAATGTTGTTTTTTTGGCAGCATTGGTTCTATTGATCGTGAATGATCATTTTTGGAAAGCTAGCTACTCGAATGTGCTTACGGGCAAGTTGTCGGACTTAGCAGGTTTGGTGTTACTACCGCTGTGCCTGGTGTATGTGTTTCCTCGTTTACAAGAAGGTGCCGTTTTATGGAGTGCACTGTTTTTCTTTTTGTGGAAGACGCCACTGGCCACGCCGTTTATTGAATATTACAACCTGGTGGCGCCGATCCCGATCAGCAGGGTAGTGGACTATACGGACTATCTCGCTTTTGTGATTTTGCCTTTGCCCTGGTGGATGATAAAGCAGCCACAGCAATTTGAGTGGTCTATGCTTCGTCTCCAACCTGTCGCGTGGAGCTGGGGATTGTTACTGCTCACCAGCATGAGTTTTGTGGCCACCTCCCCACCTCGGTGGTATTACATGGTAGCTGATGCGCCTGGAAATGTTCGTTTTTATCAGAGTCCCTACGAGGTGAAGAAGTCGCCGGAAGAGGTTTTGGCCCGATTAAGGGAGGAAGGGATTGCTTTTGAACCTTACCTGAAGGTAGACTCAACAGGGGGAGCTTTTGGTAGCTATGCCCGAGATAGTGCTTTTCAAGCACTTTACCAATTTTATGTGATCCCCCAGTTGATTTTAGAAGAAGATACCCTGAATGATATTCATTTTGCCCTTAGTTCGGCAACTTCAGATTATACTCATTTTCAATTGCAGAGTATGAATATCCCGGACTCCTCTTCTACCTACATTGTCGGGAAAACGAATAAGTGGTACCTCAAGGTATTGAAGAAGGAGCTGGTCAGGAAGGTGAGGAGGTAGAGGGGTTTAAGAACGACTCACGCCCTTAAACGTAGAGAGGGTATAAGGATAAATTGCTGTCCCTATACCCTCTACGCTAAGTAGCGGTAGCGCCGCCGGATAACCATTTTCGGTTACTTACTCCGCTCAATCTCCAGTGTCTCTTCTTCCAGCAAGCGGTTGAAGAGTTCTTCCAATTGTTCAGCCCCGAGGCGCTTGGAAATGATTTTTTTGTCTTTGTCCAGAACGTAGATTTGCGGAGTGGTCTTGAGGTCGTAGGTCGTCATGAAGCGGGAGCGGCCGTATGGATCAACGACATGTATCCATTCGCCGATTCCATTTTCGTCGATGTAGTCCCAGCATTCAGGTACTTCGTCGCGGAGCTTGGCACAGCCGGCGAAGATTTTGACGCCACGATCTTTGAATTTTTCGTAAAAGTCGGCCAGAATTGGTGTTGATTTTTTGCAGTGACCACAATCGTAGCGCCAGAAGTACAGTACCGTGTAGGGCGACTCTACATCAGACAAGTTGATTTTACTACCATCGCGTCGTTCCATCTGGAGGTCTGGGGCAGTTTTTCCAATGAGTAAAGGGCGCAGGCGATTGGCATTGTCGACAATCTTTTCCAGTTGTTCTTCTTCCGTCCAGGGGGCAAGACCAAGGGCGTAGTATTTGTCTACCAGGTGGACGTAAACAGCATCCATACCCACAAATTTGGAGGCTGCGTAGAAATTCAGGAAGTGGATCAGGTAAAATTTGAAGTTTTCTTCTGAAGGCCGCATTTTCTCCAAGATAAAATCAATGGCCAATGCAATACTATCAGGGTGCTGAACTTGTAGTTTTTGTACAAAATAGTCGACCCTTTGGAAGAGGAAGGGGGTACGCAACATGCGCGTGTCTCCAAGATCAAGGTTGTCGAAATAGTGTTGCTGCATCCAACGCCATTTCTTATTGTTGATCTCTTCTTCGGTGCCCGTAAATTCAGGGAATTCGGTAGGCAAGTTGGCCTCAATGATGGCTGCTGGTAAGCTGCCAGGGTGATCTGCGATGAATTTTTTCTGGTATACCAGTACTTTATCCCCTAGGTCTTCCAAGGCTTCTTTGGCTCGTTCTTTATCTTTTTCGGAAGCGGATTCCGAATTGATGACCTTTTGGAATTCCTCGCCTTCGTCGCGTTGCTCAGCCAGATAGAGGAGGTAATTGTAAAAGTCCTGGTTGTCGGGAGAATTGGTAAACTGGGTGTTTTCCAGTTGGGTTTCTCCCATGGCCGTTTTTAGGCTGAAGCGCTGATTTTTATCGTCGATAAGGATTTGGAAAAACTGGTTGTCGGGTGCCATCACTACCAGGTAAATTCCTCCGGCCAGATTTTCCTCTCCCCGGAAGGTGTAACTATTGTCCTCTGCCCTGGCCACGGTGTCGAGTATGTATTGCTTTTCGCCAAGGTAGTAGGCAAGGTAGAGGTCTTTTTGTTCGTAACCATCAATGCTTACTTTGATCTCGTAGCCATCCTGGGCCCAAGTCGTAAGTGAGAGTGTCACCAATAAAAGTGTAATTATCATTCGCATAGCTAAGAAAATATCATTTTTGCAAAAATGCAGATTTTTCGGCAGACGACCTTACAACGCTTAAATCGTTGACATGATTTTAACAAAATGGGATATCAAATAAAAAAAACACCCGAAGCACCTCATCCGTGCTCCGGGTATACCAATAACTGCATTAATTTTTGGGATATTTTACTTAGTAATTTGTGTTCCGTCACTTAAGCGGGCGTAAAGCTTACGCTTCCTCTCCTTTTACTTTACCACACTCAACGAACGCGTATGCAACAATGCACCATTTGCTAAACGGGTAAATTGCAACATGTAGAGGCCTGCGGGTAATTGTCTGGTGACCAGGGAAGCTGATACACCCTGGTTTAGCTGTAAGCTTAAGTTATTCAGCTGCTGGCCTTGCGCATTGAAGATGTGCACCGATACGGGTTCTTGGTAGTCGATGCTGATGAGGCTCTGTTCGGTGGTAGGATTAGGAAATACTTGCACGCGGCTGGGATCAATGAGGGAAGTAAGGCGGCTAGGATCGAGGAAAATTTCCGGACCATTGGTGCTTACTGGAGGCGTTTCTGTTTGTTGACGCACACGGATGTTGTCCAGGAAAATGGTCTGAGAAGTGGAGAAACTGGACAGGATGAAATGGAAACCAGTCGTTTCCAATTGGATGGGAATGTATTCATTGGTGTTTTCATCGCCAGTGCCCTCGTTCGCAAAGCGGGTAAAACGTAGATTATTGTCACTGTTAAGACCAACAGTAATGGATGCTGTATTGAATTCAAAGCGTGGAAAGCGCAAAAGCGGGTACATGCCTTCAATCTGAAAACCATTGCTTAGGGTATCCTGCATCAAAGCTATCTGATTGAGGGTATCAAAGCCAAAATTAGATTGCCGGAAAAGGATACGCTCCAGCTCGGTGCCGGTACTACTGCTAAAGCCAAAGCCGTTGGAGTTGGTGACAGCTCCTGCGTAGTCAAAAATCACTTCGTCAGAAAAAACAGGTACGGTACGTGCAAATTTAAAGCGTGATCCCTGTACGTTGCCGGTACTACTGTAATTGAGCATTCCGTCAACAACCTCAAAAGTGGCGAACTCACCAATGGTTTCCCATTTTGTAGGATCCACCATTCCCGAAGAGAAATCATCAAAGAAAATAAAGGTGTTGTCGCCATCAGCAGCTGAAGTTGCATCCGCTTTACCGTAGTAAACCTGGATGTCTAAACTTGCGCCAGCAGCGATGTTAGGGATCTTGACCCACACTTTGGTGGCGGTACTCAAGCCCAGGCTGTCGCCCCAAAAGGGTAGGAGGGTGCAATCGGTGGTATACACTCGCAGATCTGCACCATCGGCGCGAAGTTTACCTTCGGCAACCAACTCAGCAGTATTGAGTTCAATGGCTACCTGGTAGTCGGTAAGGTTGCCGCCCAGGCTATTGTCGATGCTTACCGTGTGGTAATAAGCCCAGCCTGGCGCGCAATCCTGAGCGTGGAGGAAATAGCAGGAAAACGAAAAGAGTAGTAGCGTAAAGTACTTCATAGGGGAATTTTTAGGATTAAACCTCAAAAATAGAGGGCTTCTCACAATCGCTTACCCCTGAAAACAGGTAGGTAAAAACTCCATGAATTCCGGTAGAGGAATTATGGGTGTTGGTCATGGTTAACCTCAAAGTCTCGGCATCCGAACTTGAATCATTAGAGAGCCTATTTTCTTTTTACCCTATTGGTAGTCAATAATTGCTTCTTGTCTCGGATTATGGCCTATTTAAGCCTTGAATTTTTTGCTGTATTGTGCCGCGTTCTCCCAAGCGGATGACTTTCAAAGCCAGACACATCAACCATCCCGGCTGAATAATGAGCTTGTTGTTACGGGCTACCCGATCATCTCGGGTTTCCATTTCTGTAAGCCACCTCTCATCAGGTGTTTGTGCAAGTTTTTGGGCAAAGCGCCAAGCGCCATCCCGCGCCACTTCCATACTGAAGTCGGTCAGGAATTTATTGGTCCGCTTGGTTTTTCGTAGTATCCAATGGAGCTTGGGCCAAATCACTGCCAGTTCTTGCTGTACTTGATCAACGAGCCCCGCCAGGAGGATATTGATCTGCTTAAAATCACCATGGAGCTGCTGAATATCCTGGCCTTTCATGACCTCCGCCGCGGCAATGCCCAAATCCAGACTGATATGTGCATTCATTCCGCTGAGCAGGTGCTGCAACACCACCGCCCAGTAATCTTCCGCTAGTAGGAATGCGGCTTGCCAGGATTGACTGATAGTCTTGCCTTGCCGGTGGTCAAAATAAGCATCAATGTATCGCTTGGCAAAGATAACATCCAGTTGTTCCATGCGGCCATTGTCTTGAAAGTCGCCCGCAGTAATGCCCGCCTTTACCTGGCGAGTCACTTTTAGGTAAAGGGCTGCAAAATAACCTTGGGTACTGTTGTTGGTCTCTGATTCCTGGATGATGAATTCCAAGGTGGCAATGACATCGTCAATGGTATTTATGGTCATTATGGATAAAAGGTGGTACTGAGGATAAAGGTAAGGTTTTCGTTAGTATTAAGTCAGAGATGGGGAGAAGTCGGAGATCAGAAGTCGGAATTAATGGGGCACGCGAGTAGAATCAAGGTAAAGCATCCGCTAGCAACCTTCAAAAACTTCCGACTTCCCACCTCCCACTTCCGACTTCGTAAAGCAGAATTCAGAAGCAATGGGGCACGCGAGGACAAAAAGAAAAGCATCCCCTAGCAACCTTCAAAAACTTCCGACTTCCCACCTCCCACTTTCGACTTCGTAAAGCAGAATTTGGAAGTAATAGGGTACGCGAGGACAAAAAGAAAAGTATCCCCCTAGCAACCTTCAAAAACTTCCGACTTCCCACCTCCCACTTCCGACTTCGTAAAGCAGAATTTGGAAGTAATAGGGTACGCGAGGACAAAAAGAAAAGCATCCCCTAGCAACCTTCAAAAACTTCCGACTTCCCACCTCCCACTTCCGACCTTAGAAAGCGTTTCTACCTAAAAATCATCCAAATCCGTACAGCGCGCAATCACCGAACCATAGTGATGGTACTCGGTGCTGCCTCCAATCAGCGCATCTATACCATCCTGGAACAACACGATAATATCGGATCCACCAAAGAGGAAGTACCCAAACTCATCGCCTTTGAGCATCTTCGCGCCCGGGGTAGCCGTCATGTGTACCGACGAAACCTGGGCCATCCCAATAGGGATCACTGCCACGATACCTACGTTGCCGTAAGGAGAGTTCGTGGTGTCAATGGTAATGATGCCACGTGCCTGATAAAATTCGTAGGCTCCTTCCGAGTTGTCAGGCGCATCAAATTGATTATCGGTAATGTTGACATCCAGAAAAACTTTGCCCATCACCGGGTAGCATTCCTTCACTACCCCTGATACGGGCAAGTGGAAACGGTGATAAGAATAAGGCCCCAGGAAATAGTGGGCAAAATGACCATTGGCAAAAGCATCGGCATATTCACTGCCTTTAAGCAACTCCTTGATACTGGCGTATTTGTGCGTTTTTTTCACCGTCACCTCCTCAATCGTCGAATCTGGCCCTATCCGGTATTGGGCGCGGTAGGTGCAGTCGGCCGGGCTCACCACCACGGTGTTGTCGAAGGGATCAGCAATCGGGCGCAGCCCTGGGTTGAGCTCGCGGGCAAAAAACTGGTTAAACGTCAACCACCCACTTGGGCTATTGGGCTTACCATTGACCATCGAGTTTTCCACCTCGTATTTTGGCGAGTCATTGATAAAGGAATTCAGGATATCATCATTGAAGGATTCTGTGGAGTCCAGGAAGCTTCCCCAATCGTTGGCGTATTCCACCAACCACTTCGAAAACCAGGGCAGATTCTGTACAATGACCGTGTCTTTTGGTCCCACTGGCTGATCAATCAGGTAATAAAAATGGCACAAGCGGTCGTACACCTCCTGCTGTTCATCGGTACCGGGTGCGGTCCAGGCGGGGTCGCTACTTTGTTGAGGAATCCATCGCGCAAACTCTTCCAGGTATTTTTGGTAAGTCTCCAATTTCAAAGGCCAGTCTAAGGCTTTGAAGAGTTGCTCATTGAGGCTTTTCTTGGCTTTTTTACGGGCCTTATCCAGCGAAGCCAGAAGCAAATTTGCCAGCTTCTTATCCTTCGCCAGCTTTTTCAACAGCTTGTCAATGACCGGATCGTTGGAAGACAGTACGGTATTTTTCATAATTACTTTTATTGATGAATATGGGTTGATTAATTTAATGATTGTTTGGGGCCATGCCGGGATCGGCACCGGGCTGTCGGTCGCTCTGCTCCCCGCTCCGTAGTCGGGTATAAAACCCGACGCAACGGAGCGGAGCAGAGCGACTACCATCCTTTGGCCTTTCCCGATCTTTCATCGGGATCCGGGCCCCGCGCTCCAGGCTACGCCTTGCGCACCAAGATTCTACGCATCTATCAGGACTAGACCCGCGGTAGGACTCACATCCTACCCCTGTATATATCGTCCTTTCAGGACTATCCCCGCAGCACGAAAGTCCTGAAAGGACGGCATGCGTTACCGGCGGAAGACATTCCGTCGATCCTCGCCCAGAGGATCATCTTAGCATATATCGTCCTTTGAGGACTCCAAACTACCAAAGCAATATTCACAAAAAGAAAGCGAGTACGCAAGGGTATTTCTACTTGAGTTTCAGTAAATGAGCATATTCAGCAGTAATGCGTTTTTCTTCCTCAAGTAAATAATCTTTTGAAAACGGAGCACCGCAATCTCCACTAGCCAGTTGATGAAGTAATTCTCCCTTGAGAAAATAGGAGCGTTGTTCGTCAATAGCATCGTCCTCTACCATGGTGGAATCATCATCATAAATGGGGCGATCGTAATGAAGTGTTCGTTAAAAAACGAAAGAAAGTTCATCTGCGAGCAAATAATATTCATTCAGTTGCTGTCCCAATTCTCCAAAATGACGGGCCACTATTTTTTTTAATTGGTCGTTATCATAATAGAAGAGAGCCTCACCTCCTTCCGTGCTTTCTTCTAACGCTATGCTGTCAATAGTCGTCCAATTTTCCTTCGTGTTAATTCGGCGAAAGTTTTCTCTGATTGGCGATAAAGCTTCTTTCAAGTAATCGTTAACAATGAGATCGGAATCCCCTTGAGAAATTTCTAAAGCCAGAGGAACTGGCTGCGATGCCGTATCCTGAGTGACTTTCGCAGTAGTAATCTCCTTGTTTTCGGGGTTTTCTGGCGTTTCGCTAGCGTCACAACTAACGAAAATCCCCCCAATAAATACGAGTAGCACGCTTGTCATTCTCATTCTTCTAAATCGTTTAGGTGCAACAATTAGCCAAAAAAACTTGTAGGAGTCTAACCCATTTGTTTGGTCTGAAAGCGGCAGCGAAGCTGTTAGAAAAGAATCGCGAAACCCCGAGGAGCTTGCGACTCTATTGAATATGAGTTGATTAATGCAATGATTGTTTGTGATCGGTACCAGGCTGTCCGCCGCTCCGCTCCGTAGGGTCGGGTTTATAGGTAAGTACGTAAAAAATTAATATTCCATTATTTTGACATCGGAATGCCTAAAAGCCGCACGGATTCTATCTGGCATCATCGCTAAGTATTCCAGCCCAGCCTCTACCGTTTTGTGAAGCTGGCTCTTAGTTTTGCACCAGCGGTGCTTTAGGAATTCCGATTTCAAGAAGTTCCAAACCTGTTCGTCAGGGTTGTACTGGGGGCAGTATACAGGGGTTGAATAGAGTTGTAAGCGATTACGTGCTTGTGAATCTGATCGTAAAAAATGTTTTAGCTCTTTACTCTTGTGGATACTTGCATTGTCCCAAATGATATTGAGTTGACCTTCCATTTTGTTCAGGCAAAGTTTTAAAAAAGCGATGATCTGCTTCGTGCTAATAGCAGTGCGGTAAACCTCACTAAACAACTCTCCTCGTGGTGTTATGCCGCTAATGGCATAAACTCTTTCAGTTACACTGTTTACTTCCTTGAGTACCGGACTATGTCCAATCAATTCATAGACTTTAGTAGAACTAGAGGCACTACAAAAGCTGCTCTCATCTACAAAAACGATGTTTTGATCTGGCTCCATTAGTTTTTTTTTAGCTCCGGGATTACTTCTGTTTCGTAATAAGCTATTTGTTCAGAACGCTGTCTAGTGTCTTTGACTTGAGGCTGCTTAAGACTGTAACCTAGTCTGGTCATTAACCTACTAATATGAGGAAGGCTATAATCTACTTGGAAACGAACACTTATAAAGGATTGAATCCTCATCCGAGTCCAACCATCGCTTGGAAAACCATTGGCCTTAGCTCCTTTGGCTAGCAACCTCTTCAATTCTTGTCGCTGATGACGTTTAAGCTTTGCTGGTCTACCACTAGGCTTGCCTACTTTGTAGTTTTCTACACCATTCGCGGATTTGATTTTGGCAAGCGTATGGCTTATTCCTGCCTGGGTATAACCCGTCGCAAGGGCAATATCTTTTTGTGTTAATCCCTGTTCCGCAAGGCGATAAATGATTTTGTGAATATGTTCTTTGTGCTCAGTAGCTGTCACGACTTAAGTATTTGGTACACAAGAATATACAAAATATATTTGTACTTACCTAAAAACCCGACCCTACGGAGCGGAGCGGCGGACATTCAATCCGTCCAATCTATGGTCTATCCTGCTCTGCTAACGCTATCCTACATCTCCCAACCCTCCCTATACTGCCGCCCTACAAACTGATTGGCTTCCTCCAGGTTGGTAATACGCATGTTTTCGCCGTCCCAGAGGAGTTTTTTGCGGGCGTAGAAATCCATGCCGCCTTCGGGGTTTTCGCGACGGAGGAGGTAGCTGCGGATGGCGAGGTTGCCCATCAAGACCGTTTCCGTCATGGGGCCGGCATAGTCGAAGGAGGAGGTGAGCCCCTGGTGTTCTTTGCTGCCAAAGCCGGCTTTGCAGGCATCTACCCACAGGCGTTGGTGGCCGTATTCGGGCTCGAAGTTTTCTTCTGTTTGTGGCCCAATTTCTAACGTGCCGTCGTTGAGATATAGCTTGGGCATGAGCGGCGAGCTGTCGTTGACATTGGTGGCAATGATCCCTTTTTCGCCGATGATCAGCACGCCGTTGGCACTTCCCGGGCCGCCCATATCGTCGTCTGCAGGAATGATATCGGGGTGTGCGGGGCGAATACCACCGTCGCTCCAGGTCATTTCGATGGGAGATTGACTCTTTTCCGTCGCACCAAAATTGAGGGTCACAAAGGAAGAGGCCGGGCAACCTTCGGGATAGTAGTCGGCGTTCCACATCCGGGAATAGATGGCTCCAATGCTACACTCCGCGGAGGTAGGATATTTCAAGCCCAAAGTACGGAAAGGAATATCAATCAAATGACAGCCCATATCACCCAAGGCACCGGTGCCGTAGTCCCACCAGCCACGCCAGTTGAAGGGGTGCAGGTTAGGCGTGTAGGGGCGCTCCGGTACTGGCCCTAGCCACAAATCCCAGTTCAGGGCCGCTGGTTTTTGGCTGGCATCTGGTGCGGCCATAGCTATCCCTTGCGGCCAAACGGGGCGATTGGTCCATACTTGCACTTTCGATATTTTACCTATTTGGCCACTATCTACCCATTGTTGTACCAAGTTTAAAAGCGGGTTTGATGCCCCCTGGTTACCCATCTGGGTGACTACTTTTTGGTTGCGGGCCATTTCCGTCAGTAGGCGTGCTTCGCGGATATTGTGGGTCAGGGGCTTTTGTACGTAAACATGCTTGCCCCGCGCCATGGCAAAGGCAGCGGCTGGGCCGTGGACGTGATCAGGTGTAGAAATTGTCACGGCATCAATGTCTTTTTCCTTTTCCAGCATCACCCGGAAATCAGCATACAATTTAGCCTCAGGAAATTGCTCCACCGAGGCGGCGGCTGAGCCCGAGAAGTCGACATCACAAAGGGCCACTACCCGTTCTCGGCCATCGACGGAGGCACGCAAAATATCAGACCTGCCTTTGCCACCAGCACCAATAGCCGCCAGCACCAGCTGGTCACTAGGAGCGGTATACCCCACACCCCCCAGTACGTGTCGGGGAACGATAAAAAAGGAGGAGGCAATGGCCCCGTTTCTGATGAACTCCCGACGGGAGGTGGATTTCTTGGATTCCATAAGAAGGTCTGTGTTTTTGTTTCCCTATTGACGGGAAGATTTGAGGTTCTGTAGTCTTAAATAGCGATGATATTCTCTTTCGAAATTTTTATTTAAGCCGGATCGCTTTCTGGTTTTGATATAATCTTCATTTCTTCCTTCCCAGTGGTCATTAGGTAAATAAGAAGTAAAATAGTACTTGTCTTCATCACCGTCAAAAAGATTGATCTCCACGTTTTTGAAATGAACGATATAATTTTGGTTGATTTGCGAGAAAAGGAAGTGAGACTTGAAATTGAGCTCTGCCAATAGTTGGCTCAGCTGGGTACGATACTCAATGACCGAATGATCTTTTAAGAAAATAGATGTCATCCGGCTTTGATAACGAATGTAAACGATATCATCTAAAGGAATCTCGTGTGGTCCAATTTGGATAAACTTCTCCCTTTGTGCCTCATAAGCGTTGACGAGCGATTCCAGATCTTCATTTTGATTTTGAATGATGGTGTTCTTTTGGAGGAGTTCCTCGTTTTTTGCTTTCCTGAATTTCGCTTGCCGATAAAGTAGCCAGGCTCCAGAAAGCAAGGCCAAGAAGATGATCCCTAATAAGCCGACAAGGCTTTGAAGCCGCTGTGATTTAAGCTGGCTTTCTACGATAGCTTTGTCCTTTTGGACAAGGATGAGCTTGGTTCTTTCCTTGTCGTATTGCTGCTCTAAATTACTGAGGATCTCAAATTTTTGTTGATTGTATAAACTATCCTGAAGCAATTGCGCTTGTTTCAACATCTTCAGACTCTCTTTGTAATTGCCTTTTTTCTCATAGATCCGATGTAAGTTCTCGTAGTTGAATTTCTCTAGTTCTAAAAATTGATACTCTTGGGCAATCGACAAACCCGCTAAAGCATATTCTTCTGCCTGCTCAAGCCTTTCTGTCAAATCGAAATTAACCATACTGATGTTACCTAAGGCATTGGCTTCTCCCCAATGGTCTTTCCTTTCTCGGTACATCTCTAAAGCGGTAAGGTAATTTTGTAACGCAATTTCACTTTGCCCCAATTCTTCGTACGCTGCACCTATGTTGTTGGTCGCATAAATGATGTTTTCAATGTCATTATTTATGCTTGCTTTTTCCAAGATGCTCTCAAAAATGGCTAAAGCTTCTTGATAGTTTCCCTGGTCATAATAAATGCTTCCCCGGTTTTGATAAACGGAGAGGAGTTGGTTTTCGTTTTCTGCCTTTAGATAGGATTCTTCCGCTTTTTCACTATAAAAAATAGCCTTTTCAAAATCCTTGATGAGCTTGAAATCGTCAGAGATATGATAATAGGCATTCCCAATATTGTCCCAATTATTGATCTTCTCAAATGCTTCCAAGCCTTTTAAATGTAAGGGAATAGCCTCCAAATAATTTCCTTGGCGTTTTTTGATAACTCCGAGCAGCGTGTATACACTTCCGCTGATGTTATGTGTAAAAGTAGTATCAAGCGTTGGATTTTCCTCTAATTTCTCTAAAAGCGCATGACACAAATCTTGTGATTTTTTGTCTTGCGCCTGAATAAAATAGCCAGCTGCCTTATTGTAAAGCCCTCGAAATTCTCCTTCCAGATAGTCTGCCTCTTGCGATAATTTTATGATACTATCAGATAGCTCAATAATGCTTTGGGGTGCTAAATTACGTGCTTCAATTACTTGTCTCACTAAAGAATCAATGGTGCTTTGCGGAGTGCTCTCAGGAGTAGAATCGGCAGCTTCTTTTTGACAAGCCCAAAAGAAGGTGCCAAAAAAAAAGAAAGAGAGGAAAAGTGTGAAGCTTTTGTAATTCATACTGCAACAAGATAAAAACAACCCCTTAAGAAAGAAAGTAAATAGCAGAGCTGAGTTGCTTTTTTTAATAAAAACAAAGTATTAAGTCGCTTAGCAGCCGTAAACCAGCATTAGACAAAACCCAGTAATGGCAAGGGATTTGGGGTGTTACGGAATATTCCGTCGCATTAAAAGCTATGTTTTATTGGGTGCTTCATGGTATTCCTCTCTAATTTTATCCCAGTGCTTTTTCACCAAGCATTCAGTATTAGATAAATCATTAACTAAAAGTAAAATATTGTGAAAAAAAATATACTCTCCCTATTGTTCATCATGTCCTTTTTGGCAATGTTTGCCCAGACGGCAACGGTGCGTGTACAGGATGGTGATGCCACCGCTATCGTAGGTGCGGCTGTATTGCTTGACGGAACAAGCGTTTTTACAGATGGTAGCGGCAACGCGATTTTTTCTGGATTAGCAGATGGAACTTACCCCTATACGGTTACGGCTGATTGCTATGAAGGTGGCTCAGGTTCTGTTGTTATCGCTGGAGCTGATAATTCAGATACTGCTGTTTTATCATTAAGCACGACCAATGACGTTTTCGTCAACCTCGTACCACCGGGCGGTATCGGCTTTCCTCCCAGTGGGGTCACCGTTCGTTTGTACAATGATGATTTGTCTTACGATCAAACACTGGTGACCGGCGGTTTTACCGTATTCGAGGCAGTGCCTTATGGTACTTACAACTATACGCTTTCGCAAGATTGTAAGGTAACTGTAAATGGAACCACGACGGTGGAGTGTACGCCTGGTGATATCGATGCGCTGGTAGCAGAGTTTGGGATCAATAGAAACACCAACAGTTTATTCTTCTTTGTAGGCTTACTCCAGGAGCCGGGTTGTACGATTAGCGTCACCAACATGGAAACCTTTGAGCAAACGACGATCGTAGGACAAGATATCCTTGGGAGTTACGTGATCGAAAATTTGCCTTACGGCGAATATACCTACACGGTAAGCAAAGATTGCTTCGTGACCCAAACGGGGCAAGTGACGGTAGATTGCCAACCCAACGACAACCAGGGCAATCCACAAGGCAATTTTGTTGCCTTGGACGGCATGGTGCCAGCTACGACCAACAGTTTATTCTTCTTTGTAGGCTTACTTCAGGAGCCGGGTTGTACGATTAGCGTCACCAATATGGAAACCTTTGAGCAAACGACGATCGTAGGACAAGATATCCTCGGGAGTTATGTGATCGAAAATTTGCCTTACGGCGAATATACCTACACGGTAAGCAAAGATTGCTTCGTGACCCAAACGGGGCAAGTGACGGTAGATTGCCAACCCAACGACAACCAGGGCAATCCACAAGGTAATTTTGTTGCCTTGGATGGCATGGTGCCAGCTACAACCAACAGTTTATTCTTCTTTGTAGGCTTACTCCAGGAGCCGGGTTGTACGATTAGCGTCACCAATATGGAAACCTTTGAGCAAACGACGATCGTAGGACAAGATATCCTCGGGAGTTATGTGATCGAAAATTTGCCTTACGGCGAATACACCTATTCGGTAAGCAAAGATTGCTTCGTGACCCAAACGGGCCAAGTGACGGTAGATTGCCAACCCAACGACAACCAGGGCAATCCACAAGGTAATTTCGTTGCTTTAGATGGCATGGTGCCTGCCACTACGGGCGAATTGCAATTTTCCGTTGTCACTGATTTATTAGAGAACATCGAAGGTGCTGAAATCCGCCTATTTACTGCTGACTTAACCTACGACGTAATGCTTGTTACTGGTGCTGCTCCCGGGAGCAACGTATTTCCAGATGTTCCTTACGGGGAAGTCTATTATGAGGTTAGCCAGGACGGACGGATGACCGTGACGGGAACCATCGTGATAGAATGCCAGGAAGGAGACTTGACTTTTGTTGATGTTATATTGGTCAATATTGTAGGGGTGACGAATACTGAGGATCAGGTATTTGACCTAAATGTTTTTCCTAATCCATTTACCAACGAGTTCTCTATTAAGTTGACCTCCAATAGCCAGGACCAAGTACAAGTGGTTGTCTACGATATGGTAGGAAGACAAGTTGAGCAAAGGAGTGTAAATGTAGCTGATTTACAGACTACTAAATTAGGAATCAATTACCCCGCAGGTGTTTACAACATCGTAGTTTCTCAAGGCGACTACCGGAAATCTTTCCTTGTCGTTAAAAAGTAATTATGCGAGTTGGAAGGCTTCTCGAAGATGCCTTCCAACTATATCCTTTAAACCATTTGATGATGAAAAAGCAGTTGTACTCAACATTTGCATTGTTTTCTTTGTGTTTCACCTTATTCGCCCAAGTAGGGGAGTTAGACCCTTCCTTTTCAGAGGACGGTATTCTATCCTGGAACGTAGGTGGAAATCATAACAATGGACATGGGATTGGCGTCCAGTCAGATGGCAAAATCGTCATCACCTCAACCACGACCTTTGTGGGTACGGGGTTCAATAATTTAGACATTGCGGTTGTCCGGTTAAACGAAGATGGTTCCATCGATTCGACCTTTGCGGAAAATGGCGTTTTTCAGCTTGCTAATCCAACGGGTGTAGATATTGTTTATCATCTCCGGGTTCTGGAAAATGATGACATCATGGTCGCAGGAGGATATGCAACCACCGAATATGACCAGGACTTTATCTTGGTAAAATTAACGCCCGATGGAGCACTAGACCCTTCCTTTGGCGTTGATGGCATCTCCTTGCACGCGGTTAACATCAAAGAAAACTATATCCGTGATTTTACGTTCACCGACGATGGTCAGATTCTTGTGGCAGGTATCAGTTACGATTCCGTCGGGTTTGAAATTCGTCATGTGGTGAGCAGGTTTGACGCGAATGGTGCAATTGATACCTCTTTCGGAGAAAATGGTAGTTTTATCTGGAATTGGGGAGAAACCTATAACGACACCTGGAATATTGCTATAGCGCCCGATGGCCAGATTTTTACATCAGGCAAAAGCGCACCATTTGGCACGGATAGATTTTGCGTTTACAAGATTTTGGCAGACGGGAGTGCTATGGATTCTACGTTTGCGCTTAATGGAGAATTACTAGCTCCCTTCAATGGTACGGCCTACGGAATGATCATTCACAGTAATGGGAATATTTTACTCACCGGACCAAGCTATAATGTGAATGGATCGGATCTTGTCATTTTAGCCTATAACCAGGATGGGACACCCAATACAAATTTTGGTCAGGATGGCGTCTTCCTGATTCATCCGGGAACGAGTGCGGTCGGCTATAATTTAGTTGAACAACCCGACGGCAAAATCATTGCCTGCGGTCAAGCAGGGGTGCTCTTCTCGACGCCTGTTCCCGCTTTCTTCTCGGTTCGAATCGACGAAAATGGCCAGCTCGACCCCACCTGGGGAGGAGCAGGGGACGTCAGGACCGAAAACGGATGGATGGCCTGGGCCCATGATATTACCTTGCAGGCCGATGGGAAAGTATTGATGACGGGTGTCTCTGCCCATGATTTCAACGAACTACAAATTGTCCGCTACGGCAACTTTATTGATGCGGATATGGACGGATTCGGGCTGGTTGAAGACTGTGATGACTTCGACTTTTCTATCAATCCCGATGCAGAAGAAATTCCAAACAACAACATCGACGAGGATTGCGACGGTACGGATTTAATAACGGTAGGTGTTGATGAAAAAGCGCTGGCTCAGCAGTTCAGTCTTTATCCTAATCCAACAAGTAATGCCGTTACAGTTGATTTTGATCATTCGAAATTTTCTATCCGCTCCATTTCCATTAGCGATGCTTACGGAAGAATCGTAAGAACCGTTTCTAATGAATCAGTTAACGGAAAACTAACTG
Organism: Lewinella sp. LCG006; assembly: GCF_040784935.1. GTDB lineage: Bacteria > Bacteroidota > Bacteroidia > Chitinophagales > Saprospiraceae > Lewinella. Next base: position 317,286 of record NZ_CP160680.1, on the reverse strand, counting down.
TCGATTTGGGCGATTTTTCTCAGGGTGTATGGCTGTTTACTATCCTTACCAATGAAGGTAGTTTCAGTAAGCGGGTTGTAAAAATGTAATTATGCGAAAGCTTATCCCCATTTTAATCCTTGTTATCTCTTTTTTCGGAACAACAATAGGGCAGAACCTTATTCCTGATCCCGGTTTTGAAAACTGGGATGGTACTCCGGGCTGGGCTCCGGGGCCACTTTCATGTTTGGCGGAATGGTACGAAGCCAGTGGCACAGCGGATTATCATCATCAAGCCCCCATGTTTAGTGGATCAAATCTAACGGGTCTGGAAGATTGCCCCCTTGGTCAGGGAAACACCAATTGTGGTTTCCCTTACGAGGGCCAAGCCGTTCTAGGGTGCTGGAAAGGCAATGGCCCCGATGGCAACAGAGAATGGGCAGGTATCCAGCTCACCGAACCAATGGTGGCTGGGGGCTGCTATAAAGTTTCCTTCTGGATTCAGAACAAGGTAGACGATCCCGACAGGTTATTGGTCACCAATCAATGGGGGATGTTCTTCAACCATACTCCAACGCCTTTTTTTAATGCCAGCCTGGCTAATTATTCCACAATGGCCGACCACTGGGTAGCCAGTGATCAAATTGTTGATGGGAGCGAATGGATGAAACTCGAGTTTGATTATCAGGCCAGTGAGGCTTTCTCCTATGCTTACATTGGTTTTATGGGGGACTACGCCACTTCCTCCAATATTATTTACAATGACGATTACTTACTAGGGCCTTACGTGTGGATTGACGAAGTGGTCGTTGAACGCGTAGACCCTCAGCTTACGCTCACCGATGATGTATCCATTTGTGTGGGGGAAAGCTTAACCCTCGAAGCCAGTTCCAATTTCCCAATCAGGTGGGAGGATAACAATAGTGGTGTTCTTTCCAGAACGGTAAGCCCGCAGCAGACTACAACTTATTATGTGCAAACGCAGGACAGTACGCTGTGCGCGATAAGGGACTCTATTGTGGTAACGGTTATCGGAAACCAAGTGGTAGATTTTATGGGCGGTGAGGTATGCGAGGGAGCAGCTCCTTTCCTTCTTGATCCAACTATCCTGGAGGGCTCCTGGGCCGGGCCAGGGATCATTGACATAACACAAGGGCTATTCGATCCAGCAGTTGCCGGAGTTGGCGGCCATTATATTGCTTATACCTCAGACGTAGATTGCAGTGAAGACTTCACCCTCTTTGTGGAAGTCTCCTTGCCGCCCGTTGTGGATTTTGAAGCGGATGTGCTAGAAGGCTGTCCACCATTGGAAGTTCAGTTCAATGATTTGAGCGCTACTACTGGTATCGCCTATAACTGGGATTTTGGCAACGGAGCGTTGAGCAATGATTTATTAAGCACTTCAACCGTTTATTCCTCCTTAGGGCGTTTTGCGGTAAGCCTGGAGGTCGTGTATTCGGAACATTGCAAAAACACGCAGACCATTGCTGACTTGATCGAAGTCTTTGAAGCTCCCGATGTTGACTTCACCTATGCTCCCATCAATCCCTCCAATTTAAATCCGGAGGTTCAGTTTTTTGATACCTCAGTGGGAGCTTTGTCGGAGTGGCTGTGGGATTTCGGCAATGGTACAACCAGTGATAAGAACAATCCCACTGCCGTATTTAATCTGCCCGGTATTTACGATGTGAAGTTGATGGCTACTTCCGTAAACGGTTGCGTGGATTCTATTTCCCGTCAAATCACGGTACAAAGCAAGGTCAATTTTTATGTTCCCAATATCTTTTCTCCTAATGATGACGGCCGCAACGATCACTTTGAAGTGTTTGCCTTGGGTGCTTTGGAAGATTATAAGATGACGGTATTCAATCGTTGGGGCGGGATTGTCTTCCAAAGCAGCGATAAAAACACTTTCTGGAATGGTGATCTTCCGGATGGGCGTAAAGCGGAAAACGGTATTTATACTTATGCCATTGAATATGACTACAGGGGAATATCTCCCGAAGCATCAATCTCCGGCGTAGAAATGGGCGATGTAATGCTCATTCGATAATCTGGACTTTCGGTAAATGCAGAAAGTCAAGAAAGCTTCTTTAAAAAACAAAAAAATGCAAAAATCAGCCTTACTCTTCTTCGCATTATTGTTAGCTGGCCAGGTACTGACAGCACAGTCTGGACAACTCGATCCGTCTTTTGCTGATAACGGGATTTTTCTTTCCGATCTCCACGGGCAACATGATGTCCCCAAGGGAGTCGCCCTACAGGAGGACGGTAAAATGGTAATCATTTTGTCGGAAGACTATCCTGATGCTGCCGGTTTTGAAATAGCCATTGTACGACTCAACGTTGATGGCACCATTGATACCACTTTTGGCGATCAAGGGGAGTACCGTTATTCCAATCCTACCTATACTGATCTCGCTTATCACATTCAGGTGCTGGAAGATGGAAAAATATTAGGGGCTGGCGCTCACGGTACGACGGGTGCGGACACCGACCTGTTACTCATTCAACTTAATTCAGACGGCTCTCCCGATACCTCTTTTGGGACGGATGGCATTACCATACAACCGATTGATGCTGGAGAAGACTACATCTTTAGTTTTACCGTAAATGATGCTGGGCAGATTATTACTGGTGGTACCACTCATTTACCAAGCTCAATTTATAGAAAGCATCTGGTTTGTAGGTTCAATGCCAATGGGACGCTGGATTCTACCTTTGCGGAAAATGGGATTTTTATTTGGGGACCTGACGAAACCTATAATGATATTTGGGATGTTGCCATCGCCGAGGATGGGGGAATTCTTGCCTGTGGGAAAAGTGTCCCTGCTGGAACGGATCGCATGTCTCTTTATAAAATACTGGAAGACGGCAGTTCTTTGGACTCCACTTTCGCTACCGACGGAGCATTGCTGCCGCCATTTGAAGGAGAAGCACGAGGCATGATTATACACTCCAATGGTAACATTTTAATGACGGGTTCGATTCCTAGTTTTAACGGTTCCAACATCGTCGTTTTGGCCTTTGATCAGGGGGGCAATCCAGTAAACGATTTTGGCCAGGATGGTGCATTTTACCTTGATGTTGAACAGTTTGACCAGTCTACGTCGATCATCGAGCAGGTAGATGAAAAAGTAATGATCGCAGGAAGTAGCGGCGGTTCTATTTTCGATGGTGGCGAACCGGGGAAATTACTTTCCGTAAGAATAGATGCTACTGGAATCATCGACCCTAGCTGGGGAGGCCAGGGATACGTAAGAACAGCTATACCAGCCCCCCTTGGGGCGATCGCCAATGATCTTGTGATACAGCCTGATTCGAAGGTGGTGCTTATTGGGCAACACGCTGCCGATGGTGGAAATGATATGGTAGTAGCCAGGTATGGTAATTTTATCGATCAGGATGGAGATGGCTATGGCGTTGATACGGATTGCGACGACCTGATGTTTGCCATTAACCCCGGCGTCGAAGAAACCCCTTACAACGGATTGGATGACGATTGTGATCCAACCACGCCGGATGATGACCTCGATGGTGATGGTTTCAACCTGGTTGACGACTGTGATGATGAGAACCCAGACATCAACCCCGATGCCATAGAAATTTTTGGCAATGACATTGATGAAAATTGCGACAACATTTTGGTAAGAACCAATGAGCCTGCATTAGCTCAGCAATTTTCCGTTTACCCAAATCCAACAAGTAATATCGTCTACATTGATTTTTCCATTGACGCTCCGTCTATTGAATTCATTGAATTGAACGATTATACGGGCAAGAAAATTGGGGGTATCTCCCCCCAACGCTCCAATGGTAAAGTGGCCGTAAACCTTAGTGCGCTGCCTCAGGGACTTTTCTTGTTGACCATCCATACGGTAGATGGACTAGTGGTGAAACGGGTACTGAAAAATTAGGCCAAGGTGCGCAAATCGTACCACATCTCTTAACTGGACGGCATGAAGGATGATTTCATTTTTACTTTAGAGCATGTCTGGGAATTGTATGAGCGCACAGGAAGGCAGGTTGAAGAACCATTCCTTTAGCTACGGCTAAAGTCATGAACCTTCGCCTAGATTAGCTACAAAAATAACTTCAACTTAGGTGTCAGAGACTTAATTCCCAAGGCACTAGTCATGTCGGCTGTGTCTGCTCTTATATCACCCCTTCGGGGTTTCCGATGGCTGCCGTTTCGGTCTAGTATCCTTTCATCCCTCCGGGATTGGTTTTCCGTTAATCCCGAAGGGATGAAATAATACTTCGGCAGTCTACAACGCAGGAGCGATGTGGAAGGGTGGTGCCGCTGCGGCGGCGCCAGACAGTGGTGTGCGCTAAGGCGCCACTGGCCGAGTGAATAACGAGCCCTGTAACGTAGCGACGGTGCCGTGAGATAATAAAGCTTAGATGAGATCCTCACACCACGGCACCGACCTGCCCTGATCAACGAAATGCTACAGCTCTTGCAAGACTTTCTCCAGAAGTGCTTTTGTGGCTTTGATGCCTTCGTCTTCCGATAACGTTCGGCCTTCGTATTCGATGCCGACGTAGCCGTTGTAGCCAGCTTCTTTGACGATCTTCATCATGCGCAGGAAGTCGGTATGGGTTTCTTCGCCTTCGGCATTGAATTCATGGGTTTTGGCGCTCACCCCTTTGGCGTAAGGCATCAGTTCGGCGACGCCCTGGTAGCGGTCGTATTCATTGAGGCATTCGTAAGCGGGGCCTCTTTCGATGCAGAAGTTGCCAAAATCGGGCAGAGTACCTACGTTGTCCATGTTTACCTGCTTCATCACACCGGCCAGCCAGGCGCCGTTGGAAGAGTAGCCACCGTGGTTTTCGACAATAACGTTGATGTTTTTGGTAGCGGCGTAGGTGCCTAGTGCGGCTAAACCTGCTGCTGCCTGGGCTGCTACCTCTTCGGCCGTGCCACTACCGGCAGCGTTGACCCGGATGGAGTGGGCACCGAGAAACTGAGCAGCATCGACCCAAGGGTAATGGTTTTCTACCGCCTTTTGGCGAGCAGCTTCATCGGCATCGCCCAGGTCGCCCAAGCGGTCACACATGATGAGGCCAACGCTTACGCCAGCTTCCTGGCACTTGTTGCGGAAAGCCGTGAGGTAAGCTTCATCTTGGGCTTTGCTGAAGTAGAAGGTATTGACCAATTCAATGGAATTGACGCCATAACCAGCGGCAATGGTAGGAAAATCCATCGGGTCGAGCTCGCCTTGCAGCAAAGAGTCGGGCGATTCGTCGAGCATCCGGCCAAAGGCTTCCCAATCATCAATGGCCCCGCCGAAGAAAGAACGATGCAGCGACCATTGCGCTAAAGAAATTTTGAACGCTGGTTCAGTGGCTTCTTCGGTCGGCATATCAGTGGGTTCTTGTGGTTTTGAACTACAGGAAAAGATAAAAAGTAGTAGGAAAGGAAGGAAAATTCTTGTAGACATGGTGGTTGGTTTGATAGTTTGATAGTTGGATGGATGTTCAGGTGTGTAAAAGTTCTTAACGGAAGATGCAAAACACTTTTAACTTCCGATTTTTATGAATACGATCTTCTATGCCTTATATGGTTCAAATCCCAACCCCATTGATCATCCCCCTCACCCAGTCATTGGGAATCATATCGATGGTGAGGTTGATCCGTTCTACCTCGCTATTGTTGTTGATACGGTGGGGGTCGGTCAGGCGCAGGTACCAGCATTCGCCAGCTTTTAGTGGTACGATCTCGTTGTTGAGGTAGAACTCCACCTGGTCATTGGTAAAAACGGGGATGGTGAGGCGAATAACGGATTTTTCGATGTGCAGGCCTAAGGTGGGGTCGGTATGTTCTCGCACAGTGGCCTGTGGAGCCAGTCGTAACAGGCGCACCAGCGTGACATCGGTATGCGCTTTGAAGTAGTCGACAACACTGGTGAGGTAAGGCGATTTCTTCATCAGTTCGGTATCCAGCCATTCGGTCCACGAGCCATCGGCGTAATCATCGGCGGGGGGAGGTATCGGCAACGAAGGGTCTACCATGTGAGCAGGTGAGCGTAGAGGCAGCACATCGTAATAGATGTAGCTGTACAGTTGCAGTGCTTTTACTTCTTCCTGGAGTTTAGGAACATCAAAAGTGAGGGGTAATTTTACCCGATCCAGGGTAGTATCGGCGGTTTCGACAGGTTGCATGATATACGTGTTTTGAGGGTGTCTTTGATGCTGTAAAATAGGTGTTTTCTAGGACGTAAGCAAAAATCGATGATTCTCTTACATGATCACTTTAAGTATTCTAATTGCCCTCAATAGCAGCCTTTGTCATCCTGGATTTCGCCAAATTATAGGCACCTGTTATAAAGAGAGTGATCACTAAAAAAAGTGTTCTTCGGCTACCCCATTGAAGATAAGGCTGAGCAGCTAATACTGCACCCGCAATAACGATCAGCAACCAGCCCATCACAATGTAGTTCTGCTTCTCCTGTCCACTTATTTTTACATTATGCTTGATGTAGTGGTCAACTTCAGCCAGGATGTTTTCACTGGTGAAAAAGCTATTTTCAAGTGCCTTGACGATCTCTTCTTCTTTCCTACCTTCCTTCATCATCTTGACAACGGACCTTTGGCCCATTGTCTGGATTTCGGTAATTTGAAACTTCTTGACCAGTTCAATGGTAGAAGGTGCCAGATCAGGAAAAACCTGTGCTAGTTGTTCTTCCTGGCCATTGAGCAAGTAAGGCTCGAATTGTTTTCCGTACTTCTGCTCGAATTCTTTACGGAGAAGTACTTTGATTTGATTGATATCGCTGGCATATATCCCCTGCTGACTGAGGCTGTCTAGGTAATCATCTATTGTAAGGTCTTTGTTTATTTTTTGAACGCCTTGCTGCGCAATGGCTCGTTGTTCCTGGTATTTCATTTTTGTGGATCTTAATGGAGCGTTTACAAAGGATTTTGATGCTTAGCTGATGCCCTAGCCCGGCCAAGAGCTTATTAGGAGATCAAGGCTTTCGCCTACGGCTGCGTTTGGCCTCCTGGATTTGGTAGCGGAGCAGGACGCTGAAGGCCATATTCACAACAGGAGGATCAAAGTCACGTAAGCCTACTTTTTGGGATTCGGGAATGATTGGATTTTCTTCTTTGATACTGCCAAAATCGGCAATCAAAATATTGGGAATGGCCTTGATGTCTAGCGTCACCTTTTTGGATAAACGGGCAGAAATCATTGGGATAAGGGCCACTTCCAGAGCGAAAATTTTCCCTTCAAATGGAAAAAACTGGCCAAAGCTATTCGTATTTGGCGTACGCCGATAGGTATACAATGAAGGCTCTATAGAACCAGCTATACCAAAGTGTAGGTTGCCATATTTTTGATCACCAAAGTATTTGCCAAACTCATAGCGGAAAGCATAGGCTGCTGCTTGTTGGTCTTCCCCGTAGCGTAGCACAAGCCTGGGGTTACCTGTACTGTCAATCAGGAAATAATCATCCTTAAAAGAAGACTTGAAAAAGGATAGCTTAGTCAGCGAGAATTCGTGAAAAGTGGCCTGCTGACTCATAAACTGAACACTGGCACCAATGCCCAGTATTTGACTTGGCGCTTCATTGGTTTTGGTGCGGGTAAAGTAGAGGATATCGCCCTCTTCAATGATAAATGTACCGGAATTAGCCGTGATAAAATTGAGAATCAGGTCGTCACTCTGGGCTGAAAAAAAATTGGTAAAAAAGAAAGGATCTCCAGCTGGCAGGTAATTAAAAGTAGTGGCCACCCGCACGTTCTGCTTCTTGAGCCATTTGCTTCTTTGAGCTACGAGGGAAAAGGGAAGTACAAATAACAAAACAAGGGAAAGGGGTAATAATCTTTTCATGGAGAGCGGTTTTAGACTTAGAAAAAAGAGAAAATATATATTCGTTATGCGCGAAAATAACAAATCTTGCTTAGGCAATAAAAGATACCATGGACAATACTTTACTTCACCGGCAAATACAATTTCATCTTCTCCGGATTTAGTTCTACCGCATCCAAATGTCCCATCCGGGTTTTGTCGTCGGTAATCAGGTGCAGGTGGAGATACGAATCGTGGTGGGTAAAAATCCCCTGGTGCTCGGTTGAGAAAAAGCCGATGATTTCTACTTGCGCTTGCCCCAGCTCGTAGTTGGTTTGTCCCCGATGGGCTTCTTCCGGGGAGCTCACTTTACTGCCTGCTGGCAAATTTTGGATATGAATATCAGCGCTCCTCACTTCTCCCTTGAGCTTGAACACAAAGGGGCGTTTGTAGCTTTTGGTCAGGGTGTCCAGGTGGCTTTCCAGTGCTTGACTATTCGTCACGGTAGATGGCAATTCCTGTTCTTCCCATTCACTCACGTTGCCATAAACCAGGAAGGGGGCATCCGTGGCAAAGCTTTCCTCCACGGTCATTGCGGTATCTGATACGACCCTCGAAACATAGGCTTTACCATCGTTGATCAGGAGTTCGCCTTGCAGGTAGCTCAATGGCCCAAGGCCGTATAAGCCTTCTCTGTTTTCAATATCCTCCAGGCGGATCATACCGGCCAATTCTCCTTTCCACATCACGTTTTTCATGGCGCCAGCTACTTGTACATCGGGGTAGGCGTTGTGGGTAACTGCCGTTACTTCGCCCCCGCCGCAGGACAGAAAGCTAAGGAGGAGTAGCAATAGAAGGGAAGGAGTGGTGAATCGGTTATTCATTGCTTATGTTTTTCAAATGAAGTGCATGGTGTGAAAGCTTGTCCTATGGAGCAGTGCAGGGTAGAAAACCCTGCCTTATGGAGTAGTGCAGGGTATGAAACCCTGCCCTATGGAGCAGCTGTGCTCTCTTGTCTTTATTTCAATGTCAGATCGGAATCCTGGCACTGGGCTCCTGGCTACCGCTTTCTTCGCCTTTTCTTTTTACGAAATTTGCCCTCTCCATCTATGACGTAGTTGATGTTGAAGTTCCGGAAGTCTAAAATGGAGGCAAAGGCTTGGGTATCCATGCGAGCACTTCTGTTGACTTTTTGCTGCTCGGTCAGAATAGGATTTTCTACCCGTTCTTCGTACCACGACCACTGCCCGGCTACCGGGATAAAGCTGTAGCCAATATTGATATTTTTGTGAATCTGGTAATTCAAGCCCAAGTGGATATTCAAGCCCATCCCCAACCAGGTTTCCCTGACAGGAAACTTTACATAAGAAAAAGGAGTAGTGGTTTTTCTTTGATAAACCGGGTAGCCGCCTACACTTGCATCCGCCGTCAGCCGATTGAGCAAGGGGAACATTTTTCCTCGCCGATAGCCAAAGCGAATATCGGTAGTTTCCACGCGCGACCCTCTAAAAGGTTCGGCTATCCCCAAATCTCTTCTTTCGATCACCATAAGGTCTTCTTTCGTAGTTAGGTCAAAGGCAAAGACATCAAAATGATGGTAGGTGTTATTCTCTTTGATGATCCGATAATACATTCCCAGTGAGAGGGCAGCATCGTGGTCTTCAGTCGTCAAAAAAAGAATAGAATCAGGCGTATACTGTTTCACATCACTCTTGTTCTGATAATAAAAATTATGGAGCCCTATCCACTGGTCAGGCATGGCACGTTTTTGCCCCAGCAAGCTAGTGCTAAATAGCAGCAGGAAGCCAAAAAGAGAGCATAAGCGAAAGCAAAAGGTAATCGTTTTCATACTCAGAGAGATTTTTGTGATAAAAAACTAATAGCCCATTCAAAATGAAAACACTGTCATCGAATGGGTAAGATAAGGTTTTGTAAGGGATGAAAAAATACTAGGCTTACCGCTTGTTCCGATAAAATTCCTGCAAAATAAAAAACGCCTTCTTTTTCTGTCCGTCGTCAGAAATGAGTCCTTTCCTGTTCCAGCCATCTTGGATGACGGGCAACATTCTGCGCGGCGACCTGAAGTCTACCAATATCCAGGGGGAGAATCCTTGGACTTTTTCTAGCCGGTCAATCATTTGCAGGGTTTCCACGTACAGGTTTTCTTGAAATTCTTCGGTCCAGCGTTCTTCTTTGGTGCCGTGTAATCCTTGCTTGGCTCCGGCACCAAATTCGGAAATCAGCACGGGTTTGTCTTCTTCAATCTTCCAGGTAATGGTTTTGCATTTTTCCGGCAGCCCATCGTACCAGCCGATGTATTGGTTGAAGCTTAGCACATCGACAACTGCGGCAAAAGGATCGTCAATGGTTCTGATGGTGGGATCCCCCTGGTAATTTTTTTGTTCCAAAGCGGCACTGATGAGTCGGGTGTTGTCGGTTGCCCTGGTGTAGGCTGCGAGTTTGTTGAGAAAGACATTTCTGGCCGCTACGTTTGGGGTTTCATTGGCCATCGACCAAATAATGACACTGGCCCTGTTTTTGTCGCGCGCAATCAATTCCGACAACTGGTTTTCGGCATTTTGGTAGGTGCTCTCGTTGTCCCAGGAGATGGTCCAGTAAACGGGGTTTTCTTCCCACACCAGGATACCCATCTGGTCGGCTAGCCTTACCATGTGCTCATTGTGCGGATAATGTGCCAGTCGCACATAGTTGCAGCCCAGCTCTTTGGCCCACGCGAGTAACTGTGTGGCATCTTCTTTGGAGTAACCCCGGCCATCTCGCAAAGGACTCTCTTCGTGGATAGAGATACCCTTGAGATAAACCGGTTGGCCGTTCAACAGGATCTGTGTACCCTCGGTGCGGATACTCCGAAAACCTATCTGATCCTGCACCGTCTCTTCCGCCGTTTCGATCAACACCTCGTACAGGAACGGATCTTCCAATGACCAGTAGCGAATCTCTTTAGCAGAAATATCTACGGCAACGTAACCGTCCTGATCGGTCGTAAGCTGCTGATTGATGCCTAATCCTGGGAGCTTGAGCTGAAGCTTTGTTGGGGCAGCATCCTTGCTGTTGACCTTCACGTAGCCCCGTATCTTTTTGGTATCCTGTGGGTCCAATTGGATAAAGTAGTCTTCTACAAAAGTAGCCGCTGTTTCTACAAGCCTGACGTCTCTGGTAAGCCCTCCGTAATTCCACCAGTCGGTATTTAAGGTAGGTACACCGTCTTTGAGTCGCTTGTTGTCTACTTTGACGATGAGGAAATTATCCTTCTCTTTTACCATGTCCGTAACCTCAAAATTGAAAGGCGTAAAACCGCCAACATGGGTGCCTAGCTTCGTGCCATTCAAGTAAACCTCGGCCTGGTAGTTGGCTGCTTCGAAGTAAACGAAAAGCCGGTTGCCAGCGCTTGTGAAGTCAAAGTCAAACGACTGCTTGTACCACACCGTTCCTTCGTAATAATACAGGGCCTCTTTTTGGGTGTTCCAGTCGCCGGGCACGGCAAGGTGATCCATTTTGTCAAAGTTGTACTCTATCAGATCACTGACATCTTTGGGCTTCGAATTCAGAAAAAAAGCATTCGCACTAGGAGTAGCTTGCTGATCAAAGGGCTCGTAGCGGTAATTGTAATAGCCGTTTTCGTAGGGGTCCACAATGTATTTCCAATTGCCATTCAGGGAAATGGTGGCCCGATTGTAGACGTTTTGCAGTAATTGATCTTGGGCATGCACGGAGGCTATCCAAGTCATCAAAACTAGAAGGAGAAACTGTTTACTCATGTCCTTGTATTGCTCTGCGCAGTGCGCACGTTAAATGAATAGTCAAAACCTCTGCCGGGTAAATTCGTGAATTCACCCTGTCAGATATACCTCTAATAATCCCTTTTATTTCCTTATATGGTTCAAAAATATTGAGCTGTACCTCACCCTTTCAGAAATTGTTTAGGCGTAAGCCCCGTTTCCTTCTTAAAGTAGGTATTGAAAACCGTTTTGGAATTGAACCCACTTTCGTAAGCCAATCCTAATACAGTGATATGGGCATTGGCGGGATCTTTAGCCAGCCGCTTAAAAGCCTCCACCCGATAGTGGTTGATAAACTCATTGAAGTTTTTGCCCAGGCATTCATTGATCAGCCAGGAAAGCTGGTTGGGGTGCAAGCCCAGGTATTCCGCCATGGAACGCAGCGACAAATCAGGGTTGAGGTAAGGCGCTTCCTCTTCTATGTAAGAGAGAAGGTGCAGCTTATACTCCGAGGTAGCCTTTTTATCCAGTAGCGCCTTTTTGCTTTTATTACTTCTTTTGGTGCTAAACAAGGTGGAAGGGAAAAGCTGCTGCTGCACCTCCACATACCGCGGATCTTCCTTGATGACGTTCATCAAAGGATCGGCGAATCGCAGCAGCAAGAGTGGGTTACGCGCTTTCATGGCACGTTTTATCCAGGCAAAGGCATGCTCTGTTTGACCGGTTTGGCCATAGAGCAGGAAAAGAAAGATGTCGGCAGTGAAACTATCGTCTCCCTTGGCAAACTCCACCAACTGCTCTTGGTAATAATTTACCTTCTCCTCGTCTTTAAGAACGGCGTACCCGAGTGCCCGCGAACCAATTTCATTGGCAGGGATAATGATGTCTTGAGGCAGATTGTCATGGTAATGAATGACTTCTTCGGCTTGCCCCATCATCAGTAAACAATTGGGTTTCACGGAGTGCACGGGGATATTCTTGGGATTAACTTCCAGACAAGCATTGAGTTTGTTCAAGGCGCTGGTGAAATCTTCGAGCATATAATCCAGGTAAGCACTGAAAAAAAGCGTTTCCTGTGAAAGGGGGTCGACGCTAAGGGCAAGTTTTATGTGTTTTTGCGCCAGTTCTTTATGACCCGATACGATGTAGAGAAAAGAAATAAACTGTTGCGATTCTACGTGGTTAGCGTTGATTTCCAGTGCCTTTTTTATGTATTGAAAGGACTGCTCAAAGTCGGCTGCTGTAAAAAAGGCGAGGTTGGCCAATTGGTAGTAAGCCGCTGGCAATCGGTCATTGATGGCGAGTGCCTGGTGGGTGAGTTCGGCGCATTTTCCCCATCCTTCCTCGTAAGAGATAAAGCCTGTAGTCGCCAGAAAGCTGTAACTGTCGCCTAGCCCCACCAAAGAGTTGGGGTGCTTGGGATCCAATTCCAAGGCCTGTTCATAAAATTGTATCGCTGTTTTTATGTCCTCCGGATTCCACTTGTTGAAGTGGTAGCGTCCCTTGAGAAAGAGCGTGTAGGCATCAAGGTTATCCGTTTGCTTCGACACCAGGTGTTCCTTGATTTCAAAGTGACCAAAATGCTCGCGCAGTTTTTCGGCGATCTCCAGACTTACCTCGTCTTGCACCTCAAAAAGGTTGTCCATGTTCCGGTCCCAGGTGGCGGACCAGAAGTGAAAATCTTCATCGGCCTGGATCAACTGTGCGGTGATTCTCATCTTTTTTCCTGCCAGGCGCACGCTGCCTTCTAGTAGGCTCGCCACACCAAGCTGTTCTCCAATTTCCGTAATCGGAATGTTCTTCTCCTTGAAGAAAAAAGCAGAGGTTCGGGAGGTCACCCGCAGTTCCTCAATTTGCGCCAAGGCATTGATAATCTCCTCCGTGATACCATCACAAAAGAAATCGGTTTCCCGATCCGCACTCATATTCACGAACGGCAAAACAGCAATGGACTTAGGATGTTTTTCTGATTTTTCCAGCAAAACTGTGCTTTATTGATACTGGGTGATCCACTAGGGTCGTAAATATAACGCAAAGTTGGCGAGGGCACAAATAATGACTGGGTTGGGTTTTTGAACCACATGAGGCACTTAAGGGCACTTAAGTTTTTTTGAACCATATTAGGGATTATGAGGGCATTTAAGGAGGTGGCTTTAGTTTACTCATACAGTACTTATCCCAGTAGCATCTCCCACTACTCCTTACCCTACTAGATTAACTGCCGTCCTATATTTTATCTATCATTTCTTGCATTACTGATTGTCTTTTAAGTCTATCATCCGTCAAATCTTCAATTGAGTTGATTATCGCAACTGCCTTATTGAAAATGTTTATAACTTCATCATTAGATTTTGCGCAGACGTCAATTATCTTCTGACAATATCCTTCCATCTTTCTGGAATTTAGTTCTGGCATCTCTTTACCTGAAATGATAAATCTTACTAGAAGTATAATATGCCATTTGAATTTTCTTACATTCTGAGGAATATCGGCTTTAGCTACTAGTAAATATAGTCTATACAAGGCAAGGGATGAAGTATAAAAAATAATTTCTTTGACATCATCTGAGAATATTTTTTCAGTGTACAATTCATACATACGCTTTGGATACCTGTATGATAAATCAGGTCGTTCAATGAACATTGCACATACTGCTTTTGCAGTATTATTTAGTGAAAATATTCTCACATTAGGAATGTCCTTGCCTGTATATTGCTTATCCCTCCGTTCAAAATATAGCCTTCCATCTTGTCCTTCATATGTATTAAAATAGTCTTCAATTCTTTTTGATACAGGTCTTAATGATAAAAATTGAGTCTCATCTACCTTCGTTTGACTATTAGTTGCTCTTACTAATTCAGAGAACACATCTTCATTGGCTGTTTCAACAACTTTTAAGTTTACCATTAAATCTTCATGTATGTTGTTTCTATTCTCGAATAGAACATTTGATGTTTGGCAGCCATTTACAATTTGGTAGTTTTGAATATGCAAAATACTTCCCTGAACTCTTACGTCTTCACTTACTATTGTAATCCCATTATTTAAGACAGGAAATCTTGATGATGTTTCTTGGTTATTAATTGTTTCAGCAATAGCAGTATTAATGGGATTATCTACCCCTAAAAATGCTCTAACATTTTCTTCAAAGACGTTATTTCTTAGATTTCCGTCTTCGTTTGTAAGTATTTCATTAATAAAATCTTTCGCTTTTACCACTGCTAAATATGCTTCTTCTATACCTACAATACTTGGTAGTGGTGCATTACTGAACATAGAAAGCCTTGAGGTCACTCCTGAATATGTGTCAACCCATAGCTTAGTAATTTCATTTCGACCTAAAAATTGAAAATCCACTTGACTAAAATATCCTATATCTTCTAACTGCTTAACAAACTCAACTTTAGCTAATTCAAGAGCTTCTGGATTTCTGTAAACTCCTGTTGTGACATACCGACCAATAAATGACGGTTTCCCATTTCTTATTTTTGGAACATTATCAATTACAATATCAAATACCTGCCTTGCATTTTGCTGTATATCTTCATTCACTTCGTAAGTGTCAGAATTAACAAACTTTAATATTGATTCTTTGAATTTAAGAAAGTCTCCTAAATCATAAGATTCACTCCTTTTTGATTGAACAAATACAATATCGACATCGTGATTTCTTCTTTCTGAATTGAATACAATCCTAGCGTCATCATCTGATACAATCAACTCTTCGTTAATTATGATTGCGATACCATCAGTTCCATCATCACCTTCACCAGTTGTTACATTTTCAACATCAACTATTCCAATCATTTTTGACGACATAACAGAATGATTAACGAACATTTCAAATTGTTCGCTTTCATCAAATTGTTCTAAAGCATTACTTTTTACAAAGTTGTCTAAATGTGACTTAATAATTCTATGCATGATTTTAATTTTTTTATTTATTTGACCCAACTCATTTTCCCCCCCACAAAAAAAAGCAGCACCCCAGGTCCTGCTTTCCCACCACCCACCACCCCACAAGGCAGCAGCTGATCATCTAGTATAGCAGAAAAAGCAGCGTCCAAAACAAGTACCCCCTTAAGTGCCCTTATATGCCTTATATGGTTCAAAAAAAAGAAGAGGGATACGATCCGCTTCGCGTACCTAAAGTATAGCTTATAGCGAGGAAGGAGCATCACGGAAAATTTCCAAATAATTCCGTGAGTACGTCCTAATTCTCTCTACCCTTTACCTTAAGTGGCGATAGCCACGTATCCCTCTTCGTCACGCCTTTTAAGATCAACCAGAACACATCAAGCAGTCCGGATCATCCAGGCTACAGGCTTGTCCTTCTTCGGCTGCTGTGGCTTGGCTGATGCTGCTGCCGCCGTTGGCTACCGCCGCCAGGTTTTCCGCTTTTACCGATGCTTGCGCCTCTGCGTTGACGGTAAATTTGATCGGGTTCACCGCTGCCTTCGAGCGCAGGTAGTACATGCCCGTTTTCAGGCCTTGCTCCCAGGCGTAGAAGTGCATCGAGGAAAGCTTACCGAAGGTCGGGTTCTGCACAAACAAGTTCATGCTCTGACTCTGGCAAATAAACGCGCCGCGGTCGGCCGCCATGTCGATGATCACGCGCTGACTGATCTCCCAGACCGTCTTGTACAGGTCTTTCAGTTCCTGAGGAATATCGTCGAAGTTTTGGATCGAGCCGTTGGCCGCCATCAGGCGGTGCTTCATGTCGTCCGACCAGAGGCCGAGGCGGTTCAGGTCGCGCAGCAGGTGCTTGTTTACGATCACAAACTCACCAGACAGCGTCCGGCGACTGTAGATGTTCGAAGTGTAAGGCTCAAAACATTCGTTGTTGCCCAGGATCTGCGAAGTAGATGCCGTAGGCATGGGTGCTACCAACAAGCTGTTGCGCAGACCATTCTTCTTGATGTCCTTCTTCAGTCCAGCCCAATCCCAACGGTCGCTGGGTTGCACGTCCCACATGTCGTACTGTAGAATGCCCTTGCTGGCGGGCGAACCCTCGTAGCTCTGGTAAGCACCATCTTCGGCAGCCATCGCACAGCTCTCGGTGAGGGCCGCAAAGTAGATGGTCTCAAAGATGTCCTTGTTCAGCTGGCGTGCCTCAGGGCTATCAAATGGGTAACGCATCAGGATAAACGCATCGGCCAATCCTTGTACGCCCAGTCCAATCGGACGGTGACGCATATTGCTGTTCCGTGCCTCGGGGATGGGGTAGTAGTTCACATCAATCACCTTGTTCAGGTTGCGCGTCACAATGCGCGTCACCTCGTACAGGCGCTTAAAGTCGTAGGTGCCGTCTTTCTTCACGTACTTGGCCAGGGCCAAACTCGCCAGGTTACACACTGCCACTTCGTCGGGCGAAGTGTACTCCATGATTTCCGTACACAGGTTCGAGCTGCGGATGGTGCCCAGGTTTTTCTGGTTGCTCTTGCGGTTGGCCGCATCTTTGTACAGGATGTAAGGCGTACCCGTTTCGATCTGGCTTTCCAAAATCGCGAACCACAGGTCCTGGGCTTTCACCACTTTACGGGCGCGTCCTTCCTGCTCGTACTTGTGGTACAGGGCCTCAAATTCGCCGCTGTGTACATCAAACAAACCTGGAGCTTCGTTGGGGTCAAACAGCGACCAGTTGCCGTTTTCCTTCACGCGCATCATAAATAGGTCGGGCATCCACATGGCGTAGAACAGGTCGCGCGCACGCATCTCTTCCTTACCGTGGTTTTTCTTCAGTTCCAGAAAGTCGAAGATGTCCGCGTGCC